>SYLG01000047.1 GCA_005808665.1 Planctomycetia bacterium | reverse complement strand
GGAATACATCAGGTCTTGCATCGAATCCTTCAGGAAAAAGCTTCCCTCACCTCGACTCATCCCACTACAGGGTTGAGAAAATCGGGACCCTGGCTACTATTCCTATACCCGTTTAGCACTAAAACCCGTGAACGCATACTGGAAAGATCCCTAAAAATCGCTGTTTTGGACAGGTTCTGAACGGTAATGGGCCAACCGGATTCAATCCTGCCTAAACTGTTCCAGGGACGAGGGCCAAGGTTTGTCTTTTTTGTGTTTTTTGTGGCAGGATTTATACTGTTTTCCATTTATCAATTGTTTCCCATTTACCTCCTTCAGGGAGATTGCATGGAGCCTACTTTGCAGGATGGTGAACGCTATTGTTTTAACCGACTTGCCTATTTTTGGTCGTCTCCTAAAGCTGGTGATTTGATTGTATTCGACCACCAAGGCAAAAAGTGGGTGTCCAGGATTGTTGCCACCCAAGGAGAAACAAATAACCGCAATTGGAACCCAAGGCACCGGTCCGAGACGGATATTGGCAATCCCTGGGCCGGTCTACTTTCGAACCTTGATCTCAAAAAAGGTGTAGGGAATTGGAACAATCTCCTACGGGGATTCGACCTTGGAAAAATCCTTATATAATCCCTAAAAGCCACAGTCACCCAATCCCACCAAGGCTAACCAAACCATGATTGAGGCAAAGCACATAACCCATTACTACGGCGATTACCAAGCCGTTTCCGATGTGAGTTTTGCGATAGGAAAAACCACGGTGGTGGGGTTTCTTGGGCCTAATGGTGCCGGGAAATCGACTACCATGCGCATTCTGGCCGGGTTTTTGATCCCAAGCACAGGCCAAGCCAGCGTTTCTGGCTTTGATGTGGTTCGTCAACCGGTCGAAGCCAGAAAATGTATTGGCTATCTGCCTGAAAATTGCCCGCTCTATCCTGGAATGAAGACCGTTGAGTACCTCCGGTTTCGGGCAGGCCTGAAAGGAATCCATGGTGCCGCCGCCTCGCTACGCATCGAAGAGGTGGTGGACCGTTGTTGGCTTGAGGATGTCCGTGGCCAACTTGTTGGGACCCTTTCACGCGGCTACCGCCAACGAGTGGGCTTGGCGGATGCCCTATTGGCGGATCCCAAAGTCCTGATCCTTGATGAACCCACAGCGGGGCTGGATCCTTCCCAAATCGTCGAAATGCGCAAGTTGATCCGCGAGTTGGGACGCCACCACACCGTGCTTTTGTCCTCCCATATATTGTCCGAGGTGGAAAACACCTGTGACCGGGCCATCATCATCGCGCGAGGTCGCGTTCTCGCCTCCGGGACCCTTGATGAGCTTTGTGTGGGTGGGCAGACCCTTGAACAACGATTTTTGCGGCTTGTGGAAAATGCGGCCTCCGCAGCCTGATCCTTTTTTCCTGAATAGGTGGAGCCTGTTATGCAACAATTGGACCCATTGCCGTTTATCCTGGCGGCAGTAGTCCTCCTTGCCCTTTTTGGCCTATTGCTTTGGATGGCTTGGGGATTGTTCGAAGCGCGAAGTCTCATCAGAAGGGAATTTATCGCCTATTTTACCTCCCCCATTGCCTATGTGGTGATGGTGATTTTTTTGGGGGTTACTGGAATCCTTTTTGCCGGGGTCCTTGAAAACCTTACAGCGACAGGTCCTCGCGGGGTAGAGTGGCCGGTGCGCGCCCTTTTTGCCGATCAGCGTTTTTGGGTTGTATTTGCCGCCTTGGCTCCCCTGTTAACCATGCGCCTTTTCGCCGAGGAACGGGCCTCGGGAACACTCGAGCTACTCATGACCAGCCCCCTTCGCGACTGGCAATTGGTGTTGGCAAAATTCGTCGGATGTCTGGCCTTTTACACGGTCCTTTGGCTGCCCACATTACTCTACATGCCCGCCCTTTTGGGGGTGAAAGCGGTGTTTCCTGATTCCCTGCCCACCGACCCTACCTCTCTGGGAATGCTGATTGGCTTAGCCATGACCCTGACAGGCCTGCTTGTAATGCTGTTTCAGGTGGGCACAGCCTTCCGTCTGATCGGACTACTCATCCTCGCCGTTGGGGTAGGGCTTTCCCTTTGGGGAGGGTTTGTCCATTTCGGTGCCAAAGGTCCACACCTGGTTGAGGTAACCTCTGTGGTGGATCCCTTTCCTGCTCTAAGCCTCTATTTGGGCATGTTTGCTTCCGGGGCCATGTTCCTTTCCATTGGTATCCTTGTAAGCAGCATGGTGCGCGACCAACTGGTGAGTGCGGTGGTTGCTTTGGCCATAGGATTGCCGTTCATTATGGCTGGGTTTATTGGCACTCAACCAGGCGGATCAAACCTTGGGCCTTGGGTTCAATACCTAAGTGTTCCTGTGCATATGGATCAGCTTTTTGGTCGGGGAATCCTGGATAGTCGGCCCCTTGTGCTTTACGCAAGCGTCACTGCGTTTTGCCTATTGATGACGGTTCGTGGTGTGGAGGCAAGGCGATGGAGCTAAAAAAGAAAACCCGCACCTTGGACCATCGCAGGCTTTCGGGCCGCTGGTCAGGTCGATTTTTGTTTGTATTGCGAATCCTTGGAATGGCAGGGTTATTGGCGGCAAGTGCATCGGTTGTGGTGCTGAATCCGGCCGATTTGGGTCAGGCATTTGAAACCGCCCGAACCAACCTTGTAAAACTACTATCCGGTGAAACCACAAGCACAGTGGCCAAAGTCCTGATTGCGGGTCTTTTGGCAGCAGGATTGGCCGTTGTCGTCGAAATTTTCCGGGGCTTATTTCAATCCTTGACTGGCCGGAGCGGCCAGGGACTGCCTCGGGTTATGGAATTGGGATTTAGCCTGGCTATTCTTTGCGGCATCAACTGGATCGGATTTGAGTTTCATAAACGACATGATGGGACCCGCAATCAATTGTTTACCCTTCCTGCCGTTTTGGCCGATCCCCTTTCAAGACTTCAGGGGGAGACTCGGGTTGTTGTTCTGCAAAGGCACCGTACTCTTGCAGGGTTATCCGACCGTCCGGATCGGTGGGACCTTGCCGCCGAGCGAAAAATTGTCGAAAAGGTTCACGATCTTGCCCGACTCCTTCGTGAGGCCGGGCCAGGGTCGCTTCAGGTGGACATCCTCGATGTGGAGGACGAGGATTACGAAAAACGGCTGGGCATCGTTACCGCCAAGGCTCCAAAGCTCCGGCAGGCGATTGAGATTGCCCCTGAAAACAGCATTTTCTTTCACGGCATGGGGGGGAAGGATTCCGAGGGCAAGCCCCTTGAGTTTCTTCAACAACTAGGCTTTGCTGAGTTTTTGCGACTTGACAAAACCGCCAGTCAGGAAGCGGACAAAAACCGGGGAAATCTGGTGCTTTTGCCCCAGGGCATTCCAGGGGAAAACACCCTGGAAACCGGACCACCCGGAGCCGCCCCCTTTGTCCGTAGGCTTTTAAACCTTCAGGAACGACCACCCCGTATTGCCATTGGCGTTGTCGATGAGTGGCTTTCCACCAAAGGTGTCGATGCCTATGGCCTTTCCGGGTTGCGCAAAGCCCTTACTGAACGGGGCTTTGATGTTCGCGATCTTGTCCTCAAAAAGATCCGTTCCCGCCCAGCGTCTGCGGTTGTCTATACCTTTGACGAAAGCCGCCTGGACCGGATCGAGGCCCGCCAACAAAGACTTCAGATCGCCCTTAAAAATCGTCAAAACGCCGAAAAACAGGTCAAGGAAATCCGTCAACTTTGGAAAGATAAATCCTTGTCCGATTTGGAAAAAACATATGCCCAAGTCCTTCGTGGCAGAAAACTGACAGAGCTCAATCGAACCGCACAAATCGAAGAGTTTGACTACGCCCTTGAGGCCTTGGCCGATGCAGCCAAACGCGATCAAAAACTTACGGAAGAGGTGGCCAAGGAACGCATTACCATTGATGAAGATGCCGTTGCCGAACAGCGCCGGATGAGCGATTTGCAAGGCAAACTCTCGTATCTTCTGGCGGATGTGGATCTCCTTATCCTGCCCAGGCCATCCCTCAATGATGTGATCACCGACGATAAAAACCTCCCCGGTTGGTTGCACAGCCTTGACGGTGAACAGGTTGCGGCGGTCAAGAATTTCCTCAAAAGGGGCAGGCCACTTCTTGTAACGGCGGGTCCGACCAATGATCAACCCGACGCTGGTCCCCCTCCACCTGGATTTGCCACTCCGGATGGCATTGATAATCTTCTCTCCGAAGTCGGCTTCCGCCTGGGAAAACAGACAGTATTATTCGATGTCGAGGGCGAGGCGTTTGGTGAGCAAATGGGAGGCGTCCTCACCGGTGGGACCGGCGTTCAGGTGCCACCATTACTGAGCAATTGGATTTCAGGAATTGGTCGCCCTCCCGGATTGGCCCCAAAATATCTGGTGGACAAAAACCTGCCTCCCCACCCCATCCGTGCCAGCCAGGAACTTGCGGCGCGCAGTCTTGGGAAAGATAAAAATCCACAGATCCGCATGCGCCATCCAAGGCCCATTTATTTCGAGGCCGCCGAAAACGCCTTGCCCATTGCCTTTGACCCCGACATCCTGATGACCTCGGCCGATTCCTGGAACGAGGACCGCCCGTTCCCCACTGCCGACCGGGTCCCCTCGTTTGAGGCTTCCAAGGATGGCAAAGACGATCCTTCCAAAGGGACGCTCGAATCGCGTCGCCGGGGCCCTTTCCCCGTAGGTGCCGCCGTCGAAGCTACCCTTCCCCAAACCTGGTTTGGCCCCGGGGAAAAGAATCCCGGAACCGTACGGATGGGCGTGTTGGGAGAATCGTGGTTTTTGGTAGGACCTGACCTTGGGCCGGGCCGGGAACGCCTGGCTTTGGACACAATCAATTGGCTGATCGGTCGGGACGATTCCCTCGCCCGACCCAGTGAACCTTGGACTTTCCCGAGAATTGAAATGGGAGAATCACGACGCGATTTGTGGCGTTGGGGTATGGAGCTTGGCCTGCCTGTGTTTTTTGCATTCGCAGGCGTTGTCGTATTATTGACCAGGCGCCTTAGATAACCTCCTTTCTCGATTCTTTTGGTGCATTTTGGAGCAACTGTCATGAATTGGGGAAGACCCGCCGCCCTCGCCCTTTTTGCCTTGGCCACTTTTGGCCTTGGCTGGGCCCTCGTCAACGACAAAAGCAAAGGTCAGGTGGCCCACCAACCTTTGAGCCTCCAGGTGGACCAAATCGCCAAAATCCGCCTGACCTTTGGCGAAAACGAACTCGTCCTGGAATCCAGCAAACCTGGCGATTGGACCTTGCCTGGCAACTGGCCGGTTCGCCTGATGGAAGCCCGTGAACTGGCAAGGACACTTTCTTTAACCGATTCCCGTTTTGAACCCCAACCCATTACCTCACCAAACCAATGGAAAGAATTGGGACTCGAAAAACCTGCCATCGTTGCGGAACTAACCCGCCGCGATGGTGGCACCCTTCTTAAAATTGCGTTCGGCCAACCTCCGGCCAACGCTGGGTCGAACCGATTTTCCCTGGCGACTTTTGCCCGCATTAATAGTGAGGAAGTGGCTTGGCGATTGGCCCCGGGCCTGATCGATCAACTCAATCGACCCTTGGATTATTATCGGCAAAGGCGACTGTTTGCGGGAACCAAACCGCCCCGGGATCCCGATGCCGGGGTGCCCCGGCCTGGCGATCCCATCCGCAAAGAACAACTTGCCGCCAAAGAGGTAATCCTGGAACAATCCTCCGCAGAAAAGATTCGCTTGGTCCGAAAAGGAGAAGGGCCCTTTCCGCAATGGACTCTTGCGGAACCATTTGGTCAAGACAACCTTAACCCGACCGCGGGGGAGGCACTTTTGGCAGCCGTTCCTGATGTTTGGGCGGAACGGTTTTATTCCTCCGGGGAAGCACCAGCCACCAAAACAGGCTTGGACAAGCCCGAAAAAACGCTCCGGGTTGTTTTGGACAACGGCGGAGTGAGCGTTCTCCGGATTGGAAATGTTTCAAGATCCCGAACCTATAAAAAACTTCGCCCACCCCCTCCCGGAGCCCCACCCGGTTTCCCAGGCGGTGAAGAAACCGCCTCCGAAGATTTTCGCTTTGCCAAACTGGGCGATAATCCCCAGGTTTTTGAGGTGCGAGCCGCCGGGTTGAATGATATCTTCGTCGCAACTGATGTCCTTCGGGATCCCCAGACCAATCGCTTTGTTCCGACGGATGCCATCAAGGTTGGTGTCGAAATCCCCGGACAATCTTCTTTTGCACTCGCCAAAATCGACAATGCCTGGGTGGTGGAACGCCCGGGTCAACCAAACTCACCTGCAGACTCCACCAAAATCACCGAATTGCTCACCCGGCTTGCTGGGCTTGAAGCAAAGGATAAAGATATTCAGGTGCCCGCCACGCCCGAAAAGCGGAAAGCGGTTGGTTTGGATAAACCGGTGGCAACTTTGCGCCTGACAGTAAAGGAGGTTGCAACCCTTTGGCCCAAAGATACTGCTGGAAACCGGCCAAGTCGGGAGCGAACCATGGAAATCCAATTGGGAAGGCGCAATGAAAAGGACAAAAAAATAGCCCAAACGGTGGTTGGGATCAACCGTCTCAACGAAGTGGACGATTCGGTCTTTGCCACTGCCACGCGCGGTTCCATGGCCTATCGGGAACGCCTGATTTCCACCCCCGCTGCCTCTTCCGTGCAATCCTATCGGCTCTTTGGAATGGGTGCCAAGGAACCCATCACCCTCCAGAAGGACAAAGACCTTTGGAAGATTACCACTCCGACCCCCTCTGCGGTTGATGAAAATCTCGCGAGTCAACTGGTAAGTTCCCTAAGTGCCATTGAAGCTGTGGAATGGGTTCGCGAATCCGCCGATAAGGCGACTCTCGAAAAGGAATTTGGTTTGGGAAATGATGCGATCCGGGTGGAAATCCAGGCCGTGGCTGAAATGGGTAAACCGGCAAATTCCACTGTCCTTCGGATAGGGAAAGCCCGCCCTGCCGTGAAAAAAGATACAGCTCCCGCCTTGGGAGCACCACCCGAGACTGCCGAAAAGCCCTCATTTTTTGCCAAGATCGATAATCGGCCAGAGGTTTTTGCTCTTGCCGCGGACCTTCAATCGCAAATATCCCGACCTGTTTTGGCTTGGTTGCCCCACAATCCCCTAAACCTGAACAGCGAAGATTTGGTAAGCCTTAGGATTTTACGCTCGGGTAAACAGGCTGTTCTTTTGACCAAAAAAACTCCTGGCCCCATTGCCCCCGAAATGCCGGTTGTGGCTGGTTGGAAAATGAAAGAACCTTTCGAAACCGACCTTGCCCCATCCAGAACGGATCCGCTTGTTATTGGCTTGGTTGGTCTCAAGGTTGAGACTTATGAAGCACTGAAAACCGATACCGGCAAGGATTTGGGCCTTGGCGAGAAAGCCACGAAAGTAGTTTTTGCCCGCAAGGATAAACCGGAATTGACACTTGAAATCGGTGAGGTCAAAGGCTCTTCGCGAGTAGCACGAGTTTCCGGCCAGGCACCTGTTTTTCTCCTGCCAGCCGACCTGGCCAAAGCAATTGATTCCACACCTCTTGGCCTCCTGGAAAATGCGGCCATGGCCATTGATACCACCCGGGTGGAATCCGTTCAATTCACCTCGGCCAACAATATCCATGAATTGACCCGCCTCCAGGGTGGAGCTCAAACGGGCATGGGAAGTGGCTGGGTGGTTCGGTCCAATAAAGTAGATATGCCAGCAGATACCGAAGCCATTTCTACCATCCTCGGCACATTATTTAACCTTCGGGGGGGGCGATATGTCGACTATGGCCCAAAAGCCGACCTCAAGGCATTTGGGCTCGATGTTCCAAGGGTCAAGGTCACGGTAAAACTTAAATCAGGGGATCAACCTCTGGGTGTTCCCAAGCCAGCAAACCCCTCAGGAGTCGAAGAACATTCCATTGAAATCGGCAGCCCGGTTTCAGCAGAACCCGGTTCCTTTCATGCTCGCTTGGATGGAGGGTTGGGAATCCTGGTCCTTGGCCCTGAAATCGTTCGTGCCCTGGAGAGAAAACCTTTGGATCTGGTGGATAGAGTCCTTGTCCGATTGGACCCTAATCCGGTCCACAAAATCCGCATTTCCCGGGGCAAGGAGACGATTGAACTTGTCCGGGAGACAGATCTTTGGAAACAGACCAAACCAGTTGCGTTTGTCGCGGACACCATCGTCATCAACGATTGGCTGGCTGATGTGGCCAGGCTTCGGACGGAACAAATTGTCTCCTTCCAACCCACCGATGCCAAATCCCTGGGATTTGATCCTTCCCAAGGGCTCATTGAATTGGAAACCAAGGGTGCCAATGAAAAACCGTTGGTAATCAAAATCCAAATTGGCAAAGAGGATCAAAATGGCCGATTGGCCCGTTTGGAGGGATCTGGTGCGGTCGGCCGACTTTCCGACAAGCTGACTTTGGCTCTTTCCCCTAGACCCCTTTGGTTCAAGGATCGATCCTTGGCGGGGTTGGTGGGAACCCTATCAGCATTTGATGGAGCAATGCTTGAAAGGGGACCTCGTAAGGTAACCCTGCAACGGCAGGGACCTTTCTGGAAAATGATTGGACCGGTCAATAGCGAAGTGGATGCGGATTCCCTTGCCCAAATCACTGGAATGCTCGCCAAATTGCGTGTTTCCGAGTGGGTTTCCGAAAAAGTTACTCCGGAAAAGCTCAAAGAGTTTGACTTGGACAAATCGACATTCCAGTGGACCTTGACATCGGCCAACAAACCGGTGCTTGAACTCCAACTGGGAACCCGATTGACCGATGGCAGGGTCCATGCCAAACTTGTGGGCAAAGATCCGGTATTCCTCATTGATGCAAGCCTTGCCGAACGCCTTTTTGGCGAAGTTCGCTCCCAACGCAATGTCTTTGAACCGGCAATTGACGCCCTGGCGATCGACTCGGTTCGTTGGCAAATGAGGTCCGGCGAGGTGGTAAACCTTGTCCGCAACGATCAGGGTTGGGCCATTGCGGGCAAAAAGGAAATCAAGCCTTTGACGGAAACGGTCAATGATACTTTAGGAGCCTTTGCTGCCCTACGACTGGAACGGTTTGTTGCCGACAAGGGGGGGGATTCCAAACTGTTTGGCTTGGACCCTGCTGAAACGACTGTTGAAATCAGTGGCCGGTTCGGCACCAGGGTCCTCAAGTTGGGTGCATTGGAAGCGGGTTCCCCTCGCCGTTATGCCATTGCCGACAAAACCCCGGCTGGGGAAATTTTTGTGCTGGCCCAGGCCGATATCGAGCGCATCCTTCGCACCCCAAAAGACCTTGCAAAGCCCCTTCCCCCCTCGGCGGTGCCGAATTTGAAATTGGCACCTTTGGATCCCGTTGGGGGCAATTGAGTGAATCGGCCAGGGAGGTGCGAATCGCCCTTGGCCCCCAAATGAAATGAAGTGAGTCATGGTAAAAAAGCCCTTTTTCCATTTGGCTTTGCTTTTCGCCTCTTTATCCTTGCCAAATGTAGTCTTTTGCCAAAGTTGGTCTGTTACTTATCCCAAACAATTCCCCGAAGTTTCCTGGCTTAAAACCCATCAACGGGCTTGCTTTGCGGTCGATGACAAGTCCATCGGCAAAGCAATGGATATAGGGGTGAATGTGGTGATTGGGGGCACCAATGCGGGGGGCCCAAACGGTTTTGCGGGTGGGCATTGGGTGTTAAACAAAAAAGGCGATGGCTTTGTCGCCGTGATCACCGGGGAGGCCATGACTCCTGAAAACATGGAGCGCATGAAACGCAATGTTCGTGAGGTTCACGCTCGTAAAGGTAAAGTCCTGGGCGAAGCCATTCGCATGAATATGACTCCCTGGGTTCAGGTGGAACATCCCGATTGGCAAGATTTGCCACAGCCTGATGGCAAGCCAATCAAGCCGGAAGAGCTTGGGAAAAACCATGTTTTGGGTTGCTGGAATTCCCCGTATGGAGATTTTTTTATCCGCTCGCAAGTGGCTTTGCTCAAAGCTTTTGATTTCGACGGGTACAACCTGGATGGCTTTGGCTGTTGGTCCCAGTGTTACTGTCCCTCATGCAAACAGGCTTACAAAGAGGATACGGGGCGGGACATTCCCCACGGTCTCGATGTCAATGATTCCAAATGGCGCCATTATGCCAAGTGGCGGTTGTGGCGATATACCGCTTTTGTCCAAAGGTGGACGCGGGCTCTAAAAGATGTTAAACCGGATTTCGTTGCCGCTCCCTGGACCACCGGCCCCGGGAGGTGGTGGCATTGGATGGGGGCGCCCGCCATTGAGGGTAGCGATGCCATGCATCGGGTATTGGATGCACCCTTTCTTGAATTGCTTTGGGACTTTCCGGCCGACCAGGGCAGCAATCTTTTGCCTGCCTTCACGGTTCGTTATTACCGGGGTTTGACAGGCGACCGGCCCGCTTGGGTATTGCCTTATATGTGCGAACAAGGGCAATTTGGAATGCAGGCACCCCCTGCGGAATGCGATCTTCGGAATATGACTGTCTTGACAAACGGTTGTCTGGCTGCCCAGGGAATATGGCAACAAAGCAATGAGGCAACCCTCAAAGGATTCAATGAACAGATCGCCGCATGCGAACCCTATACTTCCGGAGCAAAGTCACTCAAATGGGCGGCCATGTTTGTTGGCGAAAGTAGCCGGGTACTCTATGGCCTCAATGGCATCCGGAATGAGGTACCCCTCAAAAACTGGATGGGGAGCGGGGTGGATTCCGTCAAAATGGGCCAATCCCTTCCAGGCGAGCGTAGGATGCCCGCCCACATGGAATCAGCCGTCGGGGTCTTCCGTGCCATGATGGAAGACCACCTTCCCCTGGACATCCTTATTGAACCGGACCTCGAAAACCTGGCTACCCTGAAACAATATAAGGTCCTCATTCTCCCCAATTCTGCCTGCCTTAGCGAAAAAATGAATGAAACGGTTGCCCGTTTTGTAAAGGATGGGGGCGGGCTGGTTGCCATCCACGAAGCCTCCCTTGCGAATGAATTTGGGGATAGGCGCAAGGATTTCGGACTTGCAAAAATATTTGGGGTCCATTTCAAGGGAACCAGCGATCACACGGCAAGGTGGCCCAACTACCCCAATTGGGTCCAAATCGCTTTCAATATCCTCAAGCCTGAACATCCTATTGCAGATCATCCCCAAATGAAGAACAACATTCGGGAGGGAGACCGGGTGGAATTTATAGGCTGGATGACCAATGTAGAATTGGAAAAGGGTATCCAGAAAATTGGCAGGCGATTGGCGGCACCCGTCGAATGGCCATTTATTGCAATCAATGAAGCCAATCCAGGTCGGTCAGTCTACTTTGCCAATGACATTGGGCAGGCCTATTTCATAGCTCCGTATCATTATCAGGGCAAATTGATCAGCAATGCGGTGCGCTGGGCCGCCAGGGACTCTTCACCCTTTGAAATCAAGGCACCCATGGCGGTACAGGCCGCTTTTTACACACAAAACGAAGGCAAGCGCCACATCGTCCACTTGTTGAATGAGTTAAATAGCACGGCCAATCGGGCCTTGCCGGAAAACAATCCTTCCATGCGCATGGAGGTGATTGAAATTCACGATATCAAGGTAAAGGCCCAAAGCACTGGTTTTTCCAAAGCGTATTTGGTGCCCGGAAACCTTCCTTTGAAAATGAACAAAACAGGGAACGGTACAGAAGTGACGGTACCCAAAATCAGGACCCATGCCATGGTAATATTCGAGTAAGCTTTGATGGACCTATTATTCCATCCGGCCCTCACAGTGCCCCCTTAATTCCACGGGGTGACAAAATCAGGCGGGTTTAAGGACAATATACATCTCCAATAAAAGTTCCCGGACCTTTTTACCGATAAGGTCACGAACTTGCCGAAACTCCTTGGGGTTCATGTTCCGTGGATCGGGGATTTGCCAATCCAACCGCCGCTTGGCATGCACCAACGGGCATTCATCGCCACAACCCATGGTGACAGCAACCTCGAAATGCGTTCCGTTGTAGGAATCGAGCCCCTTGGAATGATGGGTGGTAAGGTCATATCCCAATTCTGCCATTGCCTCAATTGCTTTTGGATTGATACGGCCCGATGGGCGCGAGCCGGAACTGTGGGAATCGACCTGCTCCCCTCCCATCATTTGAGCAAACGCTTGGGCCATTTGGCTCCGGTTGGAATTTTCGATACAAACAAAGATTACTCTTGGGACCTGATTCACGGAATGGATTCTCCTGCATTAGCCTTTAGGCGGGGGTTATCCTTGAAAACACACCTTGCCACGAAAACCGCTCCCAAAGCTCCGGCAATGGGTCCTACAAAATAAATCCAGAGGAAATTCAAGTGACCGCTCACAAGTGCCGGGGCCAAGGACCTGGCCGGATTCATGGAAGCCCCACTGATTGGCCCGGCAAATAGGGCTTCCATGCCAATCATACCCCCGATAGCTGGCGCCAAAAGAGTGGCCGAATCCGGCGAATTGCAACAGCCAATTACGGAAATCATCAGGATGAAACCAAGGATGAATTCAAGAATTAGCGATTGCATTTCAGATCCGATGGGAACCGTGGCTCCAAGGGTCGGGTGAAAGGGAAAAAGGTACTTTAAAAGAAAACTTGCCAAAAGGGCTCCCGTCCCTTGGGCCAAAAGGTAGCCTGGGGCCCACAGGAGTTCCAATTTTCCCATTGCCACCATAGCAAGGCTAACCGCAGGATTAAAATGGCCTCCGGAAACCCAACCAAAAGATTGAATCATGACGAAAACGGAAAGGCCAAAAGTAAGGGCAATCCCTACCGGAGTAATGGCACCTTGGGTCAAATCATTAATGACGATCGCCCCTGTTCCGGCAAAAACAATGATAAAGGTGCCTATTCCTTCCGAAACCAAACGGTTCATCCAAGGTTCCTTTGGCAGCAAACCTGAGTGCGGTTGGAAAGGCTTCCCGGAGGCCCGGCTTGTTCGAAAAGGCAAAGGGCCTGATCAAGGAGGCTGGTTACACAAAGGTCGACAAGGCGATAATGAATATGAATGCCTTCACGCCGGGTGGCAACAATTCCAAGGTCATGCAACTTTGCCAATTGATTGGAAACAGCTTGTGGCCTTAGGCCCAATTGGGAAGCCAAATTTCCCTGGGATATTTCGCCTGTCAAGCAAAGCGCATGCAAAATTCGCAACCTGGTGTCGTTTGCCAATACTTTGAAAACAGTCGCAACGCCACCTGCCTGAACCCGGGTAAGGAGTGTGCGCTTCCTGATAGGGCACTTGGACTTCGGACCGGGAGACTTTATTATTGTCATTCTATTACACTAGTATGTGAAATGATGAAATCAAGTCTTTCAAAGGTATTCCTTGACAGGATTCCTGCATCGACCCCAAAGCAGGACCAGGATTCTGCAGAAAAAACAGTTTCCAAAATGGGGTAAATCCCCGACATGGTCCATCGGTGACCTCTTTACCCTATCCTATCTGCAACCCTTCCACTGGATTGGAGTCATGGCCATGAGACGATTCCTTACTCTCTTTTTTTGGCTGGCTTTGGCCGAAGTTCATGGTGCCCCACCCGATATTGTTCTTTTTTTGGCGGATGATCAAGGATGGGGTGATTTGGGATTTCACGGCAACTCCAACCTCAAAACCCCTCACATTGAATCTCTGGCCCGAAATGGTGCCAGCCTGAATTCCTTTTTTGTTTGTCCCGTTTGTGCCCCCACCCGTGCCGAACTTCTCACAGGCCGGTACCATTCCCGATGTGGCGTTCGCGATGTGTCCATGGGTGGCGAGCGGCTCAACCTGGATGAGCGAACCTTGGCGGATGTTTTGAAAAATGCCGGCTATGCCACAGGGCTTTTCGGGAAATGGCACAACGGAACCCAGTGGCCCTACCACCCCCTGGCCCGAGGGTTCGATTCTTTTTACGGGTTCACCTCCGGTCACTGGGGAACATATTTCGATGCCCCTATGGACCTGGACGGCAAGCCTGCAATGGGTAAGGGGTTCATGACGGATGACATTACCAATCATGCGATGGAATTCATGGAACAAAAGGCCAAGGCATCCAAGCCCTTTTTCTGCATGGTTGCTTTTAATACGCCCCATTCCCCCATGCAGGTCCCTGACCCGTATTGGGAGCGATTCAAAAAACGACCACTGATTCAAAAAGGGGGGCCCCTCGAGGATGAGAATTTCACTCGGGCAGCCTTGGCAATGGTCGAAAATATCGACGACAATGTAGGTAGGGTTTTGGCTAAATTGGACACCATGAACCGGACCCGGGACACCATCGTGGTTTATTCAAGTGATAATGGTCCAAATAGTAATCGCTTCAATGGTCCCTGGAAAGGGAGAAAAGGATCGGTGGATGAAGGAGGGGTTCGCTCGCCCTGTTTTATCCAATATCCCGCCAGGATTAAGGCCGGGACCAGTGTCGGTTACATCACCGGAGCTATTGACATCCTCCCCACCCTTACCGCTTTGGCAGGGGCATCGCTTGCGGGAACCAAACCCCTTGACGGGACCAATTTGTCCAGCCTGCTGGAAGGCCATCAACCCCGTTGGCCCCATCGAACCCTATTCAGTCACTGGGTGGGAAATGTGGGAGCAAGAACAAATACTTTTCGCCTGGATGCAGAGGGCAAGCTATTTGACATGGTTACTGATCCCGGACAGACCAGGGATGTATCCACCCTCCATTCCCAGGAATCAATAAATCTCCAAAAGGCAGTTTCGGTATGGAAGGAAAGGGTGGGGATTCCCATGCCAAAAGACGATCGGCCATTCCCCGCCGGGTACCATGAAATGCCCAATACCCTTTTTCCAGCCCGGGATGGGAAATCCAAGGGAGGCATCGTCCGTAGTGCGGCGGCCCCAAACGATTCGTTTTTTCGCCATTGGACCAAGCTTACGGATACCATCCAATGGGATGTTTTGGTAGCTGCGCCTGGAAAATACGAGGCTGTGCTACATTTGACGATGAAGCCTGAGGACCGAGGGGCCAAGGTGCAGCTTTCCATGGGAAATCAAACCCTGGCGTCAGTCCTGAACCAACCTCACGACCCGGCCCTAATGGGGAGTGAAAAGGATCGGGTTCCCCGCCGGGGCGAATCGTACATCAAGGACTTTCGGCCCGTATCCCTTGGAACCCTCTTTTTGGACAAAGGCCGCGGCGACCTGGTACTTCGAGCCCTTGCTATTCCCGGAGCAGCCGTAGCGGAGGTTAAAGGACTGGAATTGCGACTCCTTCCCGAAAAAGGGAGCCATTGATTCCGTTTCCAGGGCTTGGGTATTTCAAAATCCAACCGGCTGGTTGTAGAATAGAATAACCTGCCATTTGCCCGAAACTCACGGTGCGCCTTTCCATGATCTGGATGCTCCTACTTTCTTTGGGTTGGCCCATTGATCCCCCCGTTGCCACTCCCATTCCCTTGCCGCCGGACCATGCCCGCCGCTTGGTCGAGGCGGGTCAACTTTTTGATTCAAAAATCGCTGCCCTCCTCCAAAAAAATTGCCTTAAATGCCATGGTGGTGAGAAAACCATGTCCGGGTTTGACCTTTCCACCCGGGAGGGTTTGTTGGCGGGGGGAGATAATGGCGCTGCGGTAATTCCCTTCGCTCCCAAAGAGAGTCGTCTACTTCGCTTGGTTCGACACACCGAAGAACCCTTTATGCCAGGTAAAGGCGAAAAACTGCCAGTTGAGGTCACGAATGCCCTTGTCAAATGGGTTGATTTGGGAGCAGCCTATTCCAAGCCCTTGACCGATAAACCCTTGAAGTCGAAAACATTAGTGGTGACACCAAAGGATCGAGCCTTTTGGTCGTTTGGCCCCATTCGGTCCACCAGGATACCCAGCCAAAAGGAGGGGTGGATCCAAAATCCCATTGACTCTTTTATCCTGGAAAAATTGGGGACGAACCTTTTGCAACCCAACCCACGAGCAACCAAAGAACTATTGGTTCGTCGTCTTTCCCTTGACTTGACAGGTTTGCCGCCTACCCCTGAAACCCTCGCCCGGATTTCCAAGGACAATCGTCCCACCGCCCTGAACGATTATGCCAAGGAATTGATGACAACCGTTGCCTATGGGGAACGCTGGGGACGCCATTGGCTTGATGTTGCCCGTTTTGCGGAAAGCCATGGCTATGAACAAGATTATGACCGTCCTCATGCTTGGCCCTACCGGGACTGGGTGATCCGGTCGATCCAAAACGATCTCCCCTATGACAAATTTGTAGCCTGGCAGATTGCAGGGGATGAACTTTCCCCAGGCGAAACCGATCCCTTTTTGGCGACTGGGTTTCTGGGTGCAGGGGTCCATGCCACCCAAATCACCAAAAACCAGGTGGAGAAAGAACGCTACGACGAACTCGACGATATCGTCCGGACCATTGGTGCAGGAATGCTTGGATTGAGCATCAATTGCGCCCGTTGCCATGATCACAAATATGATCCTGTTCCGATGGCGGATTACTACCGTTTGTTGTCCACCTTTACCAAAACGGTACGAAGCGATCAGGAATTACCCCTTGCCGATCCCCAATTTCCCCAGCGGTTGGCGGCTTGGGAAAAGGCCAAAAGGGAGGCGACCACCGACCTTTCCAGCTTTGATCGGACCAACGGTCCAAAGGCCTTGGAAAAATGGAAGGCCCGGGCTTTGACGGACAAACGGGCACCGGGCTGGTCGGATGTGACACCTACCACAGCCCAATCCCTTAATGGTGCAACCCTTGCCATACAGGCAAACGGCAAAGTTCAATCGCAAGGGAAAAACCCGGCCGAGGACACCTATACTCTTCAGGTGACAACCACGCTTGAGAAAATCCGCCAGGTTCGTGTCGAGGTGTTTGCGGACAAAGCCTTGGTGGGAGGTGGACCGGGCCGGGCGAGCAATGGCAATTTTTCCCTGACCAATCTCAAGGTTTCCGCTTTTCCCTTAAAACCCCTTCCCAATGTGCGTTATCGGGGAGTGGTATTAAAGCTTGTCAAACCCAGAGCAACCTTTGAGCAAAAGGGTTTGCCCCTCGCAAGTGCAACGGACAGCGATCCGAAGTCGGGTTGGGCAATCGACCCGGAATTTGGCAAGGACCATGTTGGGGCCTTTGAAGTCCAGGATCCACCCGATTTCCCCGGAGGCACAAAGCTTGAAATTGTCCTCGAATTCAAAACCAATACGAGCCACACCTTTGGGACATTCCGCCTTGGCCTTTCTGACCATGACTCCCCGCATGGCCTAAAGGAGGCTGGCCTTCCCACCGGTGCCAGGGAGCTGCTCTTGGGTAAATCCATTGATAAAACAACCGAGGCTTCTCTGGTTGAGTGGCTGTTGTCACAAGATTCAAACCGGAAATTGTTGGTATCCAGGATCCAGGAAGTGGAAAAATCAAAGCCGGTCGTCAAAACCGTTAAGGCATTGGTTTGTAGTGAGGGAATCCCGGCCATTCGACTCCATACCCAAGGAGGAGATTTTCTCGAAGAAACCCACTTTTTAAAGAGGGGAGATCCCAACCAAAAAGGCGAGGTGGCAACCCAGGGATTCCTCCAGGTGCTTACTGCCTTAGGCAAAGAATCCTCGCATTGGCAAAAGCCCATGCCCATGGGTTCCAAAACAAAAGGGCAACGGGCCAATTTGGCCAGGTGGTTGACCGATGAAAAAGAGGGAGCCGGAGGCCTGCTGGCAAGGGTGGTGGTCAACCGCCTTTGGCACCATCATTTCGGCCGGGGTATTGTCCCCACCGTCAACGATTTTGGTTTTCAGGGGGACCGACCTTCCCACCCTGAACTCCTGGAATGGCTGGCGGGGGAATTGATCCGCTCGGGTTGGAGCCTCAGGCATATCCACTTGTTGATCGTTTCGAGTGCAACATACCAACAGACGGGCACCTCCGATGTTGCGAGGAAAAAAGTCGATCCAACCAATGTTTTGCTTTGGCGTTTTGCCCCAAGGCGCCTGGAAGCCGAGGTTGTACGCGATTCCATGTTGGCGGTATCCGGGCGACTGGACCCTGTGCCGTTTGGTGCCGGAACCATGGACCCCAACCACCGCCGTCGTTCCATATATTTCTTCCTCAAAAGGAGTGCCTTGCCCTCGGACTTGATGGTTTTCGACGCTCCTGATACCCTCCAAATTGCTGAAGCAAGGGCTGTTACCACGGTTGCTCCCCAAGCATTATTTTTGCTCAATGGGCGAATGGCCAGGGAATGTGCAGCAGATATTGGCAAAACATTGGGATTCAAACCAAAGGCCAACACCGAGTTTGTTAATGCCACCTATTTGCGAGTCCTGGGTCGATTGCCCAGTAAAACAGAAACGGCTACTGCGATCGAATTTCTTGCCAACCAGGAAAAGGCACTTGCCACAGAGGGTGTCAAGGAGGCAGCCTTGGTTTCCCGGACCGACTTTGCCCATACCTTATTGCAACTCAACGAGTTTCTCTTTCTCCCTTAGGAACAACGAGATGAAAGATTCGACCCATCATTTCCTGAAACCTCTTGGCAACCGGCGGGCGTTCCTGGCCAAGGCGGGCGGCTTGGGAACAATTGCTTTGGCCGATATTCTCCGGGCGGCCGATTCCGATCCATCCACCCAAATGGACGCATCCCGGCTGGATCCTCTTGCCCCGCACAAGGGTCATTTTCCTGGAAAGGCAAATGCTGTCATTTGGCTCTTCATGAATGGCGGCCCTAGCCAAGTAGATACCTGGGATTATAAACCGGTCCTTCAGAAAAAGGATGGGGTGAAGTTGGACAACTTTGACAACAACACCGGTTTTTTTACAGACCAGGTTGGTCCGCTGATGAAATCCCCATTCAAGTGGGCCAAACAGGGGCAATCCGGAACTTGGGTTCCCGAAATATTCCCCAATATTTCCAGGCATGTTGATGACATTGCCTTTGTTCATTCTTGTCACACCGAAACCAATAATCATTCTCCTGCCCTATTTCAGATAAACACGGGATACAGCCGTATGGGCTACCCTTGTGTAGGGTCGTGGGTAACCTATGGCCTTGGCAGCGAGGCACGCAATCTCCCCTCGTTTGTGGTGATGTATGATACCCTGGGTCGTGGCCTTCCCAAGGGTCATGCCGCCAATTGGAGTGCCGGTTTTTTGCCCGGCATTTTCCAGGGAACTGCCCTCAACCCCAAGGGACAACCCATCGAAAATCTGGCCCCGCCGACCGGGGTAAGTACCTCCTCCCAAGCCAGGCAACTTGACCTTTTACGCAAACTCAATCAGGAACACCTGGATCAAAATGCGGACGAACCCGGATTTGCGGCCCGGATTCAAAGCTATGAACTTGCCTACCGAATGCAGATGGCTGCCCCGGAGGCATTTGATGTCAGCCGGGAAACCAAAGCCGTTCAGGAACTGTACGGCATTGACAGCCCCCGTTGCGGGCATTTCGCAAAACAGTGCCTTTTGGCAAGGCGTTTGGTGGAACGGGGGGTTCGTCATATCCAGATTTTCTCGGGAGGCATGGAAAACGAACGAAGTTGGGATGGCCACACAAACATTGCGGACAACCACCGCCAGTTTGCCGGGGAGACGGATCAACCCACGGCAGCCCTTTTAAGCGATCTGAAAAGTCGTGGTTTGCTCGATTCCACTTTGGTCATTTGGGGTGGGGAATTTGGCCGCCTTCCCGTCGCCCAACGCCCCAAGGAAGGGAGCCAAACGGGCCGCGACCACAACCCCCACGCTTTCACTACCTGGTTTGCCGGAGGGGGGACAAGAGGTGGGGTCCACTACGGGGAGACGGATGAAATCGGCCATAAGGCGGCGGTAAACAAGGCCTCGGTGAATGACCTTCATGCCACCATTCTTCATACTTTGGGACTCGATCACAAAAAACTCACCTTCCGCTACAACGGTAGGCAATTTCGCCTGACCGATGTTGCAGGAGATCCCATTCTTCCCATTTTGACCTAATGGTTGCCAAGATGGTTTTTTGAAAACCTCCCTGCACCTGAAACAGCCTTGGCATAACTTCTTTGCTGTTTAGTATTACCCAATTTGTATACGGCCACTGATAAAGTGGTCCACATTTCATGGACTCTGAGTTAAGGGAATCCGGATTGGGTAAGAACTCCGGGATTCCTGACCAAACCCTTCTGGCTTGGTGTTTCCGGGTTGAACTCAATTCTTATCACTGAGTGATTGCCGGTTCAAAACCAACTTTTTCCGGATGCTGATGTCCATGTTGGCTCACAATCTTTTTGCAGGAATGAGGAACGGAATCCGGATTCCAGATGACGAGACTACCCGGTATCCAATCCCCCCCGGGAGGCCCTCAGGGGTGCAGGCCGGACAAAAATTCAAAGGGAAAGGCGAAAGCAGGATCCGCTTGGCAGGGCGCATCCCCAAACATGGCGGGAAAAGTTTATCAAAGTTGCTGGGGAAGTGATTTCCTCAAGTCGGAGGATTGTAATCCGGATAGCAGCGAATTGGCCCTATCCGAATTTGTTCAAAAGAACCTCCCAATCGATATTGTCGTTTGGCTGACCTGGCTCCATTCAATTTTATAATCCTTCCTGCCCCCCCCGGGGGGGAAGGGGGAGATTTGGAAATGGAAGAGGATTCAACCAAATTTTGACCCATTTAAAGAGTTGGTTTGGGTATAAATTGGCCGGAAAAGGAAACCAGGATGGTTTTTGCAGAAGTCATGCATAATCCGGGCTAATGGGGAAAGTTAATTGTCGCCGAACACGAGGCGAAGCAGGATCCCGAAGTTATGATCCAGGCAACCCGGAGACATCTCCCAGGATGACTGGTTCGAGGGAAGGTGCCCGTATTTTGACATTTTCCCCTTGACTGTATTGCAATATGCAATACAATTCGGGAAAGGAGTCCTGTAATGCTTGAACGCTCGAAAACGAACGCAACTGCCAGCCCACTGATGGTTCGGCTTGATGTGGAAAGCAAACAAGCTCTCACCGCGGCCGCTCTTTTGAGGCGGATAAGCATCAGCGACTATGTCCGAACCGTGACCGTGGTCCAAGCACGCCGCGAAGTTGCCAGCGCTCGCGAGCAGACGATTCTGCTCAGTACTGATGAACAACTGGCCTTCTGGCAGGCTCTAAATGCCCCCAAGAAGCTCACTTTTGCCCAAAAACGGTTGGGAGCCACCATGCGGGGCGCAAAATGATCGGGGTGATGTTTCCCGCAGGCTTCGTCCTCGAATCGCTTCAGCGAAGCCATCCGCGCTCTGTGTTTGACTGTGGCCAAAGTGAAGTCAACGACTGGCTGCGAACCAAGGCGCTCCAGAATCAGCAGAAGCGACTCTCCGCCACAAAGGTCCTCCTCGATCAAGAGGGTAGCATCGCGGGCTTTTTCACCCTGGCTACTGGACAGGTCGATTTCGGAAACCTCCCGTCGGAACTCGCTCGCAAGCTGCCACGGCGAGCGCTTCCCGTGGCGATTCTGGCGTGGCTGGGTGTGAGTAAGGCGCACCAAGGCCAGAAACTAGAAGATCTGCTGCTAGCCCAGGCGTTGCGAGATTGTCACACGGCAGGCCAGACCTTTGCATTTGTCGCAGTCATTCTGGACTGTGTCGATGAGCGAGCCAAGGCGTTCTACCGTCGGTGGGACTTCGCCGAATTACCCGGCAGTCCGTTCCGTCTGTTTCTGAGTTCGAAGACCCTGTCTGCCATGATGAATCCCTAACCCAAGTTACGCAGTTGGAGTGTTTTTTTACGATTTTTTGGCCTATTTTGGGACCAGGATTGGTGTTTTTCCGGGTGTTTTGGAGTATGTCGAGTTCAAAACGGCATGTAGTCCCGACCTAACCGTTTGATATAGGCCGCATTTTGTGAGATTTTGCCATTTGAGGTTGCAATTGTCGCCAATACGCTGGAGGAGGTTAGTATTCCCGACTTTGGCCGGCGGATTTGACCTATTCCCGGTAAAAACAGGGTTACCATGTTCCGAGCTGCGAAACTTGGGTTAAAGGCCGAAGGCCTATGTAGGGCGGTTTGAATTGTTGAAGGGTTCCACCAAAATCACCTATAATTCTGAAGACTCGTGAATGAATACTCCCTTTCCAAAGGTTCCATCATGTACCGATCCGGCTTGTTTTTTCTTTCATCCGTTTTAGCCCTCCCTTGTGGGAGTGCCCAAACACCCACACCAGAAAAACCCTTTATCGCCAGGGCTTTGACCCAACCCGGTGAATTTACTTTGGGTATTGAGGGGCCCAATTGCGATTCCGATGGCAACATTTTTGCTGTTAACTTTGCCAAGCAACAGACCATCGGCAAGGTAGCCCCCCTTGGAAAAGGGGAAACATTTGTGACCCTCCCAGGCAAAAGCACGGGAAATGGCATCGTCTTTGACCGTAAGGGAATGATGTTTGTAGCCGATTATGTGGAACATAAAGTATGGCGCATTGATCCCAAAACCAAAGCCATGACCGTCTTTGCCCATGAACCCAAAATGAGCCAACCCAATGATTTGGCACTAGCCCCTGATGGAACCCTTTATGCCAGTGATCCGGATTGGGCTGCCTCCACAGGTCGAATCTGGAAAATGGATACCCAGGGAAAGGTATCCCTCGTGGCTTCGGATATTGGAACATGCAACGGTATCGAGGTCAGCCCGGGGGGAAAATGGCTTTATGTAAACGAATCTGTCCAACGCAATGTCTGGAAATTTCCCATTCAAAACAATGGTACGCTTGGAGAAAAACAACTCATCAAACAGTTTCCCAATTTCGGCTTTGACGGAATGCGGTGTGATCTGTTGGGCAATCTTTACATTACCCGCTATGGCAAAGGGACGGTGGTAATCATGACCCCCGAGGGGAGGGAATTGCAGGAAATATCCTTGCCCGGAAAAAAACCGAGCAACCTTTGCTTTGGTGGTCCTGATGGAAAAACGGTTTATGTCACCGAGGTGGAGAACACGCAACTTTTGCAATTTCGGGTGGAGGTTCCCGGCCTTTCCTGGATGCGCTTTCAGGAGGCTACCCGACATCCCTAACCCCAATGCGCCTACTTTGATTGGGTAAACCTGTTATACCCGGGGGTTTCTGTTCGAACAGAGTAGAGAAAGCCTCCCCCTGTGACAAAAAGGGTTCGGAAATCCGATCCGCCAAAGGCACAATTGGTGACCTCATCGGTTGGAATGGGAAGCACCGAGATTAGGCGTTGTTCCGCATTTTTCCGGGGATCGAGGACATATATTCCCCCTTTGATCAGGTCAGGCTCAAAGGGTGGGTTAGGTTTATTGAGGCCACCGGCGACATACAGTATCCCATTAGTATCCTGTTTTAATCCATCGGGGCCTCTTCCCTGTTTCCAATCATGGACAAGCTCCCGTTTTCCGGCGTCCACCGAACCATCCGCTCTAAGTGGAAAGCGCCAAAGCTTTCTCGCCCCGCCCAGGGTGTCGTTATTGTTGTCGGCCACAAATAACCATTTCCCATCCAGGCTGACTAGGACCCCATTGGCCCGTTCCACTTCGCGGCCAAGAACCCGAGTCACTTTGCCATCAGGGTCCAACCGGTAAACCCCTTCCACGGTGTTACCCTCATTGTCCCGAAGCTGCATATCCGCTTTGTCACCGTATCTGGGATCGGAGAAATACAAGCGACCCTTTTCGTCAAAACAGAGGTCGTTTGGGGTGTTGAATTTCTTTCCCTCAAACCGATCGGCCAGGACGGTAATCGCTTTGGTTTTGGGATGAATCCGTATCACCCGCCGTTGTTCCGGTTGACAAGCGAAAAGTTCCCCATCCGGGCCAAAGGCAAGGCCATTAGTTCCCGCCCCCAATAAAAACAGGGACGATTTTCCTTCCGGAGAAAGCTGATGAATTCCCTTGTTTCCGCTGCTCAAAAGGCCCAAATCCTGATGCCAGGCCGGTCCTTCTCCCCCGGACCCTGGGGAGCCAACCACCCGGGGTCGGCCCTCCCCAAAGGGTAATGCCTGGTTTATTAAAAGTATGCGTTCACGGGTTTTAGTGCTAAACGGGTATAGGAATAGTAGCCAGGGTCCCGATTTTCTCAACCCTGTAGTGGGATGAGTCGAGGTGAGGGAAGCTTTTTCCTGAAGGATTCGATGCATGATCTGATGTATTC
>SYLG01000046.1 GCA_005808665.1 Planctomycetia bacterium | reverse complement strand
CTCAGGAAGGAAACCGAGGCATGGTACATCCACACAAATGCCAAAACCCGTAGGGTCGATTGGCAAATGTCCATTGGAGATGCCAGAATTAAACTAAAGTCCGTTTATCCTGTATTTATTGAGTGACAAAGCACTAGTGGTGATAAAGTGAAAGCGGGATTCCTCCTTCACTTGAGCAAACTACTTGGGCTTGGTTTCGGTTTTGGGATCGGTTTTGGGGTCGGTTTTAGGATCGGTTTTGGGATCCGTTTTGGGATCGGTTGTGGGAGGGGTCTTCATTTTTTCGGAGTCTTTGCTGCCAGCGGCGGCGGCGGGCTTGACGAGGGCTTTCTTTTCTTCGGGGCCACAGCCTACCGAAGCGAGGAGTCCGAAAACGAAGGATGCTGCAAGGAACTTCTTCATGGTTGTTCATTCCTGATTCAGGTCAAAAAATCTCCAGTGCCCCGGGGAGAGCAACCCCGATCCACACACTGTTATGAGGAATAGAATACAGTGTTTGAGGATTTATTCCCGGAATCCGAGCGGAGTGGCAAAAAAAAGACAAGGAACCGGAAGTTCCGGGAATAATATTCATGGGGATGTATTGCTTTAAGGTAGAAACCGTTGGGAGCATCGTTTTGCATGGCGCAGCTGGTTGAAGAATGGATCGACCTCCATGCTGATTTTCTCTACCGATTGGCGTTTCGCTTTTGTTCCAACTCGGCGGATGCCGAGGATTTGGTTCAGGAGGCATTTCTTAAAGCCAAAGAAAACGAGGACAATCTAACCTCCGGCCCGGGTGAGGGGCGTGCCTGGTTGGTTCGGGTCATGCGAAACAGTTGGTTGCTCAAACTGCGCAAGGATCGGCGCAAGCGCGATTGGGACCCTGCCTGGGTAGGAGAAATCCTCCAGGTGCCGTCTGAGGAAGACGCCACCAATCGTTTTGCGGATATTCAGCCCCACCTGGACAAAATGCCTTGGACCTTTCGGGAACCATTGGTCCTTCACTACCTGGCGGAGTTAAGTTACCGTGAAATTGCCCAACAATTGGATGTCCCCATGGGTACGGTGATGTCCCGGATTGCCCGGGGGCGGTCTTGGCTGAGAAATCGTCTGGGTTTGAGAGGATCCGATTAAAGGATCAGGGGAGATTCTGATGGACTGTGACCTTTTTAAATATCTGTGGCGATTGGGTAAAGGGGAATCCCACCGCGAGCTCGGGGAGGCTTTTACCACTCTTAGGTCGCATGAAGCTTCGTGTTCTCTTTGTAAGGCATGGGTCACCCAGGAACTCGCTTTGGATCAGCACCTTTCCCAGGAACTGGCTCGGGTGGATGTCCCTGTGGACATGATTAAAAGGATTCGGCAAAGGTTGGCTACCCCCCCCACGGAACCGGTTCCCATAAAGGCCAATCCTATGCGAGGGTGGAACCTTAAGCGGGTGGCCTGGGTTGCTGTGGTGGTACTTCTTATTGGTACAGGGACCCTTATACTTTTGCCCCAACCCAAACCGGTAACCGACGATTCATGGAATCTCTTTTGGGATGATTGTTTTGCTTGGGAGGTATCGCCTCCCGATCGGGACCGGGTTTCCGCATGGTTCGCCACCATGGGTATCCGAACGGAATTGCCCCTCGATGTCAACTATCAACATTTGGTTTCCCATGGGCTAGCCGTTTGGGATGGCAGGTTGGTACCCCAACTTGTGTTTGCCAATCCATCGAGCTCGGGAGGTCGCCCCTCCATTGCCAAGGTTCTGGTTTTCAGTTCCAAACAATTTCAACTCGATAGTCTTTTCCCGCTTCCCGGTTCCCAAGGGGGTACGCGCAGTCGGATTGATTTTCTTCCCGAATCCAACGAAAAATCCCTTTACCTCGTTACCCACGCCGGGGAGAAGCTCGATTGGTTAATCGAATCCATGGTTTCTACAACCCAATCCGAATCCCGGTGATGGTTTGACACCTGTGTCGGGGAATACAAGCCGTCGTTTCTTGGTTGCATTTG
Organism: Planctomycetia bacterium; assembly: GCA_005808665.1. Lineage (GTDB taxonomy): Bacteria > Planctomycetota > Planctomycetia > Gemmatales > Gemmataceae > SYLG01. The sequence goes on along the minus strand of SYLG01000046.1, from coordinate 7,790 downwards.
GGGTAGTGGGGCCAAGGAACCATACCCAAAGGACCCTAATTATTGTTTTTTCTCCCTTTCGTGCGGAATAACGCTTGAAAATGCCCTGACCAACATGGATAAATAATAAGGGTGCATTGGTGTCGCCTGTCTTGATTGCGCCCCCCAGGCTGGGCCTTCCGTTCCAAAAAAGGCGGGTTGGATTCAGGGGTTAGGTGGAGTTTTTTTCCTTTCTACTTGGGATTGCCAATCATGGTTCTGTTTTCCAAATGGCTTAAGGTTTTTCGTCGGGTCATCGCCACCATGCCAAGGCCAAACACTTCTGGCGAATCGTGGGCAAAACCTGCCAATCCCTCAAGGAGTAGGCAGGTGCGATTAGGGTTGGATGCCTTGGAGGAAAGAACAGTTCCTGCGTATGTACCGTCTCTGGGTTGGGGCGAGGCGGATGGTTATGCCCTTCAGTCTCCAGGGGCAGTTACCGCCTCCCTGCAAGAATATGGGCTTCAAATTGAGGGCCATTTCTTCGAATCGGTACATGCAAGTAGTGCCAACAACGGGACCTTGGGCGGAACCTCCGAGCTTGGGTACCTCTACAACAGGGAGGGACCGGTTATTACTTTGGCGGGGGGAAGCCTGCAATTGACCGGCAAAATCGAGTTTGGCCGAGCAGCCGGATACCTAGCACCCATTACCCCAGGCAACGAAATCTTGGTCAAATCCAATGCCAAAAAGGTTGGGTCCACCCTGACCGCTTTGAATAGTGACGCCCTTAAAAATTTGACAACCACGGTAAAAGCGGGTTCCCAAGTGGTTTTGGGGGACAAAAATGCACCTAGCGACCTGGAAAATTCCTATTCCGGTCCTTTCAAAGTTTCAGGCGAAGGAATTGACGGTGCTGGAGTCATTCAAGCCCAAGCGGGGCTTAACATCCTTTGCGGGTCGATCAGTCGCCAAGGATCTGGCAACCTAGTTGTATCCGCCTCCCGGGATGCGGTTCTTGTTGTCAATGGACCGGTAAATGGAGTACGATCTTCCCTTTCTTTTGCCAAATTTGCCACCTTGGGTCCTGGAAGGGTGATCCTGGATAATGTGTTTCCCGTGGCAACAGTTAGCCTCAAGGATCAACCAGCATTAGGGAGCAACCTGATGTCATTTGTCGTGAATTTATCCGAGCCTGTCCAATCGGACTTGGAAGCGGGTAGTTTGAATGTGGTCAATGGCAGGGTGACGACGGTTAATAAGGTCAGTCCAACCGAGTTTGAATTCATGGTCGAAACCTCCATTACAAGTGGGGAAACCGGAACGGTAACCGCCTTCCTTGGAGCCGGATCGATTAGGGACTATGCCTATCTTGGTAATCTGAAGTCAAATGTTTCCACGGTGAAATTGGACCTTCAAAAACCCACGGGGGCAGGGAGCTTTTCGGACTTGGGCAAGGAAAGCAGGAATAAGGTGGATACCAGGATTTTTGTTTCCTTCAACGATGGTAATGGGGTTGGGATCGACTCCTCCCCGATTGCCAGCAATACTATCCAGGTTACCACCAGTACCGGAAAAACGCTGGAAATTAAGCCCAATCCCTCATTTGATTCCATTTCAGGCAAAGCGACCTTTGTGATCCAATCCGGGTCCACCTGGGGGAAATTGGCTGAGGCAGGTCCCGTGATTGTGACTGTGTCCCTGAATCCGGGAACGGTTGGGGACAAGGCGGGAAATAAAGCGGAGGCCGTTATTTTGGGGACCTTTCGTGTTGATGTTAGCAAGGGCGTAACCAACACACCCCCCGTTTTTACCAGTCCCAATCAGGCGACTTTTGAGATTGGAAAACAAACAACTTTTACTTTTGTTGCCAAGGGGTCGCCCGCCCCACTCCTTTACCTTGTAAAAGGGGTGTTGCCGACCGGGGTATCCTTTGATCCCCAAACAAGGCAATTGGTAGGCACCCCGGCAGAAGGAACGGTTGGCTTTTATCCCCTTGTATTCGCCGCGGATAACAATGTCGGCCCTGTTTTATCAAAATCATTCAAACTGACCGTGGGAATGGGACCAATAATTACCTCACCTGCGGGTTTTTCCACTGATTTGGGCTCGGAGGTTTCCTTTAGGGTCGTTGCGAACGGATTCCCTGCACCTACCTTTGGCATAGTCGGTGGAAAACTGGTTGAAGGTCTCAAATTGGACTCGAAAACCGGATTGATTTCCGGAACTCCAAAAACCAAATTGGCAGGCGAGTATGTCATTACAATTGTTGCAAAAAATGGAATCGGGACCCAGGCGATTCAAAAATTTACCTTGACCCTGGTTCCACCAAAGAATGATGCTCCCTCCGGAAAAGACACAACCATTCCCATCCTGGAGGATGGGCATTACTCTTTTAAAATTTCTGATTTTGGTTTTTCCGATTCCAAAGACACCCCGGCCCATGCCCTGGCATCGGTGGTAATTGTGGAAATGCCCTTGCGGGGGACCCTGTTCCTGAATGGTGCACCTCTAAAAGGCCCGGTGGAAGTTTCGGTGGATTCCATAAAAAACGGGTCCTTTGCCTACAACCCTCCCATTGATGCCAATGGGTTAGCGGTGGCGGCCTTTTCCTTTCAGGTAAGGGACAACGGAGGTACGGCCAATGGTGGAACCAACCTGGATCCCACCTTCAAAACTATTGTTTTTGATGTGAAATCAGTAAATGATGCTCCCAATGGCGCCAACCTGACCATTTCCATTTCCCGCAACAATAACTATGCCTTGAACGGGAGTGAATTTGGTTTTACAGATGCCTATGACACCCCTTCCAATGAGCTGAGTCAGGTCCTCATTGCGACGATTCCAAAGGAGGGTTACGGTACCCTGTATTTGAAGGGTGTAAAGGTCAATGCGAATCGGTATGTCACCCTCGGGGAGATGGTGAATGGCCATTTTGTATTTGTTCCAAGCAATGCCCCGGGGACACAGGTTGTCACCTTCACCTTTCAGGTAAAGGATAATGGAGGCAAGGCGAACGACGGATACAGCCTGGATCCTGTAGCCAATATGCTGACCCTTGTCGTTTCCTAAGGCAGGTTCGTTACCTGTGACGGTTCTTAATTCATGATCCCCTGGATATAATCGCCGAACGAGGTTGGTTGAGTTTTTCCCAGCCCAATACCCTGTTGGGAACAAGGCGTTGGGTGGTTATGCGTCCAGAAAAACCTGCAAAATCGGCTGCCCATTCCGCCTTTTCAAGGAAACCCAGGGTTGCAAATGGAATCAGTTGGGGCCCCAAAGCATTCGAAATCAGGTTCGGCCATGCGTGGAAGGTAATTCGTCTGGTTTGATTTGAGGTTTGGCCGGGAATTGGATTGATTTCGAGGGCATTTGGGGCGACAATAATAATACCTACCCCGATAGTGCGCTCTCCTCCCCCCAGACTGATGGCCCCTGAGTTTAGAGATGAATTCGTTCCTTGCAATGATGGTTTTCTTTTTCCCTAATCAGGGAGGTCCATCCCAAAGCTTGGGTCAAAAGGTCGATAAACTCCACTTTGAAACGGACATTCGGCCCATCCTCAAGGCCTATTGCCTGGATTGCCACGGGGGTTCAGCCAACCCCAAAGGGGGTTTGGATCTCAGGTTAAAGCGATTTGCTTTGATGGGGGGCAAATCTGGCCCGGTGGTGGTTCCTGGAAATCACTCCAAAAGCCTTCTTTGGGAAAGAATGCATCTAGGGGATATGCCGCCTAGCGAGAAAAAGGTTCCCCCTGAACAAATAGCCCTCGTCGAACGGTGGATCAATGAAGGGGCCCTGACCCATAAACCTGAACCGGAAAACCTCCCGACTGGGTTTTGGATTTCCGAGGAAGACCGGAATTGGTGGGCTTTTGTTCCTTTGAAAAAACCGGACCTGCCAAAAGGGGTTCAGGTCAATCCCATTGATTTGCTCATCGAGGCAAAACTCAAGGAAAAGGGGTTGGGGTTTAATCCGCCCGCACCTTCCCGTGACCTTTTCATCAGGGGCGCCCTGGATTTGACTGGGATTCCCCCCTCTTTTGAGGAGGTTCAGCTTTTTGAAGCCGACAAGGATCCCAATCGGTGGACCAAGACGGTTGATAAGCTTCTTTCCTCGCCAGCCTATGGCGAACGCTGGGGTCGGCATTGGCTGGATGTGGTTGGGTACGCCGACTCGGAAGGGGATGGCTCTGCCGATTCACCCCGGGACCATGCCTGGCGGTATCGGGATTGGGTAATCCGGGCCCTTAATGCCGATATGCCGTTGGACCGATTTATCAGGGAACAATTGGCAGGGGACGATTTGGTACCCAAACCATGGAACAATCTGACAAAGTCCCAAACAGAAACATTGGCGGCGACCGGTTTCCTGCGCATGATCCCTGGTGCCTCCTCCGCGGAAGGAGCCGAGCAGGTTATGACCGATACGGTCAAGGTGTTTTCCGCGGCGTTGCTTGGTGTATCTGTGGGATGTGCACAATGCCATGACCATCGGTATGATCCCATTTCCCAGGAGGATTATTTTCGCATCCGGGCGATTGTGGAACCTGCGGTAAACCCGGGAGCTTGGCGAGGTCCAGGCCAAAGATTGGTATCCCTTTATTCCGATAAAGATCGTGCCAAAGCTGCGGAAGTGGAATCGGAAGTATCCAAAGGGGTTAAAAAAGCCAATGATCGTGAATGGGTGTTGGTCAAAGAGGCGGTGGCCAAAGAGTTGCAAAAACAGCCAGACCCCCTTCGGGGCAAACTCCGTGAAGCCCTAGATGCGGGGGAAAAGCGGTCCGGGGAGCAAAAGGAACTTTTAGCGAAGAATCCCAGTTTGGTGATATCGGGGGGAATTCTTTACCAATACAACCAGCCTGGTGCCGATGAGGTGAAAAAACTCCGGTCCGAGGCCGAAGTAAAACGGGCAACCCGACCCCCGGAGGGATTTGTCATGGTGCTGGATGAAACAGGTGCCCTACCTCCGACCAAGCTCCATCACCGGGGGGATCCCAAGCAACCCAAAGGCGAGGTGCTTCCTGGAGACCTGAGCGTCCTTTCCCCGGATTTGAAATCAGCACCTATCCCCATCAAGGGCGGCGGGACCCAATCCTCGGGGAGAAGGATGGCGTATGCCAAGCACCTTACCACAGGGACCCATCCCCTTTTTGGGCGGGTGATGGCAAACAGGATATGGATGCACCATTTTGGCAAAGGCATTGTGGATACCCCGGCGGAATTTGGCAAGCTGGGACAGAAGCCAAGCCATCCGGAGCTATTGGATTGGCTGGCACTTGAACTGTTCAATCAGAAAGGGAGCCTAAAGGCCATCCATCGGCTCATTCTCCAATCCAGAACTTGGCAACAATCAACTGTCCACAGTCCCTCGGGGGATCAACAGGATCAAACCAATTTGCTGCACCATCGGCATAGTGTCTTGCGATTGGACGCCGAAATTTTGCGTGACCGCATGTTGGTTGCGAGCGGGCGATTGGATTCCTTGCCCTTTGGCCCACCCATTCCGGTGGTGGAACATGTTTCTGGACAAATCCTGTTTCCGGAAGACAAACCAAGACGATCCATCTATTTGCAACAAAAACGGTCCAAACCAATTGCCCTGATGGGAGCCTTTGATCAACCTTTGAATGTGATCCTTTGTGAAAAGCGCATTGTGGCAACCAACGCTCCCCAGTCCCTGATGCTTCTGAACGGGGATTTTGTCCATGCCCAAGCGAACCATTTGGCAGGGGAAATTTTGACGGTTTTGGAAAAAGGAAAAGGCGATAAAAAAGCAGGGGACCTTCTTCTGGACCAGGCCGTTGGCCTGGCTTGGCAAAAAACCTTGCTTAGAAACCCTGGCCCATTGGAAAGGTCATTGTCAATTGACCTGGTTAAAGCCCAAACTCCTCCCGGCCCCACCCTGGGAGCCAAGCCTTGGCTTCCGGACAAAGCGGCCTTGGCACACCTAACCCATCAACTGATGATTTCCAATGAGTTCCTCCATGCACCTTGAAAATACCATGCCAGCCCTGTCCCCTTTTTCCAAAGGGTTGCTTAGGCGCGAATTCCTGGGTCGTGCCACGGGAATAGGGGGCATTGCCCTTGCCAGCCTTTTGGCCGATGGGGCAAAAGCCAACCCCCCAAAGCCCGGAGAAAATCTGGCGGCGGATATGAGGACCAAAGCACCGCACCATCCGCCCCGGGCCCGGGCCATGATTTCTTTGTTTATGCATGGTGGGCCAAGCCATGTTGACCTATTTGATCCCAAACCAGAACTAACCCGGATGAATGGCAAAGATTACAAAGGAGAGGTTCATTATAGCTTTGTGAATGCCGCCAGTAAAAAGCTTTTCGGAAGTCCCTGGAAATTTGCAAAGCAAGGCCAATGTGGTACGGAACTATCCGAACTTCTTCCCTGGACTTCGCGCATCGTGGATGAAATGAGTTTGGTCAGGTCGATGCACACCGGGCACAACGGCCACGAAGTATCGATCCGCTATTTTCATGGGGGCATTGCCGGGGTGACCGGGAGGCCAACAATGGGAAGTTGGCTTGTCTATGGCCTTGGTAATCCTTCGCAGAACTTGCCTGCTTACATGGTTTTGGGAGATCCAGGGGGCCATCCTGTGGATGGGGCCACCAATTGGTCTTCGGGTTTCATGCCTCCCATGTATCAGGGCACCGTCCTTCGACCCACAGAACCTCGCATCCTCGATCTTGATCCACCCAAAGCCAACCGGGGTGCACCGCAAGCAAGGGACCTTGCGTTTTTGTCCAAAATCAATCACCTCCACCTAAAATCTAACCAGGCAGGAGCACCCAAACCGGATCCGGAATTGGAAGCTCGGATTGCCAGCTTCGAATTGGCAGCACGCATGCAGGATTCTGCCAGGGAAGCCTTTGACCTAAGTTCGGAGCCAGCTTACATTCACAGACTCTACGGCCTCGATCAGCCAACAACCAGATCCTACGGCGAGCGTTGCCTGATCGCACGAAGATTAGTGGAACGGGGGGTCCGGTTTGTCCAATTGTTCCTTGGTGGCCAACCATGGGATACGCACAACAACATTCGGGGAAGTTTGCCCGGAATATGTTTACAAACGGATCAACCCTCTGCGGCCTTGGTAATGGACCTGAAACAGCGGGGCTTGTTGGATTCCACGATTGTCCATTGGGGTGGGGAAATCGGCCGGCTACCGGTCTCCCAGGGCGAACACAACCAAACCACAGGCCGAGACCACAATGGCCAAGGCTTTTCAATCTGGCTTGCAGGGGGTGGCATCAAACAAGGCATTACTTACGGGGCAACCGATGAGGTGGGGCATCGGGCGGCGGAAAACATTGTGACCCCCAACGACTTTCAGGCAACCATCCTTCATCAGTTTGGCCTGGATCATGCCAAACTCACCTGGTACCAAAATGGCCGGGCCGAACACTTGACAGCCGGAAGCAAAGCGAAAGTCGTGGCTGGATTATTGCGCTAAAACATTATGGCCTACCGCAAAAGTTCTGCTACATTAAACATCTGACATCATCTGAAAATGTGGTAGGAGAAAAGGGACCATGGATGGTTGTGGATAATCTACACCGAATGTGCGAGTTCGTGCAATCAATGCTGTGCGAAACGGAATGCCTGTTTCGCGAACCGCAATTACTTTCGGTGTCCTAGAAATGTGGGCCACTTTATCCTGATCCTCAATGCCCGTAGCTCCTGGCAGCGTTGGCCAATGCCAGGCTAAAAACAAAAACATGAAATTTGAGGGCAACCCGCCCCAGGGGGAGAGGCTACCCTGATTGCCCCCATCATTCGATGGGAGTTCCCCATTCCCAATTGGTCTCTTTGCCACT
>SYLG01000045.1 GCA_005808665.1 Planctomycetia bacterium | reverse complement strand
TCCGGACCGCCATAACTGCACGAACACGCACATCAGGTGTAGAATATCCACAACCATCCATGCCCCTTTACCTCCTGCCAAACTTGCAGCTGTCGTCAGCTGCTTATTGTAGCAGAACCTTTGCGGTAGGCCATATTTCCAACGATTGGGGAATTTTACATTACTGCCATGTATAATGGTTCGGATGAATTCAATACAAGCATGAGCAGTGATACCCAAATTCAAATTATTCCCAAAGAACTAACCGTCTCGGATACCACGGCGGCCAACAAGGTTTATGATGGCAACAGCATGGCAACGATCAGTCAGGAGAATTCGGTTCTGGTTGGAATCCTTCCAGGCGACACGGTAACACTAGATGGCACTGCCACGGGCACTTTCGACTCGGCAACCATTGGCACAGCCAAAGTGGTCACCCTGGCAGGTTTTACCCTGGCAGGAGCATCTGCAGGAAACTATTCGCTCACCCAACCCACCACCACCGCAAACATTACAAGTAAGGGAAATGTAATACCATTGGTAGTTTCCCCGGCGGCCGGTGAATCCGAAGTGGTAATTTACAAAAACACCAATCAGGAACGGGCTCGCCTCAGGCCCATGGGCACTTGGACAGGTGGGATCCGTTCCGCTGTGGCGGATGTTACCGGGGACGGATTGGCCGATTTCCTCTTTGCCGCAGGACCTGGTGGAGGTCCGCGTATTGTCGTCCTCGACGGGGTAAGTTTGAAGCCAGTCTCGAGTTTCTTTGCTTATGCAAGCTCCTTTCGGGGTGGCGTGTACATTAGTGCGGGGGACCTGGACGGCGATGGGGTATCCGAAATTGTAACGGGGGCAGGGGCCAATGGGGGTCCTCATGTAAAGTCCTTCAATGCGTTTGGTGTCAGGGTCAACCCAGGTTTCTTTGCCTATGCTTCCACCTTTAAGGGCGGAGTTACCGTTGCCACGGGCGACCTCAATCAGGATGGGAAGGCCGAAATCATCACCGGAACGGCGACCAACGGGGGATCCCATGTCCGTAGTTTTAGTGCCAACGGCACACCGGGAAGCCTAAACTTCTTCGCCTATTCCCCCTACTTTATGGGCGGGGTCAATGTGGGGGCTGGAGACCTGAATGGCGATGGCATTTGCGAGGTGATTACCGGTATGGGATATGGAGGATCACTTGCAAAGGTCTTCGATGCCAAAGCCAATCAATTAGCCTCAATCAACGCTTTTTACTCCAGCTTTTCGGGAGGCATCACGGTAGCAGCGATTGATCCAACCAATAGCGGAACCTTTAAAATGGTGGTGGGACCAGCTAAAAGCGCAGCCAATTACCCAGGTTCTGCCGCTGTCCTTTATGGCTTGAATAATGGACAATTTTTATTTAGCTCCCAAATCGTTGCCTACAAAACCTTTGCTGGGGGAATCTGGTTAGCCTAATCCTTCTACCCTGCTCCCATGAACCAGGGACCTACTCTCTCCCCTAAGCCTCAATTGGGAAATTGTGGATACCTACCGATTCCAATGGGAAAAGGAGGAACCGATTGCCTTTCCTTGGAAACATGAAATTGCAAGCTAGCCGATCCCGTGGACAGGGCAAGGACAGCTCCCTTGGTCCTGATGGACACTTTGGATTCCAATTCCCTCCTTTTTGAGGGGAAGGATTCCGCCCAAACTCCTAAGACTTTCTTAACTCCCACCCCTTTACTCCTTTCCCCGGAGTCACGCCATGCAATTCCTTGTCCTGGTTGCCCTGTTCCTGACGCCCCAGCAGAGCGAAAAAGCGGATCGAATATCCTATCCAGGCAAAGGGGATTCCCCCGCCAAGGTGGTTCTTATTGCTGGGGACGAGGAATACCGTTCGGAGGAAGCCCTTCCCCAACTTGCCAAGATTTTATCCAGACAACATGGGTTCCAAACGGTGGTCCTTTTTCCGATCGACCCCAAGAACGGCACCATCAACCCGAATGTCAACAATAACATTCCCGGCACCGAAGAACTCAGGAACGCAGACCTGATGATTTTAGCCCTTCGCTTCCGTAACCTCCCCGATGGGCAAATGAAAGAGATCGCCGATTTTGTGGCTTCGGGCCGCCCCATCCTCGCCCTTCGCACCAGCACCCACGCCTTCAACATGTCCAAGGAAAGCAAGTTTGCTTCCTGGTCCTGGAACAGTTCCGGTCGTTGGAAAGGTGGTTTTGGCAAAGAGATTCTGGGGGAAACATGGGTTTCCCATCATGGCCACCATGGCAAAGAAAGCACTTTGGGGCTGTTTGGCCCGGGTAAAGAGGCCCACCCTGTCCTTAGGGGAATCAAAACCGGTGAAATTTGGGGCCCAACCGATGTTTATGGCGTCAACCTTCCCAAGGATGCCGAAACCCTTGTCCTGGGACAGGTCCTTTCGGGAATGACCAAGGAGACCAAGCCCGTCGAGGGGGCCAAAAATGAACCGATGATGCCCGTGGTCTGGACCCGGGCCGTCAAAAGTTCCTCAGGAAAAATTGCCAAGGTCCTGACAACCACCATGGGAGCCTCCCAGGATCTGGAAAACGAGGCTTTTCGGAGGCTTTTGGTCAACGGGACCTATTGGGCTCTGGACAAGGAAGTTCCGGATTCCGTCAGGGTGGACATCGAAGGGGAGTACAAACCCAGTAAGTTTTCCTTCAATGGTTTCATTCGGGAAAAAAAGCCTTCCGATTATCGGTAATCCTTTCTCCCCAAGGGAAATCCCGTCGAAGCGGGAACTTGGCCCTTGGTTCCCCCGTCTAACCCCAATAGCCTGCCCTTATCCCTCCCCCCTGTGCAATACGCACGCCTTTTCAGTGAGACACCTTTGAGCAATCCTGAATCGTTGGCCCGTTTGGGCGAAAAATGCAACCGACTTAGAACCGAAGTGGGAAAGGTAGTCGTTGGCCAATCCGAGGTGATTGAGCAGTTGCTCATTTCCTTTTTGGCTCGTGGCCATGCTCTTCTTACCGGGGTACCGGGTCTTGCGAAGACACTCATGGTTTCCACTCTTTCCCGGGCTCTTAAACTCTCCTTCAAACGCATCCAATTTACTCCAGACCTAATGCCTTCGGATATTACCGGGACGGAAATCCTGCAGGAGGATCCGACCACAAGGCAGCGGGCCTTCCGTTTTATCCATGGCCCCATTTTTACAAACCTGTTGTTGGCAGATGAAATCAACCGGACTCCTCCCAAAACGCAAGCCGCCCTTTTGGAAGCCATGCAGGAGAAAAAGGTGACCGTGGCGGGTGTGGACCATGTCCTTCCCAAACCTTTTTTCGTTCTGGCCACCCAAAACCCAATCGAACAGGAGGGAACTTATCCCCTTCCCGAGGCTCAGCTGGACCGTTTTCTGCTCATGATCAAGGTGGGTTATCCTACCGACGCCGACGAGTCCCAAATCATGCGCCAAGGGACCCCTGACCTCGCCAAAGTTATGCCCGTAATGGATGAATCGGACCTGTTTGAGCTTCAGGAGTTGGTTCAAGGGATAGCCGTATCTGAAACGGTGCTTGATTTTGCCAGGCGAATCGCCCGACTTTCCCGGCCCGGAACGGCGGAAGCTGCCCCTTTTGCGCAAAGGCTGATCCAATGGGGTGCTGGTCCAAGGGCTTCGATGAGCCTTTTGAGTGGGGCAAGGGCCCGGGCCGCCCTTCATGGTCGCGCTCATGCCACCCCCGGAGATGTCGAGGCGATTGCTCCCGCAGTCCTTCGGCATCGAATCCTTCCCAGCTATGCTGCCCTTGGCGAAGGTCTCGATGCTGAGGCTTTGGTAGGCAAACTGATAGCTGCCGCCCGGGAAAAGGTTCCCGCTTCCCTCATTTCGTAAATCCCTTTGGGAATTGAGTTTTTTGCGGATTCCTTTTGGGAGTGGCTATGCAGGTTAGGGCGGAGACTTTTCTGAACGGAACCTTGAGCCCGGTCGCCGCCGAGCTCATCGAGAGGTCCCGGATTCTCGGCCTGAGGGCCCTGACCCTGGTCGATGGGATCAGGGTGGGGGATCAAGCCAGTCCACGCCGCGGTTTCTCGGTCGAGTTTGCCCAACACCGCGAGTATGTTCCCGGAGATGACCTTCGCCATCTCGATTGGCGTGCCTATGCCCGGTCGGAACGGCTGATCATCAAAGAATATCGCCAGGAGACCAACTTCACCGCCCACATGGTTACCGACATGACCGGGTCCATGAGCTATTCCGGGTCGAGTTTGGCCAAATCCTCAATGGCCAAACTTCTAGGGTTGGTAACCGCCCGGGTGGCCTCCTCACAGGGGGATGCTACAGCCCTTTGGCTTGCCTCGGGTGCCAACCCCAGCCAGGATCCGTGCATCGTTCCCGCCGGGAGTCGAGCTGGCAGTCTCCTTTCGCTGCTTACCAGGCTGGGTAGTCTTGATGCTGATCCTCCCACCGAGACCGCCCATTCCAAGAGTGCTTTAGGCCTTGCCCTTGGTTCGCTTGCCAGTCGGTCCCTTCGGCGGGGGATGGTTGTGGTCTTTTCCGACCTTTTGGAGGATTGGGATGGATTGATCGGCCCCATGAGGCAAATTCGTGCCAAAGGGCATGACCTGATCGTCGTTCACATCGTCCATAGCGATGAGTTGGAGCTTCCTTTTAAAGGTGAAGTCCGTTTTGATGACCTCGAATCACCCATAAAAGTCCTGGCCCGGCCGCACCAACTCCGTGATCGATACCGCAAGGAAATCGCCACTTGGCGAAATCGCATCGAGGGAGACCTCACCGCGATCCGGGCGGACTATACCCTGGTTCGGGCGGACCTTGATCCCTCCGAATCGTGGCTGGACCTTATGGCTCACCGAATGGTCAGGCGCAAAACATCAGGGGGGGCGTGAATTGGGTTTTCTGGCACCTTTGATGCTGTTGGGAGCACTGGCCGCGGCCATTCCCGTGGCCCTTCACCTTATTCACCGAAGCCGTCCCACGGTGGTTCCCTGGGCCGCCATGGAATTTCTTCTCAAAAGCATCAAGGAAACCCAGGCGGCCAGTCGGCTCCGGGATTTGCTGCTCCTTTTGTGTCGCATCGCCGTGTTGGTTTTGGCGGCACTTGCGCTTGCCAGGCCAACCGCTTCCTTTGTTCCGCCGACCGGTCCGGTCGAAGCTGTGTTCCTGGTAGACCTATCCCGAAGTATGTCCACCATGGAAGGGTCAGACGCCAGCAAATCCACCCGCCTTGATATTGCCCGGGCCCGATTGGCAAAAATGCTGGACTCCCTTCCTGTTGGATCCCGGGCCAGCGTGATCCCCTTCACGGATCGGGTCCTGGCTGGCATGGCCGATCCCCTTGTCCGGGACCCCGCCGCTGTCCGGGATGGCCTATCCCGATTGGTGCAAACCGACCTCCCAACCCGATTGGGCCCCGCCTGGGAAGAAGCGGTTTCCCGAATCCGGTTGGCCACCCTGCCCCAAACACAAATTCACCTCATCTCGGACGCCGGGGCCGGTGCCTGGCGCGAAGCGGGAGAAAGCCTTCGCGAAATGCAGCAAAGGCTGCCGGGTTCGACACGAATCCAGTGGATCCGGGTGGGTACACCGGTAACCAGCCATGTCCAAATCCTCGATGCCCAACCCACCGGTGGCTTGGTGTTTGCGGGCAAAAGGCAAGGATGGCGTGTCCGGATAAAAAACCCGGCGAGCGAACCGGTTCGGGGCATTCAGGTTGCCCTTGGAGACATTCGTGGTGAAAATGCGGAAGAGGCACCCCTTGCCGAATTGGCACCGGGCGAGGAACGGGTTGTCTCCATCGAGGCCATGCTTGAGAAACCAGGGCCACAAGCTGTCGAAATTGTCGCAACCTTTCCCGGTTCCAGGCTTGCGGCGGATGGCAAATCCACCCGGGTGGTGACGGCCCGGGATCGCTACCGGGTCCTCATGGTGGAAGAAACCTCCTTGGCAGATCCCACAAGGGGCAATGGATTTTTTCTTGCTCACGCCCTCCGAAGCCTTGCCGGTGAAGGTATCCCAGGCGAAGATCGGGGCGTGGTCGTCGAAAGCCGTACCCCTTTGCAGTTGACCACCGGCCTTTTGGCAGGAATCGACACGGTTTATCTTTGTGGGGTGAACCCAACCAGCCTCCCCATTTCGTTTGTTCGGGAACTCGAAGCGTGGTGCAGTAATGGCCAGGTTGCGTTTTTGATGGGAGCGGCAGGACCAGCCCCCAGCGGGTCTACCACAGGCTTGATGGGGGCCTTTGCCCGAATGCAAAAATCCATGGGCAATGTTCCCAGGGAATCCCATCCCGATCCGGCTTCCGCCAAAGCCTGGTTTGAACCCTTTAGCCGTCCGCCTCTGGATCGGTTGGGCCGGGTGGTTATCACCAAGGCAATGTCTCTTGACGAATCCAACGGATCCAGCACCCTGCTTCGATTTACCGGGGGCAAAGCATTGGTAACCACGATTGGACAGGGCCTTGGTGAGTTTGACATTGGGGCCATTGGATTGGACACGGCTGATGGTGACCTCCCTTTGGGTCCGGTGTTTGTACCCTTTGTTGGGGCGATGGTTGGCCATGCGGAAGAACATCAATCGCTGGGACGAAATCTTTTGGCAGGCGAGCTCCTTTCCATCAGGGACAATTCCGAGGGAAAGAACCGCCTTTGGCGAGGTCCCGGAGACTTGACCCTTCCCGCCTCCACCCCTCCCCAAGTCCTCCAGGCCGGCACTTGGCATCTGGAAGAGGGGGGCGTCCCGGTCCCCCATGCCGTGGCGGCGGTTACCGCAGACCCATCCGAGGGGGCCGACTTGAACCCGGCTCCTCCGGAATTGGTCCAGGAAATCGTTGGTTCCCGCATTCAAGTCACCGAAGCCGGTTCCCTTGCCGGGGAGGTCTTCCGTGATGGAATCGACCCGGGTGAAATGGCCGGGTGGATTTTACCTGGGGTACTTGCCCTTTTGCTCCTTGAAGGATTTGTCGCCTGGTGGGCGGGGAGACCGCTCTAAATGAATCAGACAACCGGGGACACCATTTGGAAACTGCTTGGGATTACGCCCCCCGACGGGGCCAGCCTTGGGGCTTGGCAATGGGAGCTTTCCTGGGTCTCTTTTCTCGTCTGGTTTTTGATCACCGCTTTGGGTATTGCCTTTGCCATTCGCCTTTATCGTCGGGAAACGGCTGGGGTTACCCCACGCCTTGGCACTCTTTTGGTAACCCTCAGGGCCTTCTCCATGGCGGCCCTGGCATGGTTGGTCTGTGTTCCCCTTTCCTGTTCTGTTGGATTGGAAGGAACGCGTCCAAGGCCCGTGGCCGTGATCCTGGACGGCTCCCAAAGCATGGCCACTGCCGATGAACGGCTCAAACCCGGGGAACAAAACCGGATACGGGATCTTGGAATTGGGCAAAAACCCAAGCGGATCAATGTAGGCGAGGCCCTTTTGGAATCGGCCAATGGAGTTTTGGCGAAAAAGTTGGCAGACAAACATCCGGTTCATTGGTACCTTGCCGGAGACAAGCTATCCATTTTGGGGGCAACCGAAACCAATGGCACTGCCAAGCCCTGGGCCTTGTGGCAACCCAACTCCAGCCGTTCCGAATTGGGCCGGGCTATTACTGACCTTTTGGCAACGGATGATCCACCCTCCGCAATTGTAATGCTCACCGATGGACGCCAAACCCCGCTTTCTCTCCCCGGTTCGGGACCCGACTTGATCGCAGCCTGTACTTTGGCGGCAAGCAAAGGGGTGCCTGTACACATGGTGGGCGTTGGGGCAAGCGAACCACCCACCCTGGAAATTCGCGACCTGGATTGCCCGGAAATTCTCCAATCCGGTGAAAGGGTACTCGTCCGCATGCGGTGGCGGGTTTCTGGCCTGGATCCAGCCGATACGACTACAAGGATCGAAATTTCGCTTGAACTGGACGGCACTCAAGTAGCCCTTGAGGAGGTCTCCCCAAGCTCGGGTTCCACCGACAGCCAACGCTCGGTCCTGGCGTTTCGGGTGCCCCCCCTGGCCACCCCCAAACCATTTTCTGCCTTGAAAGCCAAAGCCCGGTTTGTGCGAACGAGCTTTCCCCTGGAAGCTTCCTCGCTGGAACGGCAAGTCCGGCTCACCAACCGCCCGGTTCGCATCCTTTTGGTCGATTCGGTGCCCCGATGGGATTACCGCTTTTTAATGATGCAACTTGCCCGGGAAGGGCCCCAGGAAACCGCAGTCCCCCAGGGTAGCTCCACTCCGGTTGCCACCGCCCAAGGGGTTTCCGTTGCGCCTTCGTTTCTCATTCTCGGGGCGGATGGCGACCTTGCCTCCCGGGAACCATTTGTCTCGGTGTTCCCCACCAGGGAGGAGCTTTTCCGTTACGATGCGGTCCTTTTGGGGGATGTGGATCCGGCCAAATTGGGAGCCGATGCCGCCGAAACCCTCCGCCGTTTCGTGGAGGAGGGTGGTGGCCTCATGATTCAATCAGGCCGTACCGCCAACCCCATGACATGGATCAATACTCCCCTTGCCGATCTTCTTCCAATCGATCCTGATCGCAATCCACCCAAGGCTCTGCTTTTGAAGGATCCCTTTTTGCCCACTCCTACCCCAGAGGGCTTGGCCACGGATGCATTCCGTTTGGCGGACACCCCGGAAGAAACGGCCGGGGTCTATGCCAAACTTGTCGGGATGATTTGGCATACGCCCGTTTTAAAACTCAAACCCGGGGCAAGGGCCCTGCTCGCCCACCCAACCCTACGGTGTGCCACCGGGCCGGTTCCCCTCATGGCTACCCAATCGTATGGCCGTGGCAGGGTGGCCTGGCTTGGTGTCGATGAAACCTGGCGTTGGCGCTACAATGCCGCCGAGGTTCATTTTGCCCGCTTCTGGATGCAATGGCTCCTCTGGTCGGCGGCCTCAAGGTCGGAGGCCCCTCGCCGGATTCGGTTGGCCATCGACCGCCGCGATCCTCCTTCAGGGACGATGGGCGAGATTCGGGCCAGGTTGCTTGATTCCTCGTTTGCTCCAGACACCCGGACATCGCTTCCAGCCCGGATAGAAAAAATCGTTTCCGTGAACGGGGGTACCTCCACCGAAGGGGACAAAGAGGTAATCCTGAAAGCCGTCCAGGGTCAACCCGGGGAGTTTTCATTGGGATTGGTTCATGACAAACCAGGCCGCTATCGCATTCGAATTCCAGGCGACGAAGGCCCGGGTTTGGAATGGACGGTTTTCTCGCCTTTGGATCCGGAAATGACAGGTGGCCTCGCCGAAGAGTTATTGCGCGAATCCGCCCTGGCCTCGGGCGGATCGTATTTCTCCGAGGGGGATGCTCAAAACCTTCCCGAAACGATCCCACCCAAAACCCGCCCATGGTCTGTGGTTGCGGGAATTCCTCGCCTGCATCCGATCTTTTTTATCATCCTTGTGTTAGCCTTGGGGACCGAGTGGACCCTGAGGAGGCGCAACCAATTGAGTTGAGGACCGGTCCTTGATACTGATGCGTCCCACTCCTGAAACACAGGCCGAACTGGCCCGGTTGGTTGCACCCATTCGGGCCCGCCTTGCCCTGTTGGCCCGCCAGGAGCGCCTCCAGAGGGTGGCCGCAGGAATCGGGAAATGGCTCGCCGTCATGGGCCTGCTCCTGGTCCTTTGCTGCCTTTTGGACGAAGTCATCGACCGGCAAGGCGGAACTCCCATCTGGTTTCGGCTTTTCATGAGCATTGGCCAGGTCGGTTTTGGGTTGTTTTTGGGTTGGCTTTGGCTCGTTCGCCCCATCCTTGAAAAATTGACCTTGGCCAGGCTAGCTCTCTCCGTGGAGTCCGTCACCGATGGGCTGGATCATGAATTGGTCACAGCCCTTGACTATTTGCAGGGCGAAGGCGTCATGGCTCATGACGGTCTGGTGGCAGAGGTGGCAAGGCGAGGAGCCAAACTTGCCGAGAGGGCCTCCTTTGAAAAGGCGTTGCCCACGGGTCGAAGCAGCAAAGCCCTGTTTCGGGCACTAGCTGGTTTGGCCCCATTGATCCTCCTTTTAATCGTTGCCCCGGTTTGGATGCTTGCCCTTTTGCAAAGGCAACTCGGGCTGGATATCGCCATCCCCCGAAGCATCCAGGTTACCCTTGTTGGGCCGATTGTCCTTCCCGAAGGGGAAGAGGGCCAGGTTACTGCTGTGGTCAAATTAGGCCAAGGCGATCCCAATACAGAAGGCATGGTTGGTAAACTCGTGTATCGTGGCAAGGATGGCAGCCGCCGGGAGTTACCCTTTTTTGTCCCTGCCCAATCCGTGTATCGATCCAATGAGTGGATTGCGTCGATCCCGGCAGACCTTTCCAGTGGCAAAGTCCAAGCCTTTTTTGGATCCGCCAGATCAGAAAAGGTTGATTTGGTTCGGCTGGTGCGTCCTATCCTTACAGTCGGTGCTGCCAAGGTGGATTTGCCCAGCTGGGTGGGAAAAAGGCCGGACGGGTCCCCATGGCCTGGCCATGCGGAAGCAGGTGACCTGGGTGGTTGGGTCGGTTCGACCGCCACAATTTCCCTGGTTGCATCCACACCTCTTTTGTCTCTCGAGTTTAAGCGCATCTCAGGCGAAGGCAGCACCCAAGTTACCGAGGTTATCCCGGTTAATATTCATCCCGGCGAAAGTACGGCCCATATTTCCCTGGCGCTGGGGGTCGGGGATAAGCTTTGGCAGGCGGAAGCGGTTTCGGTGGACGGGTTGGCCTCCCGCAATCCCCTCAGGCGCCGGGTTGAGGTTTGGCAGGAGATACCTCCCCAAGTGGAACTTCTAAGCGAATTGATGATCCCGGACACGGCAGGGTCCCTCCTTTTGGGCAAAAACAAAACCACAGCCCTAAGGCAGGCCCTCGAAGAACACGAGGTAGATGGGGTACCTGTCCCAATTGGGGGGCGGTTCCGGGTCGCCTATTCTGCCACGAGCAGGGCTGGGATCGCTTCTGCAAGGATGGTTTACCGGGTCAACTCCCAGGACTGGAAAACTTTCCCCCTCCCCTTGGTTCCGGGCTCCGGGACAGAAGGTGCCTTCATTCCCGAGCTTGGGGTCTTCGAAAAAACCCCCGAGGAAGGCGAGGTGACTTTTCACCCGGTCAAGGCCGCCGACCCAAATCTCTCGCCCGGTGGCAACGAAGCGGGCGGCAGGATCGACTTCCGCGTGGCTCCCATTCAAGGACTTCGTCCGGGCGACCGAATCGAATACGCTATCGAGGTAACCGACCGCCATCCCACCGGGCTGGTAGGCCGCTCCCCGAGTCGGTTCAAGGATGCGGTAGGCCTTGAAGACTTCCTAGCTTGGTGGTCCAGGCGCGAACGGGAGCAGGAAAAACTGCGGGATTTGCGGTTAAGGCAGGGTGCCGTTTTTGAAGGATACTTTCCTCGCTCGACACCCTCCCCCCAAATAAGGTAGAATTGGTGGATGGAATCGTCTGTTGTGTTAGGTGATTTCCCGGGTAGAATGGCTCCATTGGTTTAACTTCAAGTGGGTTGGTAACGAACTGGAGGAGACGAATCATGTTGCGAAGTGCAAAATGGTGGATGACCGGCCTTTTGGCTTTGGTCGGTTCCCTGGTGAACGCCTATCCTGAAACCCCTGAGGAGCTGGCCGCCCGAATCGATGCGCAGCGGGTGGCCCAAAACCAGGTGGATCAAACCGCACGACGGCTGGAAACCATGCTCCGTGTCCTCAAGTATCAAAAACTGGATGCCCACGAGGAACACAAACTTGTCGAGGAAGCCGCCGTCACCCTTAAGGGGCTCAGCCGTCAAGAGATGAATCAGGTCCTGGCCCGCCTCGAAAAGGCAAAAAAGGATTCCGCCACGGCCACCGGGGAAACCACCCAAGCCCACCGTTCGCACTTGGTGATCATGTCCAGGCTGCGTGAATTGGCCCTCCGCCGCGAAGCCGTCCGTTCCCTTGCCGAGGCCGCTGCCCGTGCCCGCAAGGTTGCCCGGGATGAAGGGCGCCTTCAGGGAACCATTGCCGGCGAAATTGCCGCCGCATCGGCCCCTCGTCAAGGCACCAAAGACGCCCAGGTTCGCCTTTCAAGAGCTACCGATATCCAACGCGATTTGAATACCGAGGTTTCCGTCCTGTTAAGGCAAGCCGCTGCGTTGGAACCCCGGTTGGACGAAGTTCACAAAGTTCGCCTGAAAAAAGGGCTCGACGAGGCGAAGTCCGCGGGCCTTATCGACCGCATGAACCTCATTCCCGCCCAAATGAGTGCCGAGGGAGTTGTAGCCGATCGTGCAGGCCGTTTGCGTCCTGTTCTGGAAGAAACCCGCCAAGCTACCGAAACCCTGATGAACATGGCTCGCTTGTGGCGTGAGGACGAACCCGCCACCGCAGCTCTTCGCCGTTTGGATGAACGGGTTGCCATGCTTGAAAACAAACTCGAAGAGGCCCAGGAAAAAGGCGGAGCAACCTCTGCCGCAGAGGAAGAACGACGGGAAGCCCAGGAAGCCCAAGCCGAAGCGGTCCGGGAAGCCAAAGACCTGACCAAGGAGGCCCAGACACCTGAAATCAAGGCCAAGGTTCCCGAAGTCGAAAACCCGCTTCGCGAAGCCGCCGACCAACTTCGTGCGGCCCAGGAGAAAACCCTCAATAACGATCCCCAAAATGCCGCACCCCTCGAGGATAAAGCACGGGAAGCCTTGGCCAAGGCACGCGATAAAATTGACGAAGCCTTGGAAAAGATCGCCCAGGATAAGGCTGCGGCTCGTGAAGCTGAACACAAAAACCGGCTGGACCGGCTCGCCCAGAATCAGGCGGAATTGACCAAAAAGACCGAAGAGGCGGCCAAACGCCCCATGGATCAGACACCCCCCAAGGGCTCTGAACCGGAAGCTTTGGCCCGACAGCAGGCCAAGTTGGCCAAGGAGGCCTCGGACTTGGCGAAAAGTGCCGATACGGATGGGGAAGCCCAAGCCCTTGCCGAGGCTGCCCGCGCATTGAATGAGGCTGCCAAAGATTTGGCCGATGCCCAAACTCCCAATGACAACCCGGCCGAGGCCATTCCTGATCAGAAAAAAGGTCAGGCTGCCATTGAAAAAGCCCGCCAGGAGCTGGCCGCCCAGGCCAACAAGGATAAAGCCGCTGAGGAGGCCCGAAAACTCCATGAAAAGGCGGCCAAATCCTTGGCGGAGGCTGCCAAGGCCCAAGCCGATATTGCGGACCAGATTGAAAAGCAAAAAGACGAGAAGAAACTCGGTGCCGATGCCGCAAGGGATCTGGCTGCAGCCGAGGAACGGGTGAAAAATCAGGTCGCTGAGGCCATTAAAGACTTGGCGAATGACCCCGCTGCCAAACAGGCCCAGGCGGAGGCCAAGGAAGCCAACCGGGAAATCGGGGAAGCCATTCAGGACCTGAAAGGGAATAAACCCGACGAGGCGGCCAGGGATGCTCGTGATGCCGCCGAAGCCCTTGCTTTGGCCGCCAAGCTTGCAGGGGAATTGGCCGACAAGGATGCCGAGGATCGGGCCTTGGCCCAAGCCCGCAAGGAGGACGACCTTCGGGGCCTTCCTGAAGCAGCCCGAAGAGTAGAAAGGGCCTTGGAGGATGCCAAACAGGCCAAAGCCCAAGCTGCCAAGGCGGATGAAACGCTCAAATCGGCCACCAATTTGGCCAAGGCCCAGGCAAAACTGGCTGCAGAGATCAAGGACGCCCCTGAAACCCAACCCGCTGCTCCCGCCGCCGAAGCGGCTGCGATGGACCTCAAGGATGGAAATCTTGCCGAGGCCCAGAAAGACCAACAGGCCGCCTTGGACAAACTGCCCGAGGGGTCAAAGGCCAAAGAAATGCAGAAAGACCTGCTGGAAGCGACGAAGGCCTTGGCCCAGTCGGCAGAGGCTGCGGCCATGGCGGAAACGGGCGCCGAGCAGGCGGAGGGCCTTGTTCCCCAAGCGTTGGTGCCCGGACTGGATAAGGCCGAGGAAGCCCTGAAAGCGGGACAGGAAGCTGCCAAGCGTGGTGACGCCAAGGAAGCTGTCAAACAACAGACCGAGGCCGTTAAACGGTTGGAAAATACTTTGGGTCAACTTACCCTTTTGGCCAAGGCCACCGAAGGGCTCATGTTGCCAGATATTGATCCGATGGCTCTGGCTTTGGCCGAGGCCCCACCGATGGAAAGCCAAGGCGAACCCATGCCGGGGGAACCCATGAAAACCGACAAACCTGCACCCCCCAAGGGAACCCAAAACAACGGGCCCGACAACCCCATGACGGGGGACAAGATGGATCCCGCCCAACTCAAGGATGCCGAGGGAATGGGCAAATTTTTGCGCCTGCCCGCCCGGGAACGCGAAGCCCTCCTTCAGGCTTGGACAGAAGGGTTGCCCCCGGCGTACGCCGCCATGGTTCAGAAATATTATCGTGATCTGGCCAAAACCAGGGGTTCCGCCGTTCCGATGACTCCCCGGTAAGGACGATAATTATGCTTTCTTATTGTGCCATTTTGGCCTGCAGTTGTCTCCAGAGCCCCGGGCAAGCGGCTCCTGGGGCTTTGCCCGGTGCGACTCCAGCCAAGGCGTTGGCGCCCGTTTTACCTCCCAAAATCGACGAACCCACCCGCGAATCCATCCGGAGGGCCCTGGATTTTCTCGTTACCAAACAAAACCCCGATGGTTCCTGGAGTGAAACGGGCTATCCCCACAACACCGCCATTACTTCCTTTGTGGTGTTGGCACTTTTATCCGATGGTCAATTGCCCGGCCGGGGCCGCCATGGAGAATCGGTCGCCATGGCGGCAAGATTCCTGGTTGCCTCCGCCCGGGATCAGGACGGCCTATTGGTGGGTGCCCGAGGGGCGGGTGGGAGGGAAATGTATTGCCATGGAATGGCAACACTTGCCCTTGGTCAACTTTGGGGAGTGAGTGGACCGGACCTCGATGATGCCATCCGGCCTGTCCTCAAGCGGGCGGTAGACCTGATTGTCCGTGTGCAAAACCCCCAAGGGGGGTGGCGGTATGCCCCGGCTCCGAACGATGCCGACATTTCCGTGACGGTAATGCAGGTAATGGCTTTAAGGGCGGCCCGAAATTCCGGTCTTCATGTACCGGATGTCACGCTGGATAAGGCCTTTGCCTATATCAACTCCTGTAGAGATCCCAAATCGGGGGGCTATTCCTATCAGGCTGGCCAGAACGCACCGGAATTTGCCCGCACCGCCGCCGGGGTTTGCGTCCTTCACCTATGTGGAAGGCACAGCGCCCAGGAGATCCCCCAGGCAGTTCAATACCTAGAAAAAATGTTTTCGAGCAAACATCATTTTTGGTACGGTCATTACTACGCAAGCCATGCGATGCACCAGGTCGGAGGCACCGCCTGGAATGAATGGTATGCCAAACTCCAAAAAACGATCCTGCCAAAACAGGGTCCTGATGGCTCCTGGTCAGGCCGGGAATTGGACAGTGCCTCCCCGGGTCCCATTTACAACACATCCATTGCCGTGATAGCCCTTTCGGTCCCCGGCCAATTTGTCCCAATCTTTCAAAGATGAGATAGGGGCCTTTCCCGGTTGAACGGGCTTTTGGTATTTGGTCGGAGTCAAAGCGTTGGGTGACCCATCAAGGCTTGCCCGAAACGAATGTCCCTCGGATGATGGGGTTATTGGCTCATGGATCAAATCCAGGGACCGTTCCTTTCGGTGGCCGGGAATCCCTCGTTACCGCCGCCAGGCCCTGGTGACGCGAGTATCGGTTTGAAAAGACCAGATTTCCTTGCCTTGGTCGTTTAATTCCACCGCACCACGAAGTGTTTTGCAGTTGGCCAGGATGGTGCCGGTGGGTGTTTTAACCGCCGCAACAGGTTGTTCCAATTCTGCCATCCAAACAATTTTGCCCTTGGCGTCATAGCGGACGATACGGTTGTTTTCGAGTTCCGGCAGGAGGATTTCATCTCCGGGAAGCGTGTCGATCCTGCCGCCTGAGGTCCTTACCGCCACGGGAAAACTGGCTCGTTCACGGAGAGACCGGTCGAGCCAAACCAGCCGCGATTCCTCCCCCAGTGAGGTTTGCAAGACAAGGGCGGTGAATCCATCGGCGCGCCTTTGAGCCTTCATCAGTCGCTCGTCGTTTTTGGGCCGAAAGCGCAAGATTTCCGCCCCGGAATGGTCCACTTCAACAAAACCATCAATGTTGGCGATCATGGTGTGGCCATTTGCCAGGCGTTGGCAAACCAGAGGTTCATCGATTCCCTTTGCCCAAAGGATATTGCCAAGGGAATCCCTTTCGGTGACTTTGTTGGCCCCATGTTCGGCCACCAAGACCCTTGGGCCGGGGAGAAGCTGGGCGTCCAGCGGAAATTGGATATCCTTGATCTCATAACGGGGCTTTTTGGCGGAATCGAGGTCAACAATCCTGCCCGCATCAAGCATCACCACAAGGGTTGATCCCGGTGGTCCCGTTGGGGTGAGGGGCTCCCGAAGTACAAGGGGCTTAGCTTTTGCACTCTCCCACCATTTTTTCCAACCTTGAACCCTTTGATGGCGATCGTTTCCGTTAAGCATGGGAAAGGGTGCTGGAGTGCCCGGTTCTCCCACCCGATAACCCAAATCTTCTGCCAAGGCAAACGAAGGGTCATCAAGCGTTTCCATATGGTCAAAAAGCGTTCCAAGTGCGGTCAGGTCACTTCCTGAATAGGCCAAGGCAAAGGCTGCCCGGGCACGGATTTCCGGAATTGGATCTGTGAGCAAGGACTTGGCCAGTTGGATGGCATAGGGCTGGCGGTGTTCCAAAAGAGCGCAAAGAATCTCCCCGCGAAGGGCGGGAGGCCGGGACTTGATTGCCTCCAAAACGGCGTCGGTCGGCCCGTTCCATTTAACCGAAAGGATGGCCAAGGCCTCCCGGGCTGCACCGATCAGAATGGCACTTTCCCCGGCACGGAAAAATGCCAGGACGATTTCGTCCGAGCCACTGCCTGTTCCCCGGGGCAGGTCAAGGCTTTGCCGGGCAAAATGCCTTAAGGCCGCCGCTTGTACCAATGATGATGTCCCGATCTCGATTTGATCAAGCGCCTCTTGAGCACGGCTTTTGACCTCGGGATCTTTGCTTTTAAGCGCCAAGCGAAGAGAGGCAAGGGCACGATTGCCATAGGCGGTCAAATCCTTGGTGGCCTGTTCGCGGCGGGAAAAGTCCTCATCCCCCAGTTGAAAGATGAGTTGATCCAACTTGGCGATTTCTTTCTCGCCGGGGGACCTGGCCAAAAGCCATGACCCTAACCGGGGGACATCGGTTGGAATTTTTTCCTCAATCAGACAAAGGCGATCCGTCTCGGCAAGGGAGGGGAGCCCGGGTTTTGGGTTTTGAGCCGGGGCAAGGTTTACGAAGCAAAGGCAAAACAGGGCACCTAGAGAAAAAGCCCCCAAAGGGGATTGGCTTTTTAGGAAGCCCCAATCTAACCAAATGCGCCATGTTCTTGGCATGAGTGGCTCCCTACTTTGCCTTTTCAGCCTGATTTTCCTGATTTAAGCAGTTCTATGCTACCTGTTGAGATGGCTCAAAAGGGGGAGAATGCGCTCCATGGGATTATGATACGCCAACCTGGGTCCTCGAGGGGAGACCAAACCGGGTAGGTCACCTTACCTCACCCCAATCGATCAGGCTTTGACTTGTTGAATTCGAGGGTAGGAAAAGGCAACTTGTTTGAAACGCCTTGGGGATTTGAATCGTATGCAATTGAAATTGTTTCCAGCTGCAAGGAACAGACTTTCTGGATTGGGCTAATCTGCTAGGGTAACCCAACCGTTTGGTCTTTTAATCCCCTTTTGATGCCAAGGAAAACCAAATGTCCACCTTGTGGTTGACCATCCTTTTGTTGCCCTTGGCAAAAGAAAGTCCCAAGGCATCTCCTCCCAACTTTGTGGTCATTCTTTGTGATGATTTGGGATATGGGGATGTTTCATGCCTCAATCCCAAGGGCAAAATCCCCACACCCAACATGGACAAGATCGCTCGGGAAGGGATGTCCTTTACCGATGCCCATTCGGGTTCGTCGGTCTGTTCCCCAACCCGGTATGGCCTACTTACCGGTCGATATGCCTGGCGGGGCCGATTAAAAAAAGGAGTTTTGGGCGGCCTTAGCCCACGACTCATCGAACCGGGTCGCCTGAGTATTGCCCAAATGCTCAAAGATAGGGGCTACCACACGGCCGTTCTTGGCAAATGGCATGTGGGCATGGATTGGGAGATTCTACCGGGAAAATCTGTCACCGGGCTTGGGATCGAGCCCCTTTCCCAGAACCGCAATGTGGATTACACAAAACCGATCCGCAACGGACCCAATTCGTTAGGGTTTGACTATTTTTTTGGCATTGCCGGTTCCCTGGACATGATCCCCTACGGCTACATTCATAACAACCGATTAACGGGGATTCCAACCGGGGAGCGTGACTTTGCCCTGATGTTTGGAAAAGCAAAAGGCAAAACCCGGAAGGGACCGGCCGTCCCGGGATTTGAGGCAGCTAATGTCCTCGATGATTTGGCCGAAAAGGCTATCGGATTCATTTCTTCATCCAACCAGCAGGCAAAGAAAGGCAAACCTTTCTTCCTTTATCTTCCCTTGGCTTCGCCCCATACACCGATCCTTCCCACCGATCCTTGGCAAGGGAAAAGCGGGCTCAGTGCCTATGCCGATTTCGTCATGGCGACCGACGATGCCATTGGAAAGGTTGTAAACGCTTTGGAAAAAACTGGACTTTCCCAAAACACTTTAGTGATCGTGACCAGTGACAACGGGTGCTCCCCCCAGGCGGATTTCCCCGCCCTGTCAAAACGAAACCACCATCCCAGTCTTTCGTTTCGGGGAACGAAAGCGGATATTTTCGAAGGGGGCCACCGAGTCCCCTTTTTGGTTCGTTGGCCCGGCGTAACCAAACCGGGAAGCCAAAGCGATAGGCTGGTTTGCCTGACCGACTTGATGGCAACCTTTGCCGAAATCACCGGAGAGAGTGGGGCGATGCTTCCCGAATCGGCTGCGGAGGACAGCTTTGGTTTTGTGGATGCACTCAAAGGGAAAGGCCTTCCCGGGGGGAGGGAGTCGATTGTTCACCACTCGATCAACGGATCCTTTGCCATTAGGCAGGGGGCCTGGAAATTGGCCCTTTGTCCTGATTCGGGGGGGTGGAGTGAACCTCGGCCCAATACGCCCATGGCGATTGGCTTGCCGAGGAACCAGCTTTATAACCTGGCGGAAGATATTGGAGAAACCACCAACCGAATCTCTGATTTACCCGCCAAAGCAGCGGCTTTGGAGAAATTGTTGACAAGCTTGGTGGAAAACGGGCGTAGTACCCCGGGAGCTCAACAGCCAAACACTACCCCAGTGACCCTAAGGCCCTAGGGTGCAAATCCTGCCTGTTTTGTGAATTAACAAAAATTCCTCCAACTTTAATTGGGGATTTGGATAAATTGAATGAATCAGATCCTTCCTTGGTAGCAAGTATTCAGCCCCCGAATGAAAGGAATAGAGTCCCTTGAAACGCAGCGTTCTTGGCCTATTTGTGGTTTTTGTCCTGGGGGGGGCGGTTTTCCTTTCGAGGGGCCTTGGGGATCAATCTTCGAAAAATGCCACCTCGGAGGGATTCAGGATCAAGGTGGAGGAGACGAACCCTTTTACGAGCCTCAAACCCAATGCCGGGCCGGAACAATTTCAATTTGCCGTGATTTCCGACCGGACAGGAGGCCACCGGCCCGGGGTTTTTTCCAAGGCGGTCCAGCAAATCAACCTGCTTCAGCCCGAATTTATTATGTCGGTGGGAGACCTCATCGAGGGGTCATCGGTTGCAAAAACCAACCGCGAACAATGGAATGAATTCAATTCCTATGTCAGCCAATTCCAGATGCCTTTTTTCTATGTGACAGGCAACCATGACTCGGCCAACTCATCCCTTGCCGAGGTTTGGAAAGAAAAATATGGCCGGAAGTCCTACCATTTCACCTACAAGAATTGTCTTTTTATTACGATCAACACCAATGACGATGACGGGGAATATCCCAAGGTCGAGGCCAACTTCAAAAAAGAACGGATAGGTAAAGCCCAATTGGCCCGAATCGCCGAGGCGATCAAGGAAAATCCGGAAGTGAGGCACACCTTTGTTTTCCTTCATCACCCCATCTGGAACAACAAAGACACGGTGGCAAATGGCTGGGATGCCTTCGAAAATCTTCTTGGTGATCGACCTTCCACAGTGTTTTGTGGCCATATCCATGTATTTCGCAAATTCGTGAAAAAAGGGCGGGCCCTCTATCAACTTGCCACCACCGGGGGTGGGAGTTCCATGCGAGGGGTGGAATATGGCGAGTTTGATCAGGTAGCCTGGATCACCATGAAAACGGGTGGCCCGGTCATCAGTCACATCAACCTGGAAGGAATATACAAAGAAGACCTGTCTCCGTTTGAAAGCACCGAAACGGGAAGGGAAACGGTTGCACCGAAGAATTTGACGCGGACCTATGGTACGGTAACCCTTCAGGGTAAACCTGGTTTTGGCCTGCTTGCTTTATTTACCGAAATCCCCAAAGAGCCCAAGGACAAGCCCTATGTCGGGAATGCCCGAACCACCAAAACTGGTTCTTTTGAGGTGTTTGCAAACCGGGGTGCACCCGGTTTGAGACCGGGGAAATACAAGGTCCATTTTAGCCCCGCACCTTCCCTGGTGATCGACCCTGGCGTCAAACCTCCAGAAAACCTGGTGCCCGAACGATTCCGACTTGCTGCAACCACCCCGTTGGTGGTGGATGTTCCCGAAGGCAATACTGCCTCGTTTGCCTTTGAACTGGAATAACCAACCGGTTTATCTTTAAGGAAAGGTCCGGCAGAAAGAACCTTATGGACCTTTTTATTTGTTGGAGCATTTGTCCAAAACCCGAATATGTGCGCTCCCCGTCCACGGTTTGCCCATAAGGACCATTTCAAATCAACCGCTGCTAGTTTCGGGCGGTTTCGCCCATTAAGCCAGAAATTCCCTCGATACCAAGGATCAGATCCTTGTTGCCCAGGGAAAGGGTGAAAACTCCATCAAGATCCTGGCGGTCTTTAATGGTTACTTTCACCCCGGGCAACAAACCGAGTTCCGACCAGCGCTTGAGTCGGACAGGGTCCCCGTCCTGAACCTCCCGGATAATCACGGTATTGCCTTTGACAAAACTATTAAGGGGTCTAAGGATTCGCCTAATCAACTTGCCTTCTTTGGTTGGGATGGGGTGCCCGTGCGGATCTTCCATGGGCTCACCAAGGAACGCCGAGATGGCCTGTTCCAACCTTGGTGAAATGGCGTGTTCCAGTGCTTCGGCCTCGGCATCGACCTCACTCAGATCGAGCCCAAGGACGCGGGATAAAAACAATTCCATGAGTCGGTGGCGCCGAATCACCCGGCGTGCCTCACCAATTCCCATTGGGGTCAATTGGACCCCTCGGCTAGGCACATATCTCACCCAGCCCGCATCACTAAGGCGTTTGATCATGCCGGTAACCGAAGCGGCCCGCACTCCCAATCGGTCGGCAAGGTCGTTGGTTGAAACCCGTTGGTTGGACCCACTCAAGCTGTGGATCGCCTTGAGGTAATCCTGAACGGCATGGGATGGTTTTGGAGGCATACGGTTGTCCGGGGATTGAAATGGCCTATTGGGTGAAAGAAATTCCCGTCAGATTGGAATTGCTAGATTGCCTCGGGACCCCGTTCCCCCGTCCGGATGCGAATGCAATCCTCAAGGGGCAGGACAAAGATTTTCCCGTCGCCGATACGGCCATCCGTACCGGTTCGCCCGGCTTCCATGATGGCCTTTACCGTGGGTTCGACAAAATCCTCGTTCACCGCAATCTGAAGTTGGACCTTGCGCACAAGGTTAATGGTAAGTTCATTTCCACGGTAGGTTTCGGTTTGGCCCTTTTGACGCCCGGCCCCCTGGACATCAATGATTGTCAGGCGAAAGACCTCCACCTTGGCCAGGGCTTCCTTCACCGCTTCCAGCCGGCCGGGCTGGATAATGGCAATGATGAATTTCATGTCAGAAGGCTCCCATCGCAACGCACCAGGCAATGTTTTGCAAAATAGCTTTCGTCCACAGGGTAATTATCAAAACCAATGGTGTAAAACGATTCAAACCATTTGCGAATGTCGGGTATGGCCCCATGGTCATGGTCGGGCCTTACATGGAAAAGTTGCCCTGCAGGGGTTTGGCGTACCTCCGCATTATCGATGATGACACTACCTGATTTGATCACATACCGGGGGAATTCGAACATTCGGCGGCGGTCATGATCGGGTTGATAAAGCACAACATCGCCATCTGCCCCGGGAGCCAAATGGCCTTTGTTGGAAAGGCCAAGCATCCGGGCAGGGGCGGATCGGGTGATAATGGCTATCTCGTTAAGGGAATATTCCCGATCCAATTCGGATAGGCGCGATTTTTCGGCCACCTTGGGGTGAACCCTTGCCAGGATCTCATCGCGATAATTCTTGCTCATCAATTGTGCGATGATTTCGGGATAGGCGAGGAAACTGGCACCGTTGGGATGATCAGTAGACATGGCTATGCGCCACGGATCATCCACAAGGAGGTACCATTCCAACCCGATGGCCCACTGAAGGGCGTGAACGAAACTCTTTTCCTTGTAGGTGATGGGGACAATGCCGCACCCTGCTTCCATTTCGGTATCCGAGTTGGCCCATTTGCGCCCGGTGATTTTGCTAAGGTAGTAGCCGACAGGACCATCGCCTGTCATACTGGTGGTTTCGCCAAAAAGGACTTGACCAACATCTGTGGTCAGGTTTTTGTTTCGATTAAAATAATCGGCCAGGCGCACCGTTTCCGAACAAAAGAGAGATTGATCGTCCGGATGTCCTCCATAGCTGTGAAACTGGATATGGGTAAAATGGGCACGACGGCCTTCAAGGGCCTGCATGGTTGCCAAAGTGGTGTCAAAGTTTCCAGGAACTCCAAGGTTGTTGCAGTGAATATGGGCCGCATGGGGCAAACCAAGGTCCATTACGGTTTGGGCCAACGAGGTGATGATTTGCCTTGCGGTGCAGCCAAAATGCTCGACAGTCGTGTCAAGATCGGTCATGCCCCGCCTGCCGTTTTTCCAGTTTTCGATTCCTCCGGGGTTAACCAGTTTGATGCCAAACGCTCCGGAGGCGTTCAGGATCCAGGCTGCAAAATCCCTGAGTCGCCCTGCTTCCCCCTGGGCAATCTGTCGAAGGGCATAGTGATTGTTCCCAAGCAATATCAGGAAGCCTTTGTCCAGAATGGGTATGTCCTGAAACTCCTGGAGGGCATGTCGGGCCGAAAGGGGTGGAATGGCGGCATCCAACGCTGTGGTATAGCCCATTCCTGAATAAAGGTAGCCGGTGGCAAAGGTATTGGGAACACTGCCCACGGTGCCCGAACGGGTATTTGGAGTGCGCCGAATGGGTAACGCTTGGCGTTTGTCTTCCGGGCGCATTTTTCGGGCCAAGTTTACTTTGGGACCGGCGATGTGACAATGCATATCCACGCCCCCCGCCATGGCTACCAACCCCCGTGCATCCAGGACCCGGTCAGGGGTTTGGGCCAAATCCGCCGGAGGCGAGCATAGGATTCCATCCTTTATCCAAAGGTCACCTATTGAGCCATTTATCCCCTGGGCAGGGTCATGAATAATCGCTTGGGAGATCTTCAATAGGGCCATTAGCGTGGCCCTTGTTCGTTTTTCATCGCCACATGCCTTTGGGTTTGCAGCTCCTGAATGCGTTTTTCAAGGTTTGTCAATACATCCAGGGCAAAAGGCCTGGTTGACGAAAGGACGGGCCGCAAGGGCAAAGGGGTATCATCCATTCGAAACACCGTTCCTGCCTCACAGATTCCATAGAGTGCGGTTAGAATAATTACCGTGGGTCGAAAGCCTATCTCCAGGGGGAGCTGGTTTTCCGTATGGCTCGTTAAAAGGATGGTGGGCAGGGAGGAAAGCCGTTTGCAGGCAGCAGGGGAAAAGGGAGTTTTTGGGTCGTATGCCACCATCATAGCCGCATCGGCTTCTCCCCGGGATAGGACCTCTTTGGCACTATATTCAGCCAGGTTATATCTTGGAAATCCTTGGCCAAAATGGACACTTGGAGGGTAGCCTGTTTGCCAACAAACCACATTTTCAGCACCCGATACATTGCCCGGACCCGACATGGGTTTGGCATAAAATCGGGTAAAGTCGTTGAGGTCTTTAACCAAACGAAGGGCCGCTTCGGCGTTTCTTTGGCGGCCACGGGTGGCACAAAGGCCCGGCCCGAAAAACAGAATACCAAATCGGCACCCTTTCATCCGGTTTGAAAATTCCAAAAGCACCTTGTCTTCAATGCCTGTCTGCTTTTGCATACTTTCCCGAAGGGGAACCCCACGAACCAAACCTCGCAGGGCCCAAAGAACCTCAAAATCACAATCCTTCTGGATTTTGAGAAACAAATCTGCCTGTTTTGCTGTTGCGGTTTCCTCGACATCGACCACCACGACAAAGCGGTCCGCACGACCACGGGGGGTGAATAAACCCTTGGCTTCCAGGGAAAACCGTTCGCCATGGCGGGGGTGACTGGTTACCGGATCGGTACCCCAAAAGATCACCAGGTCTGCCCGGTTTTTCACCTCACCAAGGGAACAGGTGACTTCGCCAACTTCCTGAAACGCCGCATCAAATGCTCCATGCTCGTCCGAAAGGGTTGTGTCAAGGCAGGCTCCAACCCGATCCGCAACGCTTACCGCCTGTCTCTGAGCCTCACAGGGCAGGTCAGCCAGGCCAAAGATCAAAGGGTAGCGGGCATGGAATAAAATTTCGGCGGCGGTATCAATGGCTGCAGTCAACGAAAAAGGTTGACCCTTTACCCAGGCTTTGGGTCCTTCCGCAGAATAGGAATGATTGGCCAAGAACCATGCCCGCCCTTTGTCACAGGCATGTTCGGCATGAGTAATGGTTCCTGCTTCGACGGTAAGGACAATGTCATCGCAGACACAACCGCATTGATTACAAATGCGGTTGGGATAGGCCATGGTTAGGGTTGGAATCGGGGCACTTGCCATTTTCGTAGGAATCCCCTCGGCCCGCCGCAAACACCCACAAGGAGTATCCTACCACAAAGGTCCATGGGAGGCCAAAACAGTGGATGGGCCTGGCTTTTCCCAAATGCACAGGTGATTTTTGGAAATCCCTTGGGACCCTGAGGTTAGTCTGGTTCTTGCTGGGACAAACAATGAAGCGTTCCCAAACCCCAAACCAAATCCCGGGCGTGGACCCCGATCACTTTCCTGCCCGGAAAGCAATCCGCCAAAATCCCTAACGCCCGGCTGTCTGCCTCATCATGAAAGGTGGGGACCAGAACCGAGCTGTTGGTCAGGATAAAGTTGGCGTAACTGGCGGGCAACACCTGGCCACGAAACACCACTGGTCTTGGCATGGGCAAGGGTATGATTTCCAGGGGTCGCCCCGAGGGCATTATTTCCCCTTTAAGGATCTCTAAATTTTTAAAAAGTGGTCCATGGTTGGGCAAGGTTTTGTCTTTCTCGACCACCAAAACCACCGTATTGGGCCCCACAAACCTCGCCAAATCATCGACATGGCCATGGGTATCATCCCCCTCGATCCCCTGTTCAAGCCAAATGACTTTGCTTATCCCCAAATATTCCTTGAACATGGCTTCATAGTTCGCCTGGTCGAATCCCCGGTTTCGTTCCTGAACCTTGCTTAGCAGGCATTCCCGGGTAGTAAGGAGGACTCCAGCCCCATTTCCATCTATGGCCCCGCCTTCAAGGACCACCCGTTTCCTGGCAAAATGGGGTTGGACAACGCATGACTTTTGCAATCCCCGAATCTTCGCCATCGCCTTGGGTAAAGCATCATCAAGTTGCCAATCTCCGTATTTGGCCCAGGCGTTGAACCGCCAATCCAGCAAGGTCTTTTTTCCCTTTGGATCCTTGACAAAAATGCCACCCGCATCACGCATCCACACCCTGTTGGTGGATTGGGAATAAAGGGAAACACTTTTGCAATCGGCACCTGCCCGATCCAACATACCCCGAATCGCTTTTTCTGAGCCTTCTGGGATGAACAATTCTACTTGTTCATCCCAGCTTACCAAGCGTACAATTTCTGCCCAAATCCACGGAACCACCGCAAATTTCCCAGGCCAATCTGACTTTTGATGGGGCCAGGATAGCCATGTCGCTCTATGTCTTTCCCATTCGGCAGGCCAGCAAAACTCTTTCGGTTGTAACACCACTCGTTTCCCCTAGGTTAAGCTTCCGAGTCTTGTAATTTCTTGGTCGCCCGTTCATGATGATGGAATCTTAGGAAACTGGCGGCAAACCATACGCATGAACAAGTCTTTACGGCCTCCCTGGTTTTTAAGAGGGGCGCATCGCCAAACTCTGGCTGGGCACATATTGCCCGGCACCCGAATCGGTCCACCTGACCGCCGTTACTTTGTTCCTTTGGCGGATGGTGACACCCTTGTCCTTCATGAAAACCTTCCACGAAAGTGGGTCCCCGGTGGCCCTATGGTTCTGCTCATTCATGGATTAACCGGTTCTCACGATTCGGGATCCATCAGACGCCTGGCCCACCATCTCTGTGGTGCCAACATTGCCTGCCAAAGATTGGATATGCGAGGGGCCGGCGATGGATTCGCTCTTGCAAAAAAATCCTACAACGGTGGTTGTTCTGAAGATCTTGAGGCGGCAATAAACTACATTGCCAAAATCCATCCCTATTCCCCACTGGGTGTCATGGGAGTTTCCCTTGGGGCCAATGTGGCCCTTCGCTTGGCGGGAGTCTTGGGAGGTGAAGCCCTCCAACGATTTCCCAACTGGTGTGGATTGGTGGCAATGAATCCGCCTGTGGATCTTGGAGCATGTATAAGGCTTCTGGAACTACCCGAAAATCGGATTTATGAAAGCACTTTTTTAAAGGCCCTTTGGAAATCGGAGATCCAAAGGCGAGCCCTACAAAAAACAATCCCCAATGCTGGCCCACCCCCTTCCACGCTTCGTCAATTCGACGATAGGGTTACAGCTCCCAGTTGGGGTTTTGCCAATGCCGAGGCCTACTATGAATGGGGGTCAAGCATAAAGCTTTTGCCAAATGTCCAAATCCCGGGATGGGTCCTGACGGCCAGAGACGACCCCTTTGTCGACCACCGGCCCCTGGAAGCCCTCGCCCCGAAAACCGGGACCCTTACCATTGACATCCACGATCATGGTGGCCACATGGGCTACCTTACCTGGAATCGGGGGTTTCACCGTTGGGCCGAACCAGAAATGATCGCCCAAATGGCACGGTTTTTAACGAGGTAGTCACACTTCCTGGCATCCTTAACCCAGGCTACGCCGTTGGATTGCTTTTCAACGATTTTATGGCCAATTCTGGAATTAGGATTACGGTTTTCCCGGAAATTGGGAGTATGGTGAGTTCAAAACAGAAGTTAGCCATGACCATGTAACCTGATATTGCCCGCTACCTGTAGGATAAAAACAAGGGAATTTGAAATTGTTGCGGTAACCCAAGACTGGTGCAAACCATTTGACTCGGAGGGAAGGGTTGAAAACCATTGCACACAAGTGGGAAATGCATAAACCAGCCCCGGAAAAGGGGTTTTGTAGTCCCGACTTTTGCAGGCTGATTTAACTTTTTCCCGGGAAAAACACGGTTTTCATGGCCCCAACTGCGTAACTTGGGTTAGGCAACCCAAGACAGAATTATGCCAGGTGTCATTACGAATTGGAATCCCGATAACAGCGATTTCCCCCGAGAAAATCTGCAGACCTGGATTTGCTGCATGCAAACCACAAGCCTTTCCCCAAGCAGCTTCCGTCTCGATGTGCTTCTGGCTCCGCAAAACCTGGAACGATAACCACGCCAGCCCAGCCAAGGAAAGAAAACACCCGATATTCCGCAAAACGGAGCGTAAAAATGGTGAGTAATTGATGGTAGGTCCGAATCCTAGCCTAAGCCGGGGATAGCCGGTCATCAACAATCCATCTGGGACTTGGACCTTCATTGAAATTCGAAGTTCTTCCCCAGGTATCACTTTTGCCCCGGCTAACCCGTACTCAAGACGCCCAAAGCCCCAAGTTACCGAGAGGCCCTCGCCCGCAGGAGAGAAGGGTTCGTCCGTATTGTAGTACCAATCCCGAATTAGCCTGTCTTCCCATTGTTTTTCTGGGTGACGGCCTTGGATCATGACTTTCACCCGTAATTTCACCGCTTCCCGCTCCAAGGGTATCTCCAGCATAGTGTAAATATTGAGGACCAGCGATAGATGGGCCTCGCCATGCGCAAACTCCAAGCGTTTCAGCGGAATATCCCAAACGATCGTACCAACTTCACCAAGATCCAGTTCTTTGGTATAAAAAGGTCGGTTGGCACCATCGTTTAGCTCTGCCGCCGTAAACCAATCCGACCAAAGGGCATAAATGTAGGTGCCGATAAGGAGGGGTATCAGGAGGAACCAAAGTCTGGTCATTTTGTTTTTCCTTAAGCGTTTCTTGGGCAAGTTCGTGGGTGCTGATGCATTTTTCCTCCTAACCAAAGGATTACGCCAGAATAGTCCTTACCCTGTAAGAACAATTTCAAAAAAGGTTATTTTCTTCATTTTGTGAACAAGTGCATTTTGGAGTCATTTTTAGAAAAGTAGGCATTTTTTGTTTTTTAAAATTTCATTATTAAGCAATGGTGTTTAACATTGGCTCCGGCTTACAGTGTTTCTGGTATGCGTTCACGGGTTTTAGTGCTAAACGGGTATAGGAATGGTAGCCAGGGTCCCGATTTTCTCAACCCTGAAGCTGGATGAGTCGAGGTGAGGGAAGCTTTTTCCTGAAGGATTCGATGCATGATCTGATGTATTCGAAGGCTTTGACCCCGTTTTTCCTGCAAGTAGCACTCACCGAAAATATCGATTCCACAAACCGTTTTCCCGATTCCGAT
>SYLG01000044.1 GCA_005808665.1 Planctomycetia bacterium | reverse complement strand
CCACTCTTTGATCGCATATTACCGCCTGTCGCTCAACCAAAAACAGTGTCTCAACAGGAGACCTTTCACAATGGGTAAATCAGGGCGCATCTTTTTTTTGAAGCCGGGAATTACTGCTCCAACTGCGTAACTTGGGTTAAGGCTTGGAAATTCGTGGCCTTTGGTTCATCCTTGGAATCGACCCAAGCTTGACCTGACCCGTACCCGACCCGGTATGGACCCGGTATGGACCCAGTATGGTCCCGACAACAATCCGACCGCACCGTGCTTCCAATAGGGTCCTACCCGTACCCGACCCCGACCTTACCCGGTATGTACCGCGTTTGGACCCGGTATGGTCCCAACACTCAACCGGCCGCACCGTGCTTCCAATAGGGTCCTACCCGTACCCGACCCCGACCTTACCCGGTATGTACCGCGTTTGGACCCGGTATGGTCCCGACACTCAACCGGCCGCACCGTGCTTCCAATAAGGTCCTACCCGCACCCGACCCGGACCTTACCCAGTCTGGACCCAACCCATAAAACGACCGATCCTTTTACCCAGCGGGGCTATTTCTCCTCTCGTGATTATCCAATGGCAATGGTTTTGCGGATGTTCAGCTCCAGGGTCAAATGGGATAAGGTCGACCAGCCCCTAAGGAAACCGGAAAGATTGAAACCAAACAGCTGAATCGAAAGAAGGTAGCAAATTCAGCTGAGCTCGTTGTCCAGGGAAACAAAAAGAACAATTTTTCATGGATGGCCCGAGTGCCTTAAATACCATTCTTGGGTTGATCAAGGCAAGATGGGGTTTGGGTCCTAATGCCCGTTAAAGAAGGAAATCCTCCTACTGATAGGAGAAAAGTAGGCAAGAAAAGGGACTTCAAGGTAAAAAGTAACATTGCGCCATTTTAGTAGAAGTGTTGTGCTGGTTTGAGTAAAAAGTAACTTTGTCGAGGACGCGTAAGAGGTTAAAAAGTAACATTGCGCCATTTTTTCTAAAAAAGCCATTGAATCAATTTAACTTTTGTAATACTCATTAGGTGGGTAAGATTTTTCAAAACAATGGTTTTATAACATTCGAACACCGGAGGCGACTCAAAGTTTGGTTTGGTTTGATTTGGGATAAGCTGGGCCAGGGAAATTAGCAATCCCACAAATCAGTTCCGGACAGAATATTGAAATGGAAGTGACATATTTATGCCAAGGTGGTTCGAATGCAATAGAGTAGTTGTCTAATTTTGAAAGGGATAAGTCAATGAAAGTTAAAGGAAAAATAAACGCTCAATTAATTTTATTTGGAATTGGTTTTGTATTTTTAAATGTGATTGGGTGCGGAAGCAAAGATGAACAAACAGTAGCAGAACTTCGTAAACAAACGCTGCTACTTGAGGCTCAAGAAGCCAGGCTAAAAGAGCAGGATGCTCGTCAAAAACGAGAAGTAATGATTAAAGAATATTCTCGAAAAGCTGCACAAAAAGTTGATAAATTATATCACCTTGGAGGTCCATTAAATGTTAAATATGTATCAAAATTTGATATGCTTTACGACGAAATATTTAAACTTATGATTATTGAGACAAATAGTGTTGAAGATTCGAGCGAAGCCAATGATGTCCTAATAAAAACTATGAATGATTGGGTCGCTAGAAAGGAAAAAATACGCTGAACAAAGGACGGAAGTGAAACGGTATATGGTTGGGTGGGGAATACCGGAAATATCCTTTTAAGGTGGCTCCCTTTCCAAATGGAATCCTTATACTTTCAATCTAATTGCCAAGACAAGGAAGAGTTGGGGAGGGGTTGCTTGGGCCGATCCAAAAATGGCATGGCGGCCAAAGTGGGTAAAATCCTCCACCCACTTATATAGGTTGCCTAAGGATCACTTGGCAGCCAACTTCCTATTGTGGCCTCATGGCAATCTGGTATGATGAAACCAAAGAGGAGGTAGGCAATGTTAACACGATGCGGTTTTTTTAACCGGGCGATTCCGGTGGTTTTGATTGGTTTGGGCTTATTTGGATGTGGGGAATCGTTTAACCCCACCGATCCGAATTTCAAAGGGTTTGTCATCCTTGTGGACGGGATGTCCTGAATGGGTTGCGGCCCCAAAGTGCAGTCTGCACTAAAGACCGTGGAATGGATCGACGCCGATTCCGTTCAATGTGATCGCAGTAGCCAATCCGCCCGATTCATGGTGAAAGACAAATCCAAATTCAGTCTGGATGCCCTGAAGAAAATTGTGGCCGAAAAAGCAGGACCCAAATATCAGGTGTCCAAAGTCCTCAAAGACCAGCAAGGCTAACACGGGTTACGCCGTTGGAAAGATAAAAACAGCCCCTATTTTGTGTTTCTCATGGCACCACCGACCTGGACCACTTTACCACCCCGTCAGGCTTCGCCTGCCACCCCTCCAAAGAGGGGAATTCAATTACAGAGGATTTCCCCGGGAAATGTTCAAATTACCCTGCCAACGCCGGGACTACAAGTCCGCTCTATGGGTGAGCCCTTATTCCCCTCTTTTTGAGGGGAATTCAAGAACAGGTAGGGGAATTCAATAACAGGGGATTTTCCGGGGAAAAGTCAAATTAGCCTGCAAAAGGCGAAACTACAAATCCCCTCCCGGGATTAGTGCTTATTCCCCTCTGTGGAGGGGTGCCCGTCAGGGCGTGGTGGTTCTTCAAGTGGGCCACCTGTCCTTCAAATGTTGTGTTTCTTTAGGAACCACTGTTCTGAACCCCCTTACCACCCCGTCAGGCTTCGCCTGCCACCCCTCCATAGAGGGGAATTCAAGAACACCGGATTTCCCTGGGGAATTCAAGAACAGGTAGGGGAATTCAATAACAGGGGATTTTCCGGAGAAAAGTCAAATCATCCTGCATTAGTCGATAACCGGGAGGGGAATTCCTTAACAGGGAGTGAAATTAACCCTGGTTAGGCAATTGGAACCATGTAAACAGGGGATTTTCCGGGGAAAAGTCAAATCCAATCCAATACCCCTTGGGTGGATTCCCTTGGGGTTTTGCTGTTGGGATGAATGGTTACTTGATGATTTGCAGTTCAGACCCCGATGAAGTAACGGCAAATTCGCGGACCCCTTTGGTGGATTTCCCGGTAATTTTTAACGCAGGTTTGCCCTCCGCCGCCTTGGCCCCAACCGTAACCGTCAAGGTGGCGTCCGCTTTCCCTGCGGGAATGGTGGCGGTGGTCCCGGTCACTTCTTTCGGTGGGCCCTCCAAGGCCAAATTTACCGGACCATCAAAGCCTTTGTCCCGTTTGAGGGTGACCTTCACCGTTGCTTTTTGACCCAATTTGGTGGTTTTTTCCACGATTTGGGTTTCCAAGGTAAAGGGAGGTTTTTCCAGAACCGCCAAGGCGGCTTTGGAATCAAAATGACTCGGGAGGATGGGCAGGCCGGATAGTGCGGTTGAAATGAGTTTCTCGACTTGGAACGAGCTGGCGGTGTCCCCTTCCACACCCAAAAGGATTTCCACCGGCCCCATGGGTTGGGTGGCGGGGGCCTTGAGGACGAGGGTACCGGCCGGGTCCGTCGGTTTTGCGGGTTTCCCTTTTTCCACCAAAAGGCTTCCCTGGAAACCGGCGGGTTGGCGCACCACCACCTTGAAAGGTCCATCAAAATTCTTTTTTTGCACCATGACCGGAATGCTGACTTCCCCCGCCTGATTGACGGCAAACCGATCTGCCTGGAGGGTTAGGACAATTTCTGGTTTGGAGGGTCCTAATACGATCCGGTAGACTTCGGAGGAACCGCCCCAGAGGTGGAGGTGTTCCACCGCCAGGATGAACTCCCCGTCCGTGCCTGGGTTGAATTCAAGGATGGGGGTTGCTGCCGGGTTTCC
This sequence comes from Planctomycetia bacterium, assembly GCA_005808665.1. Classification (GTDB taxonomy): domain Bacteria; phylum Planctomycetota; class Planctomycetia; order Gemmatales; family Gemmataceae; genus SYLG01. Next base: position 8,206 of record SYLG01000044.1, on the reverse strand, counting down.
CTTTTGGACCTTTGCACCCTTGGCGTCGAGGATTTCCAGGTAGAGTTCTGTCGGGGAGAAAGGGCCTGCCTTGGTGCCATCAATGACAATTTTTTGGCCTTTTTTGCCGGAAAACTTGTAATAATCCCGCTCCCCCCGTTTATTGAGCCTGCCACTTACCGCACAGGGAACGGTGAGAGGGGTTGCCTTGGCAGGTGTGTTGTTGTCGGTCGATTCGACCAACTCGGTGAGGTTTGAAACCGGAAGTTCCACCCCCATTCCCAGGTCCCCTCCGGCGGCAAATTTTGGATAAAGGGTGAGGGTGGACCCAGCCGTGGCTTTGGCAGCGTCTACCGTGGATGGGGCGGTTGCCTCCACAGCAGGTCCGGCAAAGGCAAAGGACCCTGTTTTTCCTGCCCGGATGGCCAAGGGAAAGGGGGTGGTGGCCATGGGGAAATTACCCACCCGAAGGCGGAAATGAAAATCCGCCTCACCTCGCCAACTGACATCCCGCACCAGCACAAAGTGGACGCCATCTTCCTTGGCGGTGTAGCGAACCCTTGCATCGGTCAGGATTCCTGGTGAGTCGTTGCTATAACCGCCCTGGGTTTCCCGACCTCTGGGATCACAAATGACAATCTGGGGATCGAGGTTGCTTCCGAGCCTTCGGCCCAGAATTTCAAAGGACAGGATTTGTCCTTTTTTGGCGGCGAATTTGTACCAGCGGGTGATTTCACCATCGATTTTTCCGTTGATCACGCATGGAGGCCTGATTTCCATGGCTAAAGGGCGGGATGTGTTATTTCCCGATTCGGTCATTTCGGGCAGGGTGTCCAGAGCGATGACTCTTGGATTGGAAATACCTCGGGTGGTGCAAACGCGAAGGGTTTGGAATCCTGGCCCAAGGTTGGGTCCTGGTTCCACCAAAACCTTTAGTTCCGTTGCCTCGGTTTTTTTGTCCGGGATCAGGGTAAATTTTCCGGGGAAGGAGGCCAGGATCCCGTTGGCTTCCTGGAGGTTTGTGCCCTTAATGGTGATTTCGGTTGGTTTTGCCAACCCGATACCAGAGGGAAACAGCGGCTTGATTTCGGGGTTTTGGGCGAAAATCCCGGAGACCTGAAACCATGCAAAAAGGGTTAAAAGCGTTGATTTGAGGCTCATGGTGGAACTCCGGAAGGAACTCAGGGAAAGCAGGCCACGGGAGGGGATCCGTGGTGAAAAAGGGTTACCAGACACTTGTTAGTATAGTCAAAACCACGGATTCAAAACAAATCCGTGGCGGGCTTAAGGGGAGGGCGCTTTTCTATTTGTTTCCTGCGGTGAGGCGTTTTTCTATTCCGTCAAAGTCAAAGTTTTTGGGCAGGTCAAAGTCCTGGTTTTTCTTCAGCTCCTCCAAAGTCGGCCGGGCGGAATCAATCCCATCTTTTGGGACAGGTTCTTTGCAGAGCCAAACCAAGGCATTCAGGACCATCTTGCGATTGCTGTCCACGCCCCAGTTCCAATGAAAGTGTCCGCCCGTGTAACCAAATCCCCGGCCTCCGTCCGGGCGTTCCCTGACCCAAGCCAGGACCTGGGATTCTCCTTTGGCTACGGACTCCCGGACAAAAGGGTTACCGCTGTGGGGGCCATCCGGTCTGTTGAGGGTTTCTTTGGGGGGGAAACTGCTCAGAATACTGGTAACGCCGTCCTTTTTTTCCCGAAAGCGCATATGGTAGTACCATTCGTCATAGGTTCGCACTTCCCCCACGCCATGGGTGACCGGGTGGTTTTTTGCCAATTCGGAACGCACTAAAGTCCATGTGGGATTGACGGACCAGTTGGCTTCGAAAAAACCGCCGATCCAATCGAGGAAGGCATCGCCCCCTGGTCCTTTGGTTACCTCCACGCCATAGTGCATCATGCCGATCCCTACGCCTTTTTTGGCCAAGGCATCCAGTTCCTTCAGGTGGGGAAGGAAGGGATGGCCGCCACCGCCATCGGAATAAATCACAATTGCACTGGCACCGTCCAAAACCTTGGAATCTTTGGGCCAGCCATCCAGGACCACCACCGTCTCAATATTGGGTGTTGCTTTGTCGAGACAGTCCTTGAGGAGAAGGCAGCCGGCTTTAAAGGCGTGTTGGCCGTAGGCATGGCTCTTTCGCCCTGCAATGAGGACCAATTTCTTTTTTGTGCCCTCGGCGGCTTGAATGGAGGGGGCAATCGTGGCAAAAAAGGCAAACAAACCCAGCATTAAACAAGCCCTATTGAGTCGATTCCACATGCTATTCGTTCTCCAGGTATTGAGCGGTAATCCGGTGCTTTGGGAAGGAAGGGGCGACACCCGGAATGGGTTTGGCTATCAATAGAGTATCCAATATTGTGCCTTAAGCCAAGCGTCCCAGGCAAATAGGAATGGTGTTCCCTCCCACAGGACTCAAATCATGCTTCGCCATACTTTGCCAAGTTCCCGGTTGATCTGTCTTTTTTTAGGGGTTGCATTCCTTGGAATGGCCACGGTCCGGGCCGCCGAGGTCCGGATGCCTGCAAATCCATCCGTTTCGCCCGATGGTACCAAGGTGGCCTTTGATTGGAACGGAGACATTTGGATCGTATCCACGGCGGGGGGCAAAGCCACCCGGCTTACATCGCATGCCTCCAAGGACAGGGAGCCCAAATTCTCGCCGGATGGTAAAACATTAGCCTTTGTAAGCGATCGGGAAGGAGGAACCAACCAACTCTTTGTCATGGATTCCGCTGGGGGGCCGGTTCGCCAAATCACGCATCATACGGCCGGTTTCATCCTTCAAGGGTGGGCCCCTGACGGAAAAGCATTGCTTGCGACAAGCATGCGGGACCATGCCTGGCGGCATGCCAACCGGTTTTTCCTGGTGAGTATTCTGGGGGAAGCATCGGAAACGCTTCTCTTCGATGATCAGGGTCAGCAGGGATCGTTGTCCCCCACGGGTCAGCTTCTTTATTGCCGGGAGGGGACGCAATGGTGGCGGAAAGGGTATCATGGTTCGCAGGCAAGCCAGATTTGGTTGCGGGAAAAGGATGGGGCACAAAAAAGGCTTTTGGATCCGGCACCATTGGTGCCCGGAACAAAAATCAGCCACAGTCAGGAACGAGGGGCTCTTTGGCCGCAATGGATTGGTTCTTCAACCAATTATCTTTATGTAGGTGCCCAGGATGGGTCATTCAATTTGTGGGAACAGGATTTGGCAAATCAGACCCATTTCAAGGTCACCGATTTCAAGGATGATTTGGTCCTATATCCGTCGACTAGTGGGGATGGATCGACGATTGTTTTTCGCCGGTTGTTTGATTTTTATGTGATCAAGCGAACCGGGGCGGGAAAATATACGGAACCAACCCTGATAAAGATCGATATTAGCCAGGATCAGGAGCCTGTTAAAACCGAGCAAAAAAGCCTCTCCCAAGCTTCGGCTGTGGATTTTACCCCGGATGGGCTGGAAATGGTTTTTGTGGCGGGAGGGGACCTTTGGGTTATGGACACCGAACTCAAGGAACCGGTAGCCATCACCCAAACCGCCGGAGAGGAGAGGGAACCAACCTTTTCGCCGGATGGGGAATCGATCCTTTTTGTGGGGGACCGGAATGGGGTTACGGAGATCTTCCAGGCCAAAAAGGGTAACCCAAAGGAGTATTGGTGGCGACAAAAATCGTTTGACCTTTCGCCCTTGACCAAGGATGGCGAAATGAAATCCGCCCTTTCCTTTAGTCCGGACGGGGCGCACCTTGCTTTTCAGCGTGGGAGGGGCAATCTGGTGGTGGCCAAGTGGGACCCCAAAACGGGTTTAGGGGCGGAAACCACGGTGGTCCGGTCCTTCAGCAAGGTGGATTATGATTGGTCCCCGGACGGCAAATGGATGACTTATGCCAAAGAGGATGATTCCTTCAATCGGGATGTTTTTGTTGCACCAATCGATGGCTCAAGGCCTCCGTTTAATCTTTCCAGGCACCCTCGCAATGATTTCAACCCGGTCTGGTCCCCCAATGGCAAGATGATTGCGTTCCTTGGCCAGCGGGATAAAGAGGAAGTGGACATCAAATATGTCTATCTGGCCACGGAGGACCATGAAAAAAATGCGCGGGAGAGGCAAATCGAAAAGGCCATGGAAAAAATGAAGGGGAGGCGCCCGGTGGGCGGGGGAGCACCCAAAACCGGGCCATCCACCGGAAGTGAAAAAGGAAATCCAGCCGGGCCAGTCCGTCCTCCGATGGGAACAACCCCAACCAAGCCGGTCGTCAGGATTGATTTTGACCGGTTGGAACAGCGGATCAAGGTCATTGCCAACCCTGATGTAAGGGAATCGCAGCTTTTTTGGTCGCCTGATTCCCAAAAACTTGGATTTGTTGCCACGGGTGTTTTCACCGTGGAATTTCCGGAAGAGCTCAAACCCAAGCAGGTCAATAGTGGATCCGGAACGAATCCGCGGTGGCTAAAATCGGGTTCCGTGGTGTGGCTTTCGGGGGGAACGCCTGCCAGTTTTAATCCCTCGGGTGGGGGGACTAGCGCACCGGCAACGGCTGCACCCACCCCGGGTGGCCGTACCCCAAGGGGAGCCCCACCGTCCGCTCCTTCCGGGGCTACGCCTGCGGATTCGGGGGGAACCCCCTACCGGTTCACCGCATTGCAAACGGTGCATAACCCAAGCAAGCAGGGGGAGGTATTTGATCAATGTTGGCGGGTCATGCGGGACAATTGGTACGATGAAAAACTGAATAACCGGGACTGGAATGCGATTCGGGCCAAGTATTTGCCTCTGGCCCTTTCCGCACCCGATTGGGAGGCAGTAGGTCAGGCGGTCAACATGATGCTCGGGGAACTCAATGGTTCCCATTTGGGTTTCTCCCTCACCGGGGGTGGCCCTCCGGCGAGGCGGGGGACCGCACCTGTTGAGGATCCCCAAGGTACGGCGTGGCGTCCTTCCACACCCCACCTTGGTTTGCGCTTTGATCCTTCGTTTCAGGGCCCGGGGTATTTGGTGAAGGATGTGATTGCTGGTTCCCCTGCAGACAAGGGGGTTGGCAAAATCCTTCCCGGAGAAACGGTGATTTCCATGGATGGGAAAGCCCTGTTAAAAGGGATGGATTTTGCGAAACACTTTAATGGTCCCCAAGGCAGGGATATGGCCTTGGGGGTTAAAGACATTAAGGGCAATGAACGAACGGTGGTGATACGGCCCATCAGCTTTACGGCCGCACGGTCACTCCTTTATGACAAGTGGCTGCTGGACAATGAGGCCATGGTACACAGGCTCAGCCAGGGCAAACTTGGGTACCTGCATATCAGTGCGATGGATATGCCCAGTTTTCACAGGTTTGAGGAAAAACTTGCCGGGGCAGGGCTAGGCAGGGAGGGGTTGATCATCGATGTGCGGGAAAACGGGGGAGGAAGTACGGCGGATCTGCTTTTAACCTGCCTCACCCAGCCGGGGCACGCCATAACGGTTCCCAGGGGGGGCCAACCGGGTTATCCCCATGACCGATTGATATTCCCAAGGTGGGACATGCCGATCACCGTTCTTTGCAACCAGAACAGTTTCTCCAATGCGGAGATTTTTAGTCACGCCATCAAGCATCTTAAACGGGGGAAATTGGTAGGGGTTCCCACTGCGGGCGGGGTCATCAGCACCGGGGGAACCTCCATCATGGATGTGGGATTTTTGAGAATGCCCTTTCGGGGATGGTACTTGTCCGGAGATGGGCAGGACCTTGAGCTCAATGGTGCCGTACCTGATTATATTCTTTGGCCAAAACCAGGGCAATTGACCTCAGGCAAGGACATTCAGATCGAAAAGGCGGTCGAGGTTTTGCTCAAGGATGTGGAAGTGTTCCAAGCCAAGCCCCAACCCAAGCGGACGAAAGCGAGTGAACGAGGAGATTAGGATAGGTCAAACTAGTACTTGGTCACCCAATAAATTTCGGATAACCTTTTATCAACCCTCCTTGGTTCGTACTATCGCCCCTATCCAACAGCTGCTGACAACCCTAATTTCCAGGAAAGATAAATCACAAGAAGGATACTGGTAAGCTCAGAGGAACACAATCCGTTTTGGAAGATATTACGGATTGCTCAATGCCAACTTGTATCGCTTTAAATATCCACCGTGGTCTATTAAAACCTCAAAAACTTGTGAACGCATACTAAAAATACCTAAAATTAAATTGTTATCTAAACATATCAATTTTTATTTTTCTTTTTTGCGAATCTGTTAAAATGTTTTGATTAATAAGAAGTTTTCCTCTTAATTTTAATAGTTCTTCAAATGTATCGTCATTGATATTTACCAAATTATCCATAATAATCGACTTACATTTTAACATTGATAGATCTTTGGCAAATGATTTGTTTATTGTATTTATCCCACCTAGGCTAATACTTCCAGGATACGATATAAATCCACTTAATAATAAATGATCAATTTTTTCGATTCCATCGATTCTAACAAATTTTCCCTTAAATTTTGAGATAGATTCGGCATTTTCTTTTGATAATGATTTTATACCAGAAATTGAAATACTAGTAGCTTTAAAATTTGAAATTTGCTCAAATATATCCTGATTTAATTTTGTTACACCGTCAATCAATAAATCATATTTAAAATCGGACAGTTCTAGTGCGACACATAAATCCAATGATCTTAATCCATTTAAACTTAGATTTCCCTTATGTTTTGCTAGATTTTTTGCTGATATTTGATTTATATATCTAATTCCGTTTAGTTCAAGTGTTCCATAAGAATTACCAAGATTTTTGGATACCTCATCGTTTATATAGCAAATGGAATTAAGAGTAAGGTATCTTCCCTGGTGGTTTTTTAGGTAAGACGATGTTGTGTTTGAAATATTAACAATACCATCCAAGCTGAGTCGCCCGTGGAAATTTGCAAGATTTTTAGCTGATTCATCACCAATCTCCTTTAATCCATAAAATGACATATTCAAACCATTGAAATTAGCCAATTCCGAGGCAACTTCAGGAGACATGTTTTTTAATCCAGATAAAACCAAGTAATGACATCTTGAGCGCGAGAGATTTCTTGCAGAGTCCTTAGAAAGTTCTTTTACTCCACCTAAAATAAGCCATCCACCTTTATGATTAGCAAGTGCTTTTGAAACTGGATCTGAAAGTTCTTGTAATCCATTAAGTGATAAAATTGAGTTAGAATAGCTACCAATTGCCAAGGCTTCATCACTGGTTATAGTTTTGATATTGTCTAAAAGTAGAACATCCATCATATATGCCAATCGTTTAGCCTCATCAACACTAATGCTTGGTCCACCGTTATAAACAGTTAAATTTGGCGTTCCTTGAAATGAAACTAAAAAAAATACGCCAATTGCTACAACCATTGCAGACTCCTTAATATACATCTTGAAGTGGATAAATTCTTTCATCCATCGTCCCATTACTGTCGGTATCCCGGTCCCTCAGAACCAGCCCATCAACATACGCTGGGCTCCAGACATTTCGGGAAACCGTGTTTGATCCCGCTTTGGTATCTAATACCTGCCATTTCAAACCAAAGAACCGATCCTTCAGGGAAGTGCCTTCCGTATCGGTCACATGGCGATGCAAAGCATCCCGACCCATCGTAACAATGACCACATTGGAGCCATTCTTAACCTGAACCATCATGTTCCAGGCATCCCAAACAAACCGGTTATCGTTCTCATCCCTGGTCAGGTTGCCATTGTTGTCATAGGTCGGCGTTATCGCCCCGCTGACACTGGTGATCTCGTTTTGCCTGTTCGCTCCCCGGGTCTGGGTCGTGCTGTTGGTCGTCACCGAATCCCAGTTGCCCACCACATCATAATCCCAGCTTTGGGCGTTGGTGGGGGTTCCCGCGACATCGGTCTTTCCGGTGTTCAAGGTCCCCAGCTTGTACGAAGCCAACTGGTTCAAATCGTCGTAGCTGTAAACCTCGCTCAGGCTGGCAATGACCCCATTTTCCTTGAAGATCCGATTGCCGTTACGGTCATAGCCATACTTGTACCGGTCCAAATCGACATCGCTTCCGTTGATCCAGCGGTGATCAACGATCCTGCCAAACCGGTCCAAGCCTGTGTACGGATCCCCCGCATCGCCTACCGATTCGCCTGAAAGCTTGATGTAACTCAAATCCACCCCGGATTGGGGATGGGCCCGCTTCACCACCGTGTTCAGTCCCAAATAGGCGTAACTCTCAAGCGTATTGCCTGAATCGCTCAACGAGGT
>SYLG01000043.1 GCA_005808665.1 Planctomycetia bacterium | reverse complement strand
CAAAGCGCACAGGGCGACAAACAAACAAGAACTCTATGATCTAACCGAAAAGAAACTGGAAAACATGAGCGATGATCGGAACCTTCTCCTGGGTTTATATTTCCGGTGTTGTGTTGCAGAACTTTTGCGGTAGGCCATAAATTCCCGGTTGTCGGTATGTCCCCCATGATCCGTTCCGTCCGGTCCCACCGACCAAAGGAGGGCAGACCCTGCTTCGCAAAGGATCCTTTTTTCCTTGCGATTGAGGTATCTGCCTTCCGCCTCCGGGAGTGAAAGGCCAATAACCGGAGCTGTCCCATCATTTTCTACCCCAGCTTTTGGGCTTCCAATTCCGAGTCCCTTGGAACCAAAGCTTGCACTTTCGGCTGGAGGGGAAGACGAAATTTTCCAATCCCCTTTACCAACAAGGTGAAATTTTAAATCTCCACCCGAGAATGGATCCTTGGGAATGTTCCCTAAGTAGCCTGGAACCAATACCTCAAGGGATTTGGGCCAATTCCCCTTGGCAATCTTGTATTTCTTTAGGGCAATTCCGATTTTGGTTAAATCATGGATGGTTCGGGTTACTTTATCCTGGTCGGCAAGGGTTAATCCCCCATGGGGTGGTGTACTATTCCAGGTGTTGAGAAACCAGTATGGAATGGAATCCAAGGCGAATTTAGCATGATCGTTTGGAAAACGAAAACGGTCCGTAGAGGGATTTCCCGAAAACCAATGATTAATGAGGCGCCTGGTTCGTTCTTTTTCCCATGGTGCCAAGGCCGCGAAATCGGCCATTTGCCAATAGGAGTGGGCCGAAGAATGGGTGGAAGGGCCGGTGGGAATCCAATGCCTTTGCCAGAACGAAGGTTTTTCAGAAGCTGTCCGTGATAGCCAAAATGCGATTTCACGGGTCTTTGGATCCACTTGTTTTTCCCTGGCTTCCCTTTCCTCCAATGTTTTGCCCAGGGCCACCAATCCGGCCTCGGTCGGTTTGCCCCATTGCAATTGAAATTCAATAAGCTGATACGCAAACCGTTCAAACCGAATGCCCTGGGAATAAAGCATATAATGGGATTTATGACGCAGACATTCTCCCAAATAGAAATATCTGCCAATCTCCTGGGCAAAGGATTCCCCGGATCCTTTTACACCTTGGGACACCTCCCAAAGTGCGTGGATTCCCCTTATTTGGATGGGAGAAAAAAGGTTATGGACACCCAACATGGGATCCTCGTCCATGAGACGAAACGCTTGCCTGGCGGCAAAATACGAAATCACCTCATCAGGATCCTTCCAATCCCAGGCAGCTTTTTTGAAATAAGGCGACTGAACATCCTTCAAATTGGCAAGCACTACTTCAGGCCACTGGTTTACAGGCATATCCAGAATGGATTCTGCCCCAACAGAAGGGAGAGAGGAAGGTCGATTCTCCTCCAAATACCTTTTAAGGTCATCTTCCTGGCGGGGGGATTGATTCCTTAGAGACTGGCGAATTTCCTCAAGGGAAAAGGGGTCCATTGCCAAGCCATTGGAAGGAATGGTACGGGCATAAGCTCCAAGTGCTGAAAACCCAGCGAGCAAACAAATCAGGCCCGAGAAGGATAAAAGGCCTGTCCGGGTTGGATTTTGGCTGGCAAAGCCACGGTATAAAAATCTTCCATGAAACCAAAATACAACCACGATCCCTACTATCCAAAATAGGGATAAACCACCCCCAAGCACCGAGGGAACCCACAGGGTAGCTACCAAAGCCCCTAATCCCCAAGAGGCAACAAAGGCCACAACCGCCTTTTCCAGAAAAAGACTACACCAAAGGGCGGACCCAAAACCTGCACACCACCATAGCAGGAAAAATGGGCCAACAGGAATGATAATGCCCACACCTGGCCAAACCAGTCGGGACAATGGTTCCCCTTCCCCTTCGACTCCCGCCAGCCCTCGAATGATTCCGGATATCCCAAGGGGAATCAACGGAATGAGATTAAGGCAAAGCCCAAAGAAAAGGCTTGGAAAAATGCGAATATCCCAATGCAAAGGCCTAAATGCCCGGACTGACCCAAGAAGGGTCGCCTTGCCCTGATCGGACTGAAGCACGCAAAGGCCACTCACCACCCCCATGGAAAGGCTCCAAATGGGCCAAACCATGAACCAGTAGGGTAAGGCAAAACCAGCAACCAAACCGAGGACGACCATGGTCATTCCGGGCACAATCCAGGAATGACAACTCAACCACCACAATCGCATGGAAAACCAAAGAGGTGGATAATTCCTCCAAAAACCAATTTCCCATTTCCTGGAAAAGTCCAGGAAAACCCATGCCATGGGTATTCCCCATAAGCCCAATGCAACCGTAGCCACAATAAACACCTGATTGGAAAAATATTCACTTACCCCCCGAAAAAGGATCTCAAAACCAACAAGGAGGCCATAGACAACCACCAGCGAGGCAATCAGCCCGATCAAGCCTTTTCCAAAGCCCCCCAAAACTGTTTTGGATCGATGGACCCCCCACTGCCCCCAGGCAATGCCAATCAAACTTGCTCCCATGAGGAACCAGACAGCCTCGCCAGGAAATCGGGCACCCTCCTTTGGAGAATAGGAAACCCACCAAAACAGACCCCAAATGAGCATTAAAGCAAGTTGGACCAGGTTTGCAAAACCATTTCGGACACTCCAAACCCTCCACGCTTCTTTTGGCATGGTGGCCAACCAAGTCGATGTCCCATTTTCTTTGTCGGAACCAAGAAACATTGCTCCCAAAAGGAGGGCAATGGCTGGAGCCAGGCACAAAATCACCACCCCTGTTCCGTGAAAAACCCGGTCCGGAGGGGTAGCCGGTTCCAGGCCAAGATAGATCCCAATGAACACCAAAAGGCCCAAACCGACCAAACCCAAAACCATGATCGACGCCAAGTGGTCGCGCAGGTCCTTCCAAAGGAGCGAACGAATCATGCTACGGCCTCCCCCCTGGTTCCCAACAAGACCTCATACATATCCTCAAGGGCAATCGGTTCAAATCCATGCTCCCTTGGAAACGAACCCGTTTCATGGCAAAAAACGATCCATTCGGTCCAGGGCCCATCTTTGGTTTGCTTAAGGACCTTCCCCAGGGAGGATAGGTTTACCGTGGGATCCCCCTTTTGCCTGTGTCTCACCAACCGCTTTTTCAAGGCGTCCATGGATTGGTCCAATACAACCCTGCCTTCCTCAATGAATACCACATGGCTGGCAACCCGTTCCACCTCCGCCAGGTTGTGGCTGGAAATGAGTACGGTTTTGCCCTCCCCGGCCAGGTCCACCATCCCGGAAAGAAAATCGCGCCTAGTGAAAAGGTCCAGTCCACTGGTCGGTTCATCCAGTAAAAGCAAACTGGGATCCATCGCCAAAGCCAGTGCCAGGGCCACCTTGGCGTAGGCCCCCTTTGATAGGGAAGAAAGTTTGCAGGCAGGGTCAAGTTTCAGTTTTTGACAATGCTTTTGAAAACCGGCCTCAAACCCCAAGGGATAAAACCCTGAGGCAAACCACCCTGTCTGGGCCACCGTCATCCAATCATAAAACTTGGGTTTCTCGGCCACATAGGCAACCGATAGTCGGAGGGCATTGGCCTCTTTCCAGGGATCACGACCTAGCAGGGAAACGGACCCCTCGTCAGCCTTTTCCAAGCCGGCAAGGAGCTTCATCATTGTGGATTTTCCCGCACCGTTCGCCCCCAAAAGGGCACAAACCGATCCCGGGGGAACCACCAATTCCGCCACATCAAGGGCCACCTTGCCCCGGTAGGATTTACGAATTCCCTTGAACTCGATCGTGTTTTCCATGGCCTATTTCCCTCCTATTTGATTCATAATATCACGGACAAGGCGAACCACTTCGGCCCGATCCATTCCTGCCTGTTCCGCTTCCGAAAACAATTCTCTAACACGCTCCCCAAGGAGTGACTCCCGTTTTTCCTTACAAATCCGTGGCGCTTCAGCCGTCACCTCCATGCCGATACCGCGACGAGGAAGGATTATCCCCGAACGCTCAAGGCACCCATAGGCGTTTACAATCGTGTTGGGATGAACCAAAACCTGCTGAGCCATATCCCGAACGCTTGGGATTCGCTCCCCAGGTGCGGGATCTCCCGCTGCGATTCGATAAATCCAATATCGCTCGATTTGTTCAAACAAGGGCAATCGCAATTCAGGGTTTAAGTGCAAAGTCATCTGGAACCCTCCGTGTCCTAGCATTCTAGCACACTAGGATCCCATGTCCATCCCTTTTTACGGTTTATCCCTCGCACCACAAAAGTTTCCTATTGTTACCCCATGAACACTTTGATTCCAACCCCTTCTAATCGCGAAGAATTGGCCTTCGCTTTCCTCGCTACCCTTCCCTTTACCCCCTACCCCGTTCAGGAAGAAGCAATCCTGGGATGGTACTCCACCGATCAGGGCATACTTGTTTGCGCCCCAACCGGGACCGGCAAGACCCTCATTGCCGAATGTGCCGTCTATGAGGCCCTTCGATTGGGCAAAACCCTTTATTACACCACACCCCTCATCGCCCTTACAGACCAAAAACTCGAAGAACTGAGGGCTACCGTCGCCCGGTGGGGATATGGCCCCGATTCGGTCGGCCTGGTTACCGGAAACCGGTCCATCAATCCCAAGGCACCCATTCTTGTTGTGGTTGCCGAAATCCTGCTCAACCGCCTGCTTCACCCCACCGCCTTTCCCATGGCCGAGGTCCATGGGGTGGTCATGGACGAGTTTCACAATTTTGCTGATCAGGAGCGGGGAATCGTTTGGGAGCTTTCTCTCGCCCTATTGCCCCCATCTGTCCGACTCATGCTCCTCTCGGCAACCGTGGGTAACGCCTCGGAATTCCTCAATTGGCTCAGTCGGTGCCATAACCGCAAATTGGATCTGATCGAAAGCAGGGATCGCAAAGTCCCGCTGAGCTTTCATTATGTCGGCGACGAATTCCTCCAGGACCACCTGGAATGGATGGCCAAAGGAGAAGGTGACCAACGCAAAACACCCGCCCTTGTCTTTTGTTTCCAACGCGACGGCTGCTGGAGTACCGGGGAAATCCTCAAGGGGCAGGATGTCCTTGCCCCGGGAACGCGTGATCCCCTTCTGGCCGAAATTGCCAAGCACGATTGGACCCAGGGTGCTGGGCCCAAATTGATCCAAATGCTCCGCCGCGGTGTAGGCGTGCATCACGCCGGGGTCCTTCCCCGCTATAGAAAGATTGTCGAAGACCTTTTTCAGCGCAAATTACTTTCTGTAGTGGTTTGCACCGAAACACTTGCCGCAGGGATTAACCTCCCCGCAAGGAGCGTTATCCTGACCAGCCTTGTCAAAGGCCCCATGGGCAAGCACAAACTTATGGACGCTTCAAGTGCCCAACAAATTTTTGGTCGGGCGGGACGACCCCAATTCGACGACAAAGGCTTCGTTTTTGGCATGGCTCACGAAGATGATGTGCGTATGGTCCGCTGGAAACGAAAAATGGAGGCCATTCCCGAGGATACCAAGGACCCCGGCTTATTGAGGCAACGCAAGCTCCTCAAGAAAAAGAAACCCGACCGGAACGATAAACAGCTCTATTGGACCGAAAACCATTTTCAACAACTTCAACAGGCAGCTCCCACAAGACTCTATAGCAAAGGCATGCTTCCCTGGCGATTGTTGGCTTATCTCCTCGAAATCTCCCCCGAAGTGGGATTGATCCGCACGGTTATCCGCAAAAGGTTGTTGGATGCCCCCCGTATTGCCGCTCAGGAAGTTGACCTCAACCGACGCCTTTTGATACTCCACGAACAAGGGTATGTCCAATTAAGCCCCGTGCCTCCCTTCCGGGGACCGGATGATCCCTTTCCCAAGGAGCCGTCGGCTGCCGATATTGCCCTTCCGACGGATAAACTAAAGGCCATGCTCCACTTCAGGAGCATTCATCCCCTTTATGGGGTCTTTTTATTGGACTTATTCCCCAAAGCTTCCGAGGTCGAAATCCTTCAAGTCCTCGAAAGTCTTTTGGAATTGTCCCCTACCCTTGGGAAATCGGTTCGGGTCCCCTGGGGAGATCGTATGCCACCCGGCCCCCTGGCAACCGAAATCATTGATCCCGAATTGATCCAAAGGGGACTCATTCGTTCCATGCCGCCCGAGGGCGACGAGGAGGAGGAAGCCTTTGATCCTTTTGATCCGGAACAAAGGCCACCCCATTTCGCCGAAAAGGTAGCCATGTTGTTTGAAGCCCGTCATGAAGGCGTTCCCGATCTTCAGGTTCGGGCGGTTTGGGCCGCCGGAGAACTTCTCTTGGGATATGGCGGCAACTTCAACATGTATGTTCGTAACAGTGACCTGGTTCGCCAGGAAGGGATTATCTTCAGGCACCTGCTAAGGATGATCCTTTTGTGTGAAGAATTTGACGCCGCCGCCGAAACTCGCGAAGACGCCTCAGGTTGGCGGGAACTTTTGGCGACCATCGCCACCAAACTCGCAAAGGCTTGTTCCAACATTGACCCCAACTGCACAGAGGAGGTCCTGGTAACCCAACCCCAAACCGATCCCCTCGAAGTGGTAATAGCCCCAACCATGGACCGAACCAAACTCCTTCGGGAAAGAATCAAGGCAACATTCGGCCATGGGCTTGAAATGGATCCAGCTTTGGAAACCACCCCTTCCCCCACCAAAATTCCAACTTGAGATACCAAGGTACCCGTTGAACAAATTGGTTTACCATTTCCCCTCCCTTGCACCCAACCCCTCTATTGGCGCACAATAGGAACCAATGGTCAAAGGGATTTTGGACTGGGAGCTTTGGGAAATGACATTTGTTGATTCCGATCTTTCAAAATCCGGGTGGTGGCAACGAAATGCCTCCCGCATCATCCTGGGTGGCTTTGTCCTTTTGCTTTTGCTTTTGAGTTTCAAATACACATTTAAAGCTCTGGAATCCCGCTCGGCGATCCAACGGTGGCAACCACAACTTCTTGACCTCGACCAGGGAGAAGACATTGCCAGAAAATACCAGTATCCCAACCCGCCGGTTATGGCCGTTTTGCTCTATCCATTAGCCAAGTTGCCTCCGCTAGCGATGGCCCTCGTTTGGTATTACGCCAAGGTTGGCATGGCCTTTCTGGCAGTTTTATGGACTTGGCAAATGGTAGAAGGGATAAACAGGTTACCTTGGTGGAGTCTGCTCCTTGCCATTACCCTTTCCCTAAGGCCAATCATAGGGGACCTTCAACATGGTAATGTCAATCTCCTTGTCCTTTTACTATGCGTGGGAAGCCTCAAACTATGGATGAATGGGAACGACCTGGCAGCCGGAATGGTGATGGCCCTGGCTGTTTCCTGTAAAGTGACCCCTGCCCTTTTTATCTATTATTTCCTGTTAAAACGCTCCTGGTGGACGATGACAGGGGGTGCAATTGGCTTGGCCCTCTTTCTTTTCCCGGGTTTCGTTCCCGCAGCGGTCCTTGGTTGGGATGCCAATCAAACCCAACTTTTTTCCTGGTTTGATGAAATGGTCAAACCCTTCCTTATCGAGGGCAAAGTCACCCCGGAACACAACAATCAATCGGTTCCCGGATTGCTTTTTCGGCTTCTTGGCGAGTTTCCCTCCTTCACGACCTATGTCGATGGCACCTACACTCCCTTGGAATACCACAACTTTCTCAAACTCGACCCGGTGGTCACCAAGCGGATCGTACAATTGTTAATGGTTGGGTTCGCCATTCTCATGTTCTTTTATTGTGGGAATTGCAAAACCCAAGCCCATTCGGATGCCACCACCCGCACCGCTTTGGTCGCCGAGCTCGGGTTAGTTTTCTTGGGTATGTTGATTTTCAGCGAACGAACCTGGAAGCATCATGCGGTGACCCTATTGATCCCCTGGATTGTCCTTTCGGCAAGAATGGCCCGGATTCCGTTTTGGAACCTGGAAAAGAAATTCCTGCTCGGGTTGGTGATTACCTGCACCTTGCTCATGAGCGTAACGAGTACGGGAATTTTCCCCCAACGGCTTGCCAAATTGGGGCAAGTCTATGGCGGGTTTACTTTTGCCTTTTTGCTTTTATCCTGGGGTATGATTGTGATTATGAAATGCTCCAAGCGAACCACCCCATGATTTTTTAACACCTTGGCGGTCGTCACCCGGGAGCCAATTCCTAGACAAACAAAAAGGCGATTGAAAAAGTGCATGTGCCCGATCCTATTGTGGCATAATCGAATTGCCTTTTTGGACCCAAATTCCAAAGGCAAGGATAAACACCATGCGATTCCTTTTTACCCTACTTTCTTCGGTGATGACCCTTTCCTCCCTACAATCCCAAACCCCCATTCAGGACCAGGGTATCGTAAAAAACATTCCTTATGTTACCGGCGGCCATCCTCGCCAAGTCCTGGATGTCTATTCGCCAGTGGCTGCAAAAAACCTCCCTGTTGTTTTTTGGATTCATGGAGGGGGCTGGCAAACGGGGGATAAATCCGGCGTCCAATTAAAACCCCGGTTGTTTGTCGATAATAAATTCATTTTTGTTTCCACCAATTATCGGCTTTTGCCAACCGTCGATATGGAGACCATTATCAGGGACATCGCCAAATCGGTCCGTTGGGTGCATGAGAATATCGCCACCCATGGCGGTGATCCAAACCAAATATTTATCATGGGCCATTCTGCCGGGGCACAACTTGCCGCTCTGGTTTGCACTGATGAGCGGTATTTCAAAGCCGAAGGTCTTGATTTTTCAATGGTCAAGGGCTGCGTCCCTGTCGATGGTGACACATTTGACATTCCGGCAATCATTGAAATTGCCGAAACCAGGTGCAAGGTTTACAACCTACCCAAAGCAACTTTTGGCCACCGGCAAAAATTCGGAAACGACCCTGCCAAACACCGGGCTTTTTCTACCGTTAGCCATATTGCCAAAAACAAAGGAATTCCCCCTTTTCTCATCATGTATGTAACCAATGATGCAGATACCTCGGGCCAAGCCAACCACCTGGGAAGGGTTCTCAAATCCCACGGCATCCCCACCACCCTTTTTGGCGGCAAAGAAACCACTCACACCAAAATCAATGCGGACCTGGGACTTGCCGATGACCCTGGAACCAAGGCCCTGATGGCCTTTGTCAATCAGTCGTTAAAGAAATAATTTCATCCCAGGACCGGTATTATTCCGTTAATAGATCCAAATAAAATTCGATGACCGGATTCAATCCAATCCTTTTTTATTCTGGAGCATTGGCTCCTTATCCGACAAAAAACCCCGGTGAAGGCTGGCGGCCTCCACCGGGGTATCCCGAAGCTCCCCGACTGGCGCTTAGAAATTAGGGATTGTTTGGGAATGTGGGGCGAATACCCGTTTGGTTGAACTCTTCCTCTTCCTGGATGATGATGCGGGGAGTCACCATCATCAAGAGGCTGGTTGCCTCACGACCATAGGCAGTGTTTCTAAACAGGCGATTCAGGTAAGGAATCTTGCTAAGGACCGGAGGTCCGAATTCGCTTCGGCTTTCACTGAGTCGCTTGAAGCCACCCATAAGCACCGTACCCCCATCCGGAACAGCCACAGTCGTTTGGATAAACAGGGTGTTGATGATGGGTTGTTGAATGAATTGGGTAAAGGTGATCGGATCCGAAGGATTCGGGTTCACCAGGTTGCCTGTTTGTGGGAAAATCGGAACAATGATCGGGAAGAGCTGGACTGGCCCGGGAACCAGATTGCTCAACTGGATCGAAGGAGTTAGGCGAACCACCCGCCGGTCTGCAGAGATGATCGCCTGAAGGCTCATCTGGAAACCAATCGGTTGTTCGGTCACAACCGGGGTAAAGGTTATGTTGCCGTTGGCCAACGGTGTGACCCCGACATCCGTAAGGAAGAATTGGCTGTCAAAGACGCCCAAGGCGGAGGTTTGGCCATTGAACATGGTTATCTTCGGTGCCTGCATTACATTGGTTCGCTTGTCCCCCTGGGCTGCCTCAAGGAAGAGGAAAACCTGAATGTCACTAAGGAAGGCAAGGCCAAGGTTGATCCCGCCCGACCCTGGCAAGCCAGGATAACCGCCAAAGGCTGGGTTGATGAGGGCAAAACTCGATTGGGCTATTGGGATGTCAAGATCCGTTGTAAAGGTTCCCGCTGGAGTGAGCCCACCCACCATACCGTGCATGTTGGGGTCGTTAATGAACCCGGCAGGTTTGTAGGTATTCGAAGTAATCTGGGGCTCAAACCGGCTGGTGTTCCGATCGGTTTTGATATTCATGTTGAAGTCGACACCGATTTTTTCATAAAAATCCTCGGCAATCGAAATGAACCGGATTTCGATGGCAACCTCCTGGTCAAGCAGGCGACGGAGGTTGTTGAGCAGGTCCTGGACCTGTTCCTGAATATCCGGAGTCTGGTTGATCACCAGCGAGTTGGTTAATGGGAAGAACTCAATCGAGCCTGGGCCACCTACAGAGTTCCACGATTGTGGATTGATGGTGGCTGTAATCAGCTTGATAAGAGTATCTTCTGTTGTTTGGCTGGCTTTCTTGCCAATGTTAAATTGCGGTGCCTCACTGCCCCCCTGAAACGAGGTACCCGCTGGCGATCCGGTGGGTTGGCCCCCCGAAAGGCTGAACGGAGACTGGATGGGGGTGGGATTGTTCCCGCTGATTGCGCCTTGGGTTGTTCCGCCCATGGTCCCTCGGGTTGCCCCGCGGTTGGTTAGGTTGGATCCAGGCCTGGTACTCCCAAAATTCTCGACGGGAGTAATCAAGTCCGTTACCTGATAGGTCACGGTATTCAGTTTGCCCCTGGCTTGGGACTCGGTGGTGATCAACAAAACCTCGTCCTTGATGACATAGGTGAGGTGAGCACTCCTTAACATCAGGTTTAGGGCTGACTTGAGCGATACCTGTTCGAGCATCAGGGTAATGGGGCGGTCAAGGCTGACCCCTTCATCCTCAAGGGCCGCCACATCAGGCACAATGTTGATGTTGTAATATTTCCGGAGGTCCTCAAGGGCCTCACGCAGGGAAGTATCCTTGAAGTTGATATTTACAGGCGTATTCAACCGGGATTCTATCTCCCGGTCCGCTGCGGTCTTTCGTTGCGGATTGGCCAAGGTGGTCATCGAGATCGTCCGCTTGTTGCGCTTGTCGGCGCTATCCACACCGGCATCCAGCGGTTTGTCGATGGTCAAGGACGGTCCAACCTTGTCGGTGTCGTTTAACCCCTCCAGGAAGAAGCGCTCCTTGTCCGATTTGTTGGTTTTCGCAACATTGATGTTCCGCTGGGTTTTGGCCATTTGCATCGCCGCGGCGGCCATGCTGTTGTCCGGATCAAGTTCGTGGGCCCGCATCGCGTAGCTTTCCGCTTCGAGATATTTGCCTTCCTTGAACGCCTGGTTGAACAGCTTCATCTGTTCAGATACCTTTTTTTGCTTGTTTTCATCCGCAAGCTGTTTTTGGGTAATGCTGTTTTTCTTGGTATCACGAACGACATTGTCCTTTTCGAGGAACTCCTTTTGGGCCTTGAGCAATTTGAAATGCTGAAGGCGGGATTCAACCGGCCTCTTGAGCAGGGCAAGCTTGTTTGCTTCGATCTGTTGGTCGGCCAACATGGCCAGGTAATCCTGGAGGATTTCCGCTGCCACATCGGTTTGTCCCACACGAAACTTTTCAGCCGCCTCCCGTTGGGCATCCAGCCCCTGTTGACGGAGTTGACTGAACTTGACTTCCTTGATGGCTTGGGCTGCTTCGATAAGGTCGGTGGCGGGTTTGGTTTCCCC
Organism: Planctomycetia bacterium; assembly: GCA_005808665.1. GTDB lineage: Bacteria > Planctomycetota > Planctomycetia > Gemmatales > Gemmataceae > SYLG01. Next base: position 8,566 of record SYLG01000043.1, on the reverse strand, counting down.
GGTTGTCGGAGGTCCCTCAACACCAGGATTGAGTTTGGCAATGGCCCCGTCCTTGACGATTGGCTTGGCCACATCCGAGGCCATCAAAGCAACCAATGCCGGACTTTGCATGATCTCCCGTTTGCGGGCAAGCCTTCCCTTGTCCAGGTATTTGTCCGAAACAGCGGCAAATAGTGCCAATGATTGACCAAATTCCTTGCGGTTGTACGAGGCTATTGCCGCATCGAAGGTCCGCTTGGCTTCAAGTGCTCGCTGATTGGAATCCTCATTATCAATGGTTCGAAGCAGGGCAGAGGCATCTTCCTTCACGCCATAGGGTCCCTGGAATGCTTCCTCCGCCAACCGCCTTGCGTTGGTGGTTTGACCGCTTCGTAGTTCCAACCTTGCCTTCTCAAGCAATACCTTACCCGCTGTGTCACCAGCGGCCACACTCAAGGGAGCAGGAGGCACACCGACCTTGGGATTGTCCCCGGGAAGGGCTGGTATCGAATGGGGGCCACCGGCCACCAAGGTATCCTTGCCGGTTTCCTTGGTGAACGAAGTTTTAAGCCAGGTTGCTTTGGCGTCGATTGCACCCTGGTCGAGTCCGAAATCACGAGCCACCTGCCGTGCCCGCTCAAGTTCTGCCTGGGCAGACCGAAGCGAGTCCGCACCGCCTTTGTTGGCAATATCCCCAACGCGGTCGAGAGTGTTAGCAACCTGTTTGGTTGCCCTTCGGGTCAATTCGGCAAGGATCTCCTCAGGTGTGGCCGCCCCTTGGGGTAAAACCGCATTTAGCTTTTGGGCCTGAATGGCTTTGGCCCTAGCCTCCACAATTTTCCCTGAAGCCATCAGGTTTTGAGCTTCCTCCAGCCATTTTGCGGCATTCCCGCCTGCCAACCCACGGTCCCCAGTTTGAGGAAGGGGAGGCACCGTCAAGCCCGCAAGTGTCCCATCAGCCTTGGCAATGGTCTTGTCCAATTCGCCGCCAATCACTTGGCTGGCACCGTTCACCTGGTTTATGGTTTCGTTGACCTTCGAGACTACTTTGTCGTTCGATTTGGCAATGGTGTTTTGTGCCTGTTCGACCTTCAAATTGACTTTGTTCGTAGCCTTTTCAACCGAGCTGTCTACTTTGGCAGTCACCTTGCGGCTAAGGCGTGAGGCTTCGATTTGAGCGATTAGTTTTTGAGGACGATCCCCCAATTCCCAAATGCTATAAGGCCCGTGCAAGGTCTGGGCCCGATAGGCGGCCCGAGTCGCTTTTTCGTATTCGCCCGCTTCAAAGAGTTTGCGTGCTTCCGCCAATACCTTTACCGAGTCGGCCTGATTGCGCTTGGTTAAGGCTTTTTCAATCTCTCCCCTAAGTCGATCGGGGTTATCCTCAAAAAGGCCCCACCTTGCACTCTGATTGGCTTTGAGTTTCATTACCAATTCAACTGCTTCTTCAAGCTTGCCCGAAGCAAACATCTGTCGGGCAATCTTGAGCTGCTCCGAAGGGGTGAGTTTGGCAGCGGCATCGTTAACCGTGTTAACGGCCGCATCCGCCCGCTGAATCTCGCCTAAAATGCGCTCTGGCGTGTCATCCCACCAAGGCAAATTGCTTTTGGTTGCTTTGGCCCGTTCGGCCAATTGGCGTGCTTTTGGCAAGTCTCCCTTGCCAAGGGCGGCCCTGGCCGAGCTTACCAGCTTTCGGCATTCTGCCTCGGCATCGGCATCGGAATTGAGGCCACTCTGACCCGCATCGACTACCAACTTTGCGGCTTCGACTTTATCCTTGGCGGACACCTGGACGATGGTATCCTTTTCATTTCCCCGACCTTCGGGGTTGGCGGGCCGGGTACCATTGCGCGAAGCAATGGCAGGTTTTGCCGTTTTCGCTTCCTGAATTTCCTTGATCAAACGGGTGGGATTGTCCAGCGAAAAGCGGAAAGTCAGCGGTCCTGCAGCCCGGTCGGCGGATTTCGCCAATTTATCCGCCAAATCATAATCGCCTTCCAACAAGGCCATATGGCCGACGGCAAGGAGAAACCGGGCATCGGATTTTGACTTTTGAATGTCTTCCCGGAGCTTTGCTGGACTATCCTCGGAGGCGGCGAAGGTTGCCCGGCAACTTTCCGCTTCCCGAACCTTGGCTTCTGCCTTTTCGAATCTACCTGACAAGGTCAGGGTTCGCCCCTCCGCCACCAGAGACCTTGCTTTGGAGGCCGATTCCCCTTTCTTTACGGAAGTGGTTTTGAGTTCTGCCGTGACGATACTTGCTTTTCCCGCTCGCGCTTCGTCCTTAAGTTGGTTAAATTTGGCCTTCCCATCGGCACTCAGGTATTGTTCGTTCGCTTCAATGCGTTTAAGCAGGTCCGATGCGGAACTTGTCTGGCCTTGGCCCAACATTTTTTCAATGGTGGCCAAGGTCGATTCTGCTTCCTTGCGTTGAACCAATGCCTCCTGGTTAGCCTGGGCAAGGCGACCCAATTCCGCACGCTCCGTTGAGGTTAGGTCAGATACATTGCTGCCTGCCTCACGAAAGAGTTTGGCAGCCGTTTCATAGTCCCCTTTGCGTTTGGCCTCGATGGCGAGGTTAAGTGTATTATGTGCCTTGGCGGCTGTTACCAGAGGAAGTTTTCGGGGAACAGGAAATCCGTCACCCACTTCCTGAGCTCGTATGGTGCCAGTGGTGACAAGCGATCCCGCCAGGAACGCTGCCGCCAGTTTCCAACCCTTGTTCACTTTGTGCCTAACGACCATGATTTCGACTCCTCCCCTTTGACCCAAGTCTCTGCCCTTTGGCGGGCCCTGATCTGAAAGCAACGGCCTCCGGACCGACTCTCCCCTGCTTCATTCTGGTATGGGAACCCCTGATCATTCCCAACCCGCCACGGGACCCAAGCTTAGGATCACAAGAGGACACCGCCACTCCGTTTGGTACATCCGCCGATGTGGAATATCCCCAAGGCAGCGGGACCATAATCCGGAAGGGAAACGGAATCAAGGTCATGTTTACAAAACTTCGAAAGCAGTAAAAAACCAGAAAACAGCGAAAAACAAGCCTTTTTCGTCCATTTGATCACCATTTAAGATTTGAATAATTTTCAAAATACAATTTTTTTTGCAAAAACTAGAACGGTTGGTTCAATCCAAACCAGACTTGGACTCCGGTTCCCGAGTCAAGAGCCTGGGCCACATCCAATCGCACCAAACCCCGTTCCAAAAAGCCCAGAAACGAAAGGTCAGCCCGAATGCCCGCTCCCACTGCGGTCGCCCAAGGTCCAACCTGCTTGCCATTCACCCAAACATTTCCTGTATCGCAAAACAAGGCGCCATAAAGATTTCTCAAACCAACAACACGATCCAAGGCTTCCATTTCACATTGCCTGATGATAGGCAATCGCCATTCACCTGAAATCACCGATATACTCGACCCTTGCCTTTGCGACAGGGCATAGCCTCGAAACAATTCTCCCCCTCCCATACTGAATATTTGGGCCTGACTGGGTAGGGCTATTCCTCCATACACACGGGCGGCAAAACGGCTTTGAGCCATGTAATCTCCCAACCAACGAAGTCCCTCCCCCGCCTCAAACGGCAACCAGTGGGTGTAGTCGGGAAGCGTTGTCACAAAACTATAGTTGCCCCAAAACCTGCCCATTCCTTGCCAACTATTGAGGTCAATGGCACCCCCTTCCACCCCCAGATTGAATTGATAACCAGCTTCCGGATCCCAATAGGGAATTTGGTAATAGCGACTCAAATGAAGCCCTGTGCTCAAGTATTGGTTGTACCGCATGGCTCCTGGAGTGTCGACCACGGGATAGGGAAGGAAATTGCCACTGTAGTTCAAAAACGATTCCAGGTATTCCGTTGGCCTTTGATACAAACTGGCGGTTGGCATAAAGGTGCGCCTGGTATAAAGCGAGGCAAGGGTGGGATGGGGCGACCCATCCTGCAGGTCATCAATCCTGGTTTCCGCATGATACCCAACCTCGGTTTGACCATCCGGCCAATGGGTAAAAAGCCCATCGATTCCCGCCACAAAATCGCGATAATCCGTGCGATAGGCGGCATAGGCTCCTGCGGAAAATTCCCTGGTTTGGAAGGTCCCAACACGGAAACCCGCCATGGTCGGCCGGGTATACCATGGGTTGGAATAAGGGGCCGTGTATAGCCAGGGACCAGCAATCAGGTTCAAACGGTCATGGCTATTGGTCAAATCCATCTCCTCGAGGAGCGTGTAGACCGGGGTGAATCGCAACCGCAAAGGCTTTCGCCAATAGTTATTCCCCGGCTCCGGATCGATCTGGATCTTGTCTGGATCCACCACCACCTGCTGGGGAGCTCGTTTTAAAGCCAACTCGACAATAACATCGTCTCCATCGACCTCGACATCCGCCCCGGTTGCAGGGTCTGAATATTTCGGCAAATCGGTGTGAATGGGTACGCGAATGGTCTCTTTTCCCTCCTCATCCAACCGTATGGCAACCGTTGTTTTGGCTTCCCGATTGCCCTCTCGATGCAATTGAATGCGGACTCGAACCGGCCCTGGACTTTCCCATTGGGCCGCCGCTGGAGCCAATAGCTCGGGAATGGCAAGCGAGCCAACAAATAGCTTGGATCCCTCAGGATCATGGACTTTTACACTGGCCAGGGACCAATCGGTATGGCCGGGCCCTTCGAACCATTCCTCAAAAAATTTTCCCCAATCCCTTCCTGAGAACGCCTCCAACTCGCGACGAAAATCCGAAAGGCTCAATTGCCGGTAGGCATATTCCCTGACCAGATGCCGCAAAAAATCTATCCATGCGGATTCACCCAACCGTTCACGAATTAAATCAAATACCTTGCTGGCTTTGTCATAGGCCATGTTAAAAAGCTGGGCAATATTGCCATATTCACCCATCTCACGACGAATGGCACCATCACCACTTTTGGCAAACATCGCCCGCAATCCCTGATTACGGTAATCATCCCTTTGGATGGGGGGTAACCATTTCAAACCAACCGGATATTCCAACATCCGATGTTCACGCCCATGAACCTTATCCATCACCAAATGACTGAGGCTGGTGGCAAGGCCTTCATCCAAAAAGGCTTCCCGAACTCCGTCTGTGCCCACCAAATTGTAAAACCATTGGTGGCAAACCTCGTGACTGACCAGGTAATCCACAAACCCATCCGCCAAATGGGGCATGTCAAATACCCGTTCGTCAATCATTACCAATGCACCACATTCGTTCCCGTTCCAACCGAAATAGGACTCCACCAGGGTAAACTGTTCCCAAGGGTAATCACCTAGCCACTTGCTATAGATTTCAATTGCCTTTTTGGCAATTTGCGTCATCCGTTTGGCATAGTGGCTGTGCTCATGAAATGCGGCCACCCGAATGGGAATACGCTTGCCAGAAAGGGTAACGGCCTCCTCCGTGAACCAATGAAAGCGTTGGCTGGCAAACCAGGAGAAATCGCGCAATCCTTTTGTTTGAAAAATGCGCTCGGTTCGGTTATCTCCCAAATCGCGCTTGGACACCTCGTGCCCACTTGTGGCAACCTCAAGGTGGGAAGGGCTAACCGAACGAACCCGATAGTGGGCCGATTCGTTGGAAAAAGGCTGATGCCATGGATAAAAAGGAGCCGGATCCCAGCCATCCTCCAAAGGCAATACCTTTGCTGAACCGGTTTGAACAGATTTGGCTTTGGCTGTTTCTCCGTCCCCGGGAAGGTCCCGTATCATTGCAACCTGAACCAATCCCTGGGCCAAATACCAAACATTTTTCCAATGGCCCCAGCGACCCTGTTTGTTTTCCATGCGAATGGAATAGGCCAACTCCACGATTTGGGTCTGGCCAGGCAAAAGGGGATCAATCAACTCGACCTCCAGGTCGGTTTTGGTAATCCCCCCAAAGCGGAATTTCAATAACCGTTCGACACCATCCCGGACCCCAGTCATTTCCAACTGGGGACTGTTTACTCCAAGCACCTCGGAAGCCCGCATTCGCAGTAATTCAAGCGTTTTCGCCATCCCGGGAACTTCTTCCGGGGGAACGACATAGCGGGCATGAGCGTTGAAAATCATGCGGGTAAGGGTACGCTTGGTTGGATTTGTCCAATGGATTTTTTGGCGAACAATGACCCGCTTTTCGTCGGGTTTTAATTCCAAATCTATGTCATGGCGGGTTAAAAGGGAAAGGCGGTTTTGATGGAAAACATCCTGGGCAAAAAGCAATACGCCCCCGTAGCCCTTTGCCATTAGCAAAAGGAGGGCCAATAACCCGATTCCCGTTAAACGGAAAAAACCGTTCATTCCCTGCACCTTGGAGTGGTTTCAGAACTCCCAAACCAGTCCCTGAAGGGAAGCACATACCCGGCCCGGATTTTTCAAACAAGGGGAAAGCCGTCAAAAAGAAATGACACTTTGGAAGGGTCCAAAGATCAGGATTTTAATTCAAGAAAACCATGGCTTGACCGAATCCTGCCGACACTAAAACGCATGAACCCTAATTCATAAACTACTATGCAATCTATATTTACATCCCGTAAAGGGAGAAAAGGGACAATCCAAACCAAGGTTTGGGACCCAACATTTTCACCCGACTCAGGATCGGGAGGAACCAATTAAATATTGGCTACTATCGGATAGTATTCATCATCCTCATTCTTGCCCCCAAACCCCTTGCCTACCGTACATTCACTCCGAACAAATTCGACCGCCCGAATCCATTTTACCATTTTATACCCCAATTGATTTTCGACACGAAGTCGTAGCGGGGCTCCATGGACCTCACTTAAGGCTTCATAATTCATCTCATAGGCAAGCAATGTTTGGGGGTGCTTGGCATTGCCAAGGGAAAGGGAATCGTAATACTCCCCTCCATAATGTCCCTCGCCAAACGAGTGAAACACAACGGTGCCCACCTCGGCCTTGGGCTTTACCAAAGCAATCAGTTTTGCCATGGGAAATCCCCCCCAATGGGCAATTCCCGACCAGCCCTGAATGCAATGGTGCATGGTGATTTGGTCTTGCTTTCCTAGTTCCCTCAAATCGGCAAGTGATAATTCGACCGGGTTTTCCACCAAACCAAACACCTTCAACCGATAGTTCTTAAACCCCGTTTCTCGTAATTGGGTCCAATCCTCGGAGACAGGCATTTTGCCATTCGGCCAGAAATAGGGTGATATATTTTGTTTTTTAAATTCCACCTGGGTTGCCATCCGATTCAAAAACCGTCTTTGAAAAGGGCCCAAAAACCGTCGAAAAGTATACTGAAGCAACCTTGGTTTGTACCAGGAAACCCAGTGCGTTAAAAAACAGGCCCCCACCACCAACCCAATTCCAATCAAACCAACCAACAATCCGGCAGGGTCGGTAGCATCCGTGCCAAACACAATATGATTCATGTTTTGGGAAAGGCCGGTAATTGCCACCATGGTAATGTGGGGAATCAGGAACCCAAGGTATCCAAGCAATGCAAGAAAATGGATGGACCGGGCACATTGCCTTCCCCCAAACAGCCTGGGATACCAGCGGAAACGATTATCAATCGCAGGAGACATAGCCAACCCGGTAAAAAATGTTACCGGAGCCACCATAAACACCACTCCAAAATAGGAAAGTTGCTGAAGGGGGTTGTATTTGTAAAAACCATCCGGTTCCGAGGGCAAATGAAAGGTCGCATAATGGACAAAGACATTCCAGGCATCCGCACCGATTTGCCAATCCATCGGAACCAAACGGCGCCATTGGTTGGTGCAAAACAATAGTGCAACAAAGGCCAAACCGTTAGCCAACCAAAAAAAAGCCGACAAAAAATGCCAATGACGGGCGATTCCTACCGTATGACGAAACCCAGGTAATCCGATCCAGGGAGAGAGGTAACGGCTATCGTCTTTTGCCGTCCAAACCCGATCTTTGGGAACTTCAACTGGCGTGAATCGCAACCAGTCACTGCCAGGGGTGCAATGATCATTCCAATAAAGCCTTGGGTGATCCATTAAAATGGAAAGCCCACTTCGAACCAACAGGACCATGAGAAAGAAATTGACAAAATGAGTTAAGCGGATCCACACAGGAAAACCAAACGGGTCCCCCACGCTGGAAGGAATTGTATGGGCAGGTGAGGGGATTGACGGCAAGCCAATGGAAAAAAATTGTACCCAGGCAACCAACACAGGCACGATTCCCAACACCGCAAAAAAGACAAAGTAAGGGGTTTTCATCGAAACCCACATCCGACGGTCCGATGGATACAACAATTTATCATTGAGGCGTGTATCAGGCATAACCCACCTTGGATGAAAGAGGAACGATAATCGATGGCAATCGGGTTGGCCAAAACCAAAGGGGAAACCTTGGCGGGCCTTAAAAACCTTGGATGTCAATCTAGGACTTTGTTCCTGAACAATCCTACCACCAAAAAAGGAAAGTTTCCGGAGGATAAAAATCCAAATAACCTGGATGTTATTTGTGGTGAGTAGACGGTGTTTTCAGGAATAGCATTTGCAACCTCAAGACCTGGGGTTATGGGTGAGTCTGGAATTGCCTTTTCAACCTCAAGACCTGGTGATTTTGGGTTTTGGGTTTTGGGTTTTGGATTTT
>SYLG01000042.1 GCA_005808665.1 Planctomycetia bacterium | reverse complement strand
GAATACATCAGATCATGCATCGAATCCTTCAGGAAAAAGCTTCCCTCACCTCGACTCATCCCACTACAGGGTTGAGAAAATCGGGACCCTGGCTACTATTCCTATACCCGTTTAGCACTAAAACCCGTGAACGCATACCTTTTTCAGACGGCACATCAAGAACTATTTTATTTTCAGAACACTATACAAACTGTAACAATAGGATTTTTCATTATAATTCAAATCAGTACATTCATGAAGCGAGGTCGTTTCGGAGGGCGACATTCGCCGATGGCGGCATTCCTGGGTTTCCTACCCATGGAGATGTTTATCCAGTACCTTTTTCGTTCCCCCAAGGAACAGTGCCCAGTGTTCCTGGGAAGACCTTTCAAGTCCGTCCATCCGTCGCTGATTGCGATCCAACCATTCCTCAAACGCCTCATTCTGCTCTGCTTTGCGGTTTCGCCGATGGAAGCGTGCGAACGGTTGGCCAAGGGGTTTCGGAAAAAGTGTTTTGGTCTGCGATTACAATGAACGGGGGCGAAATCGTTTCGCTTGACTAAAGCTCGCACAGGGAGGCGTTCCACCCTTGGTTTCAAAAAGCAGGTTTCAGATATAGCAGCAATTCCTAAACCATTCCCCACCACGGGGACTAGCCGTTGACGATTTCCACTTCCGTGTTTTCATCCAAGGTAATACTTGTTAGTTCGCCATTGTCTTTTACAAAATGAAGACAAACCACGACAATATCGTCCTGGCGGACCCGATCGGTTGCCAAGCCGGTGGCAAGGTAATCGGTTTTTCGAAAAACCCCTTCTGTTTCCGTTTCCCAAATATGAAGGGTGTTGATTTGAATCTTTTGCCGAACCTTGATCCGGTCTCCCGTTTTGAGGTGTTTCAGAATGGCTACCAAATCGGGCCGAAGGTCCATGGTGGATGAACTTTGAATCAGATGGGTGGACATTGCCGGAATTCCTTTTGAATTAACCTTGGCCAACCAGCCCAAAGGGTGGAAGCCTTAAATTTGGGATTAAACGGCAAGTCTAGCCCCGTACCAGGGCGATCCGACCCGTCCGTGCCAATTCAATGATGCCATAGTTTCGCATCAACTCAATGAATGCTTCAATTTTGCCCTCTTGACCGTCCAGTTCGACGACTATACTTTCCGGTGAAATATCCACCAATCGACCCCGGAAAGTTGCCACCAATTGACCGATTTCCACTCGCTGGGATGCACTGGCACGGACTTTGATCAACATCAGGTCGCGTTCGACATAATTCATTGAGCTGATGTCCTGAACTTTTACCACAGTCAGGATTTTGGAAAGCTGCTTGCGGACCTGCTCAAGGACAGCATCGTCACCCCGGATGACAATGGTCATTCGGGATAGCTCGGGAACCTCCGTTTCACCGACGGCAAGGCTGTCAATATTAAACCCCCGGGAAGCAAACATACCTGAGATATGGGCGAGGACGCCTGGTTGATTTTGAACCAAAACCGAAAGTACATGACGCATAAAAAGGGTCCTGGGAAACGGGATCAACTCTTTGAGAGAGATAGGACACCGTCCCACTAATTACAAGAAAAACCTTGAAAAACCATTTAGGTCCCGGTGGATTTTTTCGTGGTTGGCATAGCCTATCCTTTGAAAGTCCCTGGAGAATATCCATGCCTATCACCGTTGACGATTTTTTTGATGCCATTACCCAAAACCAAATCGTGGGTTTGGGGGATATCGAAACAATAAAGGCTGGTTGGAAAAAAGCAGGAAGGGAGGCTGTAACCGACTCCTCAAAACTGGCCCGCTGGATGATCGTCAATCAATACCTTTCCGTTTACCAGTGTGAAAAAATTCTGAAAAGGAAGACTGATGAACTTGTCGTAGGTAACTACCGGGTGAAGGACTCGGTAACCTCTGGGCCTCTGGAAGGCTGGCTAATCGCAGACGATACCCTTCACAGGCCGACCTATTTGGAACAAATCAACACAAGCATTACCTCGGACCCAACCAAATCAAAGGCTTTGGCGGATAGCATCCAGAAGTCAACGGATTTTCAAAACCCTCAGGTTTCCAGAATTATTGGATTGATTCAGGAGGGGGACAGGGCCTACCTGGCCAGGGAATATGCCCAAGGCGAATCGCTGCAATCGCTGATTAACCGCAAGGTTCGGCTCAAACCCATTCAGGTTGCCAAACTTTTCTCGTTGCTTTTTACCGGCTTTTCAGCCCTTCGCGGATCAGGGGCCTTTCCTGGCAAGGTATCCCTTGAATCGTTCTGGCTATGCCAAACAGGAAAGCCAGGGGCATCGCAAAAAACCATCCGGATCATTGACGCCCTAATAGACCCAAAGCTATTGGGAAATGAGGCTTCCCATCCGCCAACGGAAAGCGAAACAGCTCATAAACTTGGCTTGGCAATGTACGAATTACTCACGCTCCAAAGTCCGAATTCCAACCCGGCTCCGGTTTCATCCCTTGTCCCTGAAATTCCCGACCTGATTGCAGAATTTGTCGACTCCTTGGTCCGGGTAGCTCCTGATAAAAACCCGGTTTCCCTCCTGGCAACTGGCAAGCAGCTTCGGGTAATCCTTGCTGCCGAGGAAAATAACAAACATATTGAAATGGAGGAATTGGTTGTGGTGGGGGTGGTAGAGGGGGCTTCGAAAAAGGCTAAACCGGTTGCGGTTGCCGAATCACAGATTGAGGAGGAGCCCGGTTCCGGAGCCGATCGATTGCTTGAGTTGGTGAAAGGGTGGTTGGAAAAGGCCGGGATAGCTACCCGCGACCTCATCCTTTTTACAGCCGGATCGCTAAGTTTCCTTTTTGTCATCATTCTGGTTTTGGTCGTTTTCTCGTTCGACTTGATTCCTTTGTTTTGCTTGGGGTTAGGTGCTGCTTTGGGTTATGGAATCGAGCGATTTCTTAACCATGCCGAAGACGGTAAAAATGTTCCGGTGCAATCTTCCCAATCTTGATGGAATTTCCAAGGGTCAGTGAATCAGGGTAGGTCGGAAGCATGACTCCCGAAGGTGATTTCGGACTTTACCAAAATGGAAGCACCCAGAACTGGATTGGGTTTGCCAAATCCAAATCATAGAATGTCATCAGGAATGGGTTATTTGCGCATTTTGTTAATGGATTTTGGGCGGTATTTTAATGAGGGGTGGAGTATGGATGCGCATTCGGTTGTCCATTCTGGTGGCACTGGTTTTTTCAATTTCAGGGGCCTTGGTACCGGGATATAGTACACACCTGCAAAAAGACCTTGGATTTGGCCCCCTTGAACTCTCTTTTTGTGCTGCGACCCAGGGAATCGCTTCCCTGGGAGCACCCCTATTTGGTCAAATCGCAGACAGGATTCTTCCCCCCAGCCTCCTGATGGCCCTTAGTGGGCTTGGCATTTTTGGGGCCATAGGTGGCCTAATTATCAGCACTAGCCCGATTTGGATATTTGTTTTCACACTACTTTATTGGTTGCTCACTATCCCAACATGGGTGTTGGCAACCACCATGTTATTTACCCATCTGGAAGACCCGGAAAAAGATTTTGGCCGGACCCGAATGTGGGGCACTATTGGCTGGATTGCTGCAGGGTGGTCCCTGGTTCCCCTGATGAGTTTGGGCTGGGTGGATCAGGAAAAAACGCTCCCCTTTTTCTGCCTGGCAATGGTTCTGGCCGCCCTCATGGTGGCCTTTGCTTGTACCATGCCCTGGGTAAAACCTGATCACCCACCAGGTCGGGCGTTTGCCCCGGGTGCCGCACTCAAATGCCTTTGGAGTAAGCCCTTTTTTCTTTATGGGCTTTCTGTTTTTGGAATTTGTGTGAGCCAGCCCTTTTCCGTACAGGGAACACCCCTTTTGTTAGCGGAATTGGGATTACCTCGAAGTTGGCTCCTCCCCAGTTTGACATTGGCCCAGTTGCCCGAAGCCGCCCTTTCCTTCATCCTGCCTGGAATCCTTCTGCGATTGGGTATCAGGGGTTCCATGCGGACAGGCCTGATTGCATGGTGTATGGCCCTATCGATTTTGTCCTTGTCCAGGTCCCTTTGGCCTGCCCTGGCATCACTTCCCCTAAATGGGATGGTTATTACCATGTTTTTGATTGTGGGTTCGATTTGGCTGAATAGCAGGATTCCCACCGATTTGCGGACAAGTGCACAGGCAATTGTAGTCTTTATTCAGGGAATGGGGATGTGTTTGGGACATTTAAGCATGGGCATCCTCCGGGGGCAAATTGATCTTGCCAACGAGGCGGAGGAATTGAGGCTCTGTTTTTTGTTGGGGGCAATTATCAATGGAATCTTGGCAGCCCTTTTCTGGTGGGGTTTTAATCCCCATCGGGCCCCCGATCAATCGTTCCCACAAACCTCTTCCAGGACTCCTTCTGCAACATAAATAGGTACTCCAGAGGCTACCGCAAGGGCTATGCCATCGGAAGGTCGGCAATCCACCTCGACAATTTCGCCATCAAGGGCAATCCGGATAACTGCAAAATAAGTTTGATCGCGGATTTCATTGATAAGAATGTCGCGAAGTTCCCCACCGAGTTTTTCAATCGTGGAGGCAATGAGGTCGTGGGTAAGGGGGCGAGGCGAAACCATATGCTTGACGCGACGATCGATACTGGATGCTTCGAAAATCCCGATCATCATGGGGAAAATGCGCTCCCCTTCGACCTCTTTGAGCATGATAACCTGTTCGTCCTGAATCTCGCTAATGATGATTCGGCGAAGCTGCATTTGCACCGACATGAAACTTGTCCTTGGATATTGGGCGAAATCGATCGTCCGTACTGGCTTAATAAGTCTAGGGCCAAACTAAATATAGGTGTAATGACTCGGGGAAATGATCAATTCCGGAATAAGGGCACGCTTGGGCAAACTTCCCACAAAGTAAATGGCACTTGCCACATCCTCGGGTTGAAGGATGGCAATTTTGTGTTCTTCGGAGACAGGGTTAGGTCGGGCTTCCAGGATGGGGGTATTGACCTCGCCTGGGAATATTGTGGTAACCCGTAAGCCATTGGCCTTTTCCTCAGCGGCCAAGGCCACCGCCCAACCCCGCAGGGCAAACTTTGCCGCAACATAGGCGGCACCTCCCAAAGGGTTCCCCCGAATTCCGGCGATGGAGTTGATGTAAACTATCAACCCCTCTTTTTGAACACGAAAGGACGGTAGGAAGGCCTGGGTAGTTAAAAAGGCACTATCGAGATTACCCCCCAAAACTGCCCGCCACCGTTCGGTGGAGAGTTCGGCAACCGACCGTTCTTTGAGATTGAGACCCGCATTATTCACAAGGATGTCAATCGTTCCCAAATGGGAAATAGCCTGGCTAGCGAGTGCTTCGGCGCCGTTTTGGGTGGCCAAATCCGCCTGAACCGCCCATATCCTTCCTTTCGATTCCTGGATCATGGAAAGGGTTTCCACCGCTGCTTTAAGCCGTGGGCCACCTCTCCCGGAAATAACCACTCTGTCCCCGGCCTCAAGGAATTTTTTTGCGGCCGCCAAACCAATGCCGCTTCCCCCCCCTGTGATCACCACGCCACGGCTTGAACCACGATTCATTTGGGAATTCCTTTTTCACTGCCTGTTTTTGGCCCTTAACAAGGACTGTGCCGGGCCCAGCGCAAGTCCTAGGATTTTCTTATGGAACACCACGAGGGGAACACCCCCTGGGCGTGATCCGGAATTAGGGCAGGAAGATTTTGATGAATCCGGAAACGAAAAAACAGGTACAGGAATTTACCCAAAGATTGGCCTTCTTGAGGGACTCTCTTTGACATTTCTGGAAAAAGAAAACAGCGGGAAGCATTTCTCGAAAAACAGGCAGCACCCGACTTCTGGGGCAATTCAGAAAAGGCTCAACAGGTCATAAGCCAATTCAAACCCATTAGCGGCATTTTGAAACCTTTCGAGGATTTGGAAAACGCCCTGGGGGATGTGCAGGCTTTGTTCGAGCTATCCGAGGAGGACCCATCGCTTGAAATGGAACTCCAGGGAGAACGGGAGCGCTTTGCCCTCTCACTCGAGGATTTTGAACTTCGGTCGATCCTCAACGGGCCCCAGGACGCAAGCAATGCCTACCTGAGAGTTCAAGCGGGGGCGGGTGGAACTGAGGCCTGCGATTGGGCTGGAATCCTCATTCGGATGTATACTCGTTGGGGAGAGCGACACGGATTGACCGTGGAAATGGTTGATGAACTGCGAAATGATGAGGCAGGAATTCAAAGTGCCACCGTCCGTATCGTGGGCGACTATGCCTACGGTCACCTTCAAAGCGAATCGGGCATCCATAGGCTTGTTCGAATCAGCCCATTTGACTCCAACGCCCGGAGGCATACATCGTTTGCAGCTGTCGATGTGACTCCCGAAATAGATGGAACCATTGAAATCGACATGCGTCCCGATGATTTGGAACGACAAACTTTCCGCTCGGGTGGTCCGGGAGGTCAACACCAGAACAAAACCGAATCCGGAGTACGCTACATTCATAAACCCACGGGGGTTGCGGCGGAAAGCCGTTCAGAACGCAGTCAACATAAAAACGATGACATGGCTTATAAAATGCTGAAAGCCAAACTCTACAAAATTGAGGAAAACAAGCGCAAAGCCGAGACGGAAAAGGTTTATGACGAAAAGGGTGAGGTTTCATGGGGATTTCAAATCCGGAACTATGTACTGCAACCCTACACCCTGGCCAAGGATGTTCGCACAGGCCATGCCACCTCCCAGGTGATGCAGGTGCTTGATGGGGATTTGGATCCGTTCATTCAATCCTACCTCAAAATGAAGGCTTCGGGGAAAGCACCCATAAAGGTTGGGGCCGATCCTGATTAGGGTGCCAGGTGGTTTGCCAGGCAATTGGGAAATTTCACGAAATGTACACATATCCGCTAAGGAAAGGCTCCTCCCGCAAGCTAAGATAATCCCCAACAAGAGGTTGTTCCAATGAATTGGGTGCTTTCTACTCGTAGAGTTTTTCTTTTGGGAATTTTGGCATGTGCCTTTCTTGCCGGATGTGGCGGAGAGGTCGGCAAAAAAAATGCGAAGGGATCCTTGGTTGCAACCCGAATTCGGGGTGGGGGCAGCAGCTTCATTGGCCCCATCATGGAGCTATGGAAAGGGGCCTACGAAGGCACCGAGGTGGATTACCAGGTTACAGGATCGGGGGATGGTGTCCAAAAACTTTTGGCTGGGGAACGCGATTTTGGGTGTTCTGATGCGCCCCTTACCCCGGAACACATTCAAAAAGCAGGTGGAATCGATGCGATCCTCCAGATTCCCCTTGCCATGGGTGCGGTGGTCCCCATTTACAACCTCCCGGAATTGGCAGACCCTTTGAACTTTACGGGAGAGGTTCTTGCGGATATCTTTCTCGGCAAAATCACCAAATGGAATGACCCTGCCATTTCCAAACTCAATCCCGGGGCAAACCTTCCCGATACAAACATTACGGTTTGCGCCCGTGCCGATGGCAGTGGAACGAGCCACATTTGGACCTCCTATCTCAGTTTGATTAGCCCAACCTGGAAAGAGACAGTAGGCGCATCCACCCAGCCCAAGTGGCCCGTCGGCCAGCAGGCTCCCAAAAATGCCGGAGTTGCAAAGCTGGTCGGGGACAAGGTGGGTGCCATCGGTTATGTCGAGTTGATCTATGCATTGGAGAAAAAGACTCTTAAAAGTGGGAAAATCCAGAATGCCGATAAAACCGCATTTCTGGGTGCCTCCCTGGAAACCACAGGAGCCGCCGTTGCAAACCTGAAAACCATTCCGGATACTCTGGTTTTCAGCCTTCTGCAACAACCAGGCAAGGATTCTTATCCCGTATGCGGGACAGTTTGGCTGGTTGTGCAAACCAAAATGGAAAAATCAAAGGCAGAAGCCATAAAGGGTTTTGTCCAATATGCCATTGGACCTGGCCAGGCCCTTTGCGCCCAAAAACACTACCCTCTGTTACCAAAAGTCCTGGTAGAAAAAATAAATGCAACTTTGAGTCCATTGGGGCAATAATTTGCCAAAGGTTCCACCATTCATGCCGAAACGGGCAAATATTCTGAAAGAATGGGGCGATTTTTGCTTCCGGTTTGCCTGTTATGCCGCAGCTTTGGTAGGGCCTGCCCTGCTACTCTTGCTCATCGCCCTGTTGGTAAAAGCCAGCCTTCCAAGCATTACTAAATTCGGCTTTTCCTTCCTTTATCAAACGGACTGGAATCCCCCCCAGGAAAAATTTGGATCCGTTCCATTCATTTATGGAACGCTGATGACCTCCGCGATTGCGATGTTTATTGCTCTTCCCCTGGGTGTGGCCGCGGCCACTTTCCTGAGTGAAATTTCCCATCGCAGATGGGCCAGGCCTGCCATGTTCCTGATTGAACTTTTGGCGGCCATTCCCAGTGTCATTTACGGATTTTGGGGAATTTTCTTTGTTGTTCCCTTACTTCAACCACTTCTCAAAGCCGTTGGAGCCGAAAACGATACCGGTAGGGGAATGTTAACTGCAGGAATTGTTTTGGCGGTAATGATTGCACCTTTTCTTACCTCGGTTAGTTACGAAGTCTGCAAAGCGGTTCCCATGTCCCAAAGGGAAGGTGCCATCGCCCTTGGATCCACGAGATGGCAAATGATCAGCCGGGTTGTGTTGCCTTATGCCTGGCCTGGAATTTTGGGGGCGAGTTTCCTTTCCCTGGGCCGTGCTTTGGGGGAAACCATGGCCGTGGCAATGGTCATTGGCAATATGCCCCAAATCCATTTCACGACCTGGAACAGTCCCTTGGGCCCCGTTAATTTCCCTGCACTCGATGCCGCAGCCGCTACCATTCCCAGCGTCATTGCCAATCAACTGGCAGGGGCCATGACCGATATGCAGCGGTCTGCTTTGGTCGAACTTGGTTTGGCTCTTTTATTGGTTACCCTTGTGGTAAATAGTGTTGCAAGGCTGTTGATTTGGCGTTCCTCGCGGGCAGAACCCAAGGCGCCGGAAATTTTTGAAGGCAAAATGGCCACCCTTGAACGGCCGGAAAAACCAGCCGTTCGTGCCGCCCGTCGGGCCGAGTTAGGTGGATTACTAAGACGGGCGGTGGCCCGCTTTGCCTGGAAAAATCAATTGATTAACCAGTGCATGACGGTATTGATGGGGTTTGGTTTTTTGCTCTTGCTCCTGCCACTTTTCAATATTTTGGGATTTGTCGCTTACAGGGGTATACAAAGCCTGGATTGGGCGTTCTTTACAAGTAAACCACCATTGGGTTTGGGACACGCCATTCTGGGTACCCTTACGATGGTAGGTCTTGCACCTTTATTTGGGGTGCCAATTGGCATTTTCTCAGCACTGTTTCTTTCGGAATTTCGCTCCAGCCGCCTTGTTCCCCTGGTTCGATTTGTCGGTGACATATTGGGTTCAACTCCATCTATAATCATAGGCATCTTTGCTTATACGATAATCGTCAGGCCAATGCAGACCGATTCCGCCTGGGCGGGGGCCTTTGCCCTGGGAATGATGATGATTCCCGTCGTCATGCGAAGTTCTGAGGAGGCACTCAAACTTGTTCCAGGCACCCTTCGCGAGGCCAGTTATGCTTTGGGGGCGACCCAGGCCCAAACGGCCCTTCGGGTTTTGTTGCCAGCCGCCCTTCCGGCAGTGGTTACCGGAGTAATCCTTTCCATTAGCCGGGTTGCGGGGGAAACGGCACCCTTGCTATTCACGGCTGGCAATACGGATTTTTGGCCAAAGAGCCTCAATGAACCAACGCCTTTTTTGACCTATTATATCTACTATTATTCATCGGAAGGATACGAAGACAAGGAAAAACTTGCCTTTGCGGGTGCTTTGGTCCTGTTGGCTTTTGTAATGGTCCTAAACCTGGGTATCCGGTTCATAGCTTCCCTCCGATCCGCAAAAGGCGCCAGGGCGGATTAGTAATCGCTTGGGTGGTTGGTAAACCATCCCGTCCTAAACCAAGTTACTCGGTTGTAGTGATTTTTTACGATTTTTTGGTCATTTTTGGGACAAGGATTGTGTTTTTTCCCGGGAATTTGGAGTATGTCAAGTTCAAATCGGCATGTAGTCCCGAACAAGGTACTTGATATTCTTGGCAACCTGTATATTTAGCAACAGAGTTGGAATGTGTTCTTACGAACTCTGCCCGGTTCCAAACAATCCACTTGGGTTTGAAAGGATGAAAGAAATTGGGAAACAAGAGGCCAATCCTTGAATCCGACTCCGAAAAAAGTGCTTTGTAGTCCCGATTTTCGAAGGTGGATTTGATTATTCACCAGGAAAAAATGGTTGTTCGTGATCCGGCCTGGGTAACCTGAATCAGGATCTCTCCAGTTCATGAACCGTAACCCGATCGTCCAGGATAGGCATGGGTCGTTTGTTGTGGTCCAAAAGGGCGATGGCAGGATCAATTCCCAAATGTTGGTAAAGGGTGGATAAAATGTTGGAGGGGGTGTAAGGGATTCCCTTTGATCTGGCACCCTGGGAATCCGTTTCGCCAATCACCTGACCGGATTGGAATCCTCCCCCAGCGATGACAGCCGCCCCCGCATCGGGCCAATGGTCACGCCCTGCGACTCTTGAAATCCTTGGTGCCCTTCCAAACTCCCCCCACAAAACCACAGCGACATCTTTATCCAGCCCCCGATCATAAAGGTCTGTAATCAGGGCATGAAATCCCTGGTCAAGTTGGGGAAGCTGCTCTTTCATGTCCCGGAAATTGTGTTCGTGGGTGTCCCAATCGCCTACTTTAACGGTAACTACCGAAACCCCGGCTTCAACGAGGCGCCTTGCAAGAAGGAAGTTTTCGCAATATTTGCCATACCTGGCTTGGGTTAGGGGAGTTTCCCTTGATCGATCAAAGGCCTCCCGAATTTTGGTAGAACCAATCATTTCAAATGCCCGTTTGGTGTTGGAATCGACCCCCAGGAATTGGTCCTTCCAGTCCAACGCCCGGTTCAAGGAATCGAATGTTGTCAACAATTCTTTACGATTGGCCAACCTATCCATTGAGATTCCCTTGGAAAGGCTCAGATTGGCCAACCCTTTCGATTTGGGAAAGAAGGGCCGGTGGATAGGACCAAGATAAGTGGGGCCTTCGTTGTCATAAAGCTTCGGAGGCTCATACATAAGGCTTACATAGGGAGGCATTCCATCAGTACGGGGTTGCTGATGGCTAACCACGGAACCAAATACAGGGCGTTTTCCCCGGTCGGGGAATCCAGTGAAGATGTAATGAGGGGTGTGGTCGCCAATATCAACAGACTTGATCCCCCGGACGACAGAAAGCTTATCCATGATTTTGGCATGGAGGGGAAGGTACTCGCATATTTGAATGCCAGGAACATTGGTTGAAATGGGCTGAAACTCGCCACGGATCCCGGACGGGGCGGTTGGCTTCATGTCGTAACTGTCAATATGGGAAGCCCCACCTCGCAGCCAAATCATTATGACCGATTTCCCCTGAACTTTTTGTGGTATAAACCCTGTGGTCGTGCCATTAGCGCGAAGTCGCACCAGGTCCGCCATGGTTAATCCGGAGGCACCCAACCCTCCGACCCGGAGAATCTCACGACGGGAATAGCCATTCGCCTGCCTGTTTCCTTTGGCGTAAATGGAAAACATAATAAGGGTCACTCCCTGGAAATCAGCCCTAATCAGTCAATTTGGGTAATTCCAACCCTGTAATGGACAATTTGTCTGCCGTTTTTGTTTTTGGATCCACAATCATGATCCTGTGGTTGTTGGTATCTGCGACATAAAGGAGTCCACCCGAAGCAAATACGCCCCCCGGTTCATCAAATCCCGTGAGAAACTCCTTGGCGGTTTTGGTCTTGGGATCGAGCGTTTTCAATTTGTCGTTGTAGGTATCCGCAACAAACAATTTGCCATCAAGCCAGGTAATGCCCAAGGCATGTTGCAGTCGGACTTTTGGCCCCATGCCATCAATGTCCCCAAAGACAAATAATCCAGAACCGACAAGGGTCTTTACATTGCCTTGGCCGGTTAAGGGAACCGCCCGGACGGAACTGGTTTCACTGTCCGCAACAAAGAGGTTACTCCCATCGGTGGCTAATGCGCTGGGTTGGGCGAAATTCGCTTGGCCAGGCGGGCCATCTTTTATGTTTTCGGTGCCATTCCCGGCAAAAATACGGAGTTGGCCTCGATCCAATTCCAATACCCAGATTTGGTGGTGCCCGGCCATGGCTATGAAAAGCTGGTTTTTGTGAATAAGAAGGTCCCAAGGGCTATTTAATCCTATTGCGAGTGGTTTACCCCGCGTTGGTTCAGTAAGTTTCCCTTGTTTTCCTGTTCCGGCTATTTTTTTGACCGTTTTTTTGTCGAGGTCAATCACTCGGATAAGGTGATTTTTTCGATCGGCGACATAAAGTAGATTTCCTTTGATTGCCAACCCTTGAGGATCGTTAAACCGGGCAGAAGAATAATCGCCATCGCTACTGCCCGAGCCGCCCCCACCTACCACATCAAGTGTCTTCCCGGCTTTATCAGTAATGACAATGCGATGGTTCGTGCTATCGGAAATAAAAATCCGGTTTGAAATCGGATCGGTAATGACCTTTCCTGGGAAACGAAGCTTTTCAGGGCTGGATTCCTTGAGGAGGTCCCAATTCGGCTCACCCAGTTTCAGTTTCCCGTTGGCGGTAAATTTTTCGACGAGGTTAGCAATGGCCGAATCAAATTGGGCGAAATTACCCTCACCGTTTTTCGCCCCCACCACATTGCCATCCGGGTCTATGAGGACAATGGTTGGCCACCAGTTTGCTCCATAGGTGTTCCAAATGGCTTTGTTGGCATCATTTACGACCGGATGCTTGATTTCATATCTCAGGATTGCTTTCTTTATGTTTTCCGAACTCTTTTCATTTTCAAACTTTGGAGAATGGATACCAATGACCACCAATTCTTTGGAATATTTCTTTTCGAGCCTTTCAAGGTCGGGCATGATGTGAATGCAGTTGATGCAACAAAGTGTCCAAAAATCGAGAAGGACAATTTTTCCCTTTAGGGCCCTTAGACTGATTGGCTTGGAAGTGTTTAGCCAGTCGACCCCTCCAATCAGCTCCTTGGCAGGGATTGGATTTTGGGCCCTGAGAGAAGGAACACTACTATTGAGGCCGAATCCGACCGAGAAAAGCAAAACGAATGGTAAGGCAGTAAAGCGAGTAGACATCCTTGGTCCCCCACGACACATTTCCCTCCGGGCTTTACTACATTACGGCCCAATAAAGGAAAAAGTTTATACCTGGCTTAATAATTTCCCCAAGGGAACGAATTGGTTTGCCAATATTTCAAACCTCAGGAAACCAATCCACCCTCTTTGGATGGATATTAGTGTAACAAGTTTCACAAAAAGAGGCCATAGGCAAACAATCATGAGAAAGGCCAAGGGAGCAGGGCAAAAAACCAAGCGGGCCAATCAAAAAAAGAGCAGGAGCCAACCAACGGTATGCAAAAAAAGGCCCTCCTAAAAGCCTTGAGTTTGGGGAAGCCTTCGGGTATAGATTGGTAAAGAAAAGCATTTTGATAATACAGGCAAATTGGGATATTTACGATGTGGAAATCTGGGGAAATTGACGGGGTTATTTTGAAATCAACACCCATTTTTACGGATTCCCGGGGTTGGTTAGCCGAGTTTTTTCGCCATGATGACATTCCCAAAGAATTCCACCCAGTTATGGGTTACCTAAGCATGACCGAGCCGGGAATAACCCGGGGGCCTCATGAACATCGGGAGCAAGCCGACCTGTTTTGCTTTCTTGGTCCATCGGATTTTGAGGTTTGGCTTTGGGATAACAGGGTACAATCGAAAAGCTATCAAACCAGGCAAATCATTACGCTTGGGATTTCCAACCCGGCCCTGTTGATCGTCCCACCGGGAGTGGTCCATGCCTACCGGAATGTTGGGCCATCTCAAGGATTGGTTTACAATTTTGCCAACCAGCTTTATAAAGGGTCAGGCCGTAAGGATGAGGTCGATGAAATTCGGCATGAGGCCAATCCAGAGTCTCCCTATCACCTAAAATACTAAAGCATTTAGGCAAAATACTCCGGCCAAGCCGATGTCCCCCAAAGGGATTTCGGCTTTTAATTTGGGTACGGACATTTATTTTCCCCAATCGGATCAATCGCCAAATTCTTGTTCGGATTTCAAAAAAAAAACAGAATCAACTCAAGTTTGCCAAAGCAAAATGGTTTAAGTTTTCGAACAGTTTGCAATCAATGAAAGGGACCGAGGGGATTCGGAACCTTGGGAAGGATTGCATTCGGGGAGCAACAACCATGGTACGAAACGAGGCCCTTGAGGGAATCTATGTTACTTTGGAAGCCAAACATCGCATGATGTCCAAGGAATTGTCAGAGAAACTCGGCATCATTGGCGGGGGTGAGGAATCCCAACAGGGTGGGGACTCTGGTGTGGCAGCCTTTTCCTCCGACAGGGACGAAATCCACTCTCGGGTTACCCAAATCGAAATGGGCGAGTTACTCCAGGTAGAACGGGCCCTGGCACGCATTCGAACCGGCACCTATGGTCTTTGCGAATGCTGTGAAAGCAAAATTCCGATTGGTCGCCTGAATGCCTTGCTCTTTACGGTACTTTGCATCAATTGCCAGCGGGACCTGGAAGAGGAGGATGCTTTTGATTTTGGATCTCCGGATAGTTGGTCAAGGCTTCATGAATCCCTTTCAAGGCGCAATGAGGACGACCAAGGAATTGACATCAATCGTTTGGCTTTAGAATTGACCTCTTAAAGGTTCTGGTTTTCTTTTGATTCCCATCAAAAGTTGGCCAAACCCAGCATTTTGTCCAGAATAGGCAGAAACCAAATTTCCCGTGAGTCGGGCGGTTGGGATGGGTTGGTGTCTGGTCAGGGGATGTGCACAGCTTTTCTGGAGTATGGAATGCGCGTATTTGCTTTTTTGATGATGGTTTCAGGGGCCCAATTGGCCGCAGCCGATCCCTCAACCTACATGGTTTTGGGAGCCGATAAGGGGCGAATCAGCCTTGTAGGGAACAAGGGCCAAATCGATTGGTCTTTTCCCATGGCGGCGGAGGTCCATGATCTCTCCCTTTTGCCCTCCGGAAATGTGCTTTTAATCACAGGAAGAAATACTGTGGAGGAACGCACCAGGGAGGGGAAGTCTGTCTGGAAATACACTGCCAAAAACAAAAAGGGCTACCAGGGACCTATTGAGATCCATGCCACCCAACGCCTTCCAAACGGTGACACCATGGTTGCGGAATCGGGAAACAGGCGCATCGTGGAAGTTCGTAAGGATGGAACCGTTGCCAGGGAAATTCCACTTACCATCGACAATCCCCATCCACACCGCGATACAAGGTTGGTGCGACGGACGCCTTTGGGAAATTACCTCGTTAGCCATGAGGGGGATGG
Organism: Planctomycetia bacterium; assembly: GCA_005808665.1. GTDB lineage: Bacteria > Planctomycetota > Planctomycetia > Gemmatales > Gemmataceae > SYLG01. The sequence continues at coordinate 48,945 of SYLG01000042.1, read as the reverse complement.
AGTTGTCAGGGAATATGACCTTGATGGCAAAGTCGTCTGGACGCATAAACTCGATTTGGCCGGACGCCCCCGTTCGGGAGGTCATGGCCCCGAAGGGCATGGGACAGAAGTTTATGGGGCCTGGAGGTTAGCCAATGGAAACACGGTCATCGGGGCTGGCAATGGCAATCGTGTTTATGAAGTCGATCAGCAGGGAAAAATAACCTGGGTTGTGGAACAAAAGGAATTGCCCGGAATAACACTTGCCTGGGTGACAATGGTTGAAATCCTCCCCAATGGCAACATCATCATTGGCAACTGCCATGCAGGGGAAACCAACCCACAACTTATCGAGATCACCCGTGACAAAAAGGTGATATGGACATTCAAGGATTTTAAATCCTTTGGAAATGGGCTCGCAGCAACCCAGGTGATTGGTGTTCCTGAGGGGACGATACGGTAAGGTTTATCCAGCCCGTTTTATCATCCAGTCGCCGAGGACCAACAGGTCCATTTTGGTTCTTAAAAAACAATCAAGTGCCTCAAAGGGTCGGCATACCACCGGTTCGTTTTCGTTGAAGGATGTATTGAGCACCATGGGGATTCCCGAGATTTCACGGAATGCCTCGATGAGTTGATAATAGCGGGAATTGGTCTCCTTATGGACCGTTTGAAGCCGACCGGAACCGTCCACATGGCAGACCGCCGGGATCTGATGTTGCATTTCTTTTCGGATCGGATAGACCTGCATCATAAAGGGTACATCACCGGTCAAATCAAACCATTCAGGCACTGCCTCTCGCAATATGGATGGGGCAAAAGGGCGGAAACTTTCCCGACGCTTTATTTTCAGGTTGAGAATATCTTTCATGTCGGCCCGGCGGGGATCACAAACGATGGACCGATTGCCAAGTGCCCTGGGCCCCCACTCCATCCTTCCCTGGAACCAACCAACAACATGTCCGCGGGCAATGGATTCGGCGGTTCGTTTGCAAAGTTGGTTTTCGGTGCCAACTTTCTCCACAAGGCAACCTGCATTAGCAATGTCTTCCTTGCGCTGATCCAGCAGGTTTGAAATCTCTTTATCGAAATATTGCGGTCCCCAATAGGCATGATCCATGCAAAAACCGCGAGGACCGCCGATTTGATGCCACACCCCGAATGCCGCTCCAATAGCACCGCCTGAATCCCCTGCAGCGGATTGAACATAGATCTCTTTGAATGGAGTATGGAGCGTAACCTTCCCATTGGCAACCGAGTTCATCCCGCAACCGCCCGCTATAGCCAAGGTGTCGATCGGATTGCGTTTATAAAGCGTGTTCAACAGGTGAAAAAAAGCCTCCTCGTACATGGCCTGAACCGATCGTGCGAGGTCTTTATGGTACTGTTCCAGAGGTTGTCCTTTTTCCCGCACAGGACCCAATAATTCCTCCATTTTTGGTGAAAAAAGCGTGCCTACCTCAGGCGATCCCCCTTCCCAGCTATAGTCCACCTTTTCCTTGTGGTGCCGAAAATAATGAAGATTCAACCGGAAACCGCCATCGGCTTTAAGGAGGACAATTTGCCTCATTTTATCCATATATTTAGGCAGTCCATAAGGCGCCAAACCCATTACCTTGTATTCATCTCCATAATGTGGGAACCCCAAATATTGGGTAAGTGCCTGATAAAAAATACCTAGTGAATGAGGGAAAAACACCCGATTTTGTATGTCAATTTGGGAGCCTTTGCCTATCCCCCATGCCGCACTGGAGAAATCCCCGAAACCATCCACCGAAACCACGGCCGCCTCTTCAAAGGGACTCACATGAAAGGCAGAAGAAAGGTGGCAAAAGTGATGTTCGATTTGGTGAAGTTTTCCCTGAAAGGATTTACCCTGGTCTACTTGATTAAGGAGGATACCGAAACTTTGGCGCTTGCGTTTGTTCTTGATGCGATCCCAGACAAAGGCAGGGCTAGGCAAATGGGTGAGCAGATAACCCAGTTTCCTGGCAAAATTGGCATTAGGGTCCTGATTGATGGCGGCATGGTCAACCTGGTTAAGAGAAACCCCAGCCTCCTCAAGACAATAGCGAATCGATTCCGAAGGGAAGCCGGCCCAATGTTTGATTCGGCGAAACCGCTCTTCTTCCACGGCAGCAATCAACTTCCCATCGCGGAGGATACAAGCACTGGAGTCTCCGTGAAACGCATTAATACCCAAGATATATTGAGCCATCTTTTTAATTCTTGTCCAAGGGTTGCGAGTGTTGTTTTGCTTGAGAAATCATCCCTTCCAACAATTTTATGGAAATTATCGCCTCGGCTACCATCCTTTGGAGGGCATAGATCAAACCATGTAGGCCATCAAAAATACCGCGACGAAAAAACCAATAAAATAACGGGGCCAACAGGGGCGAAATAACGACAAATTTTCGAATCCGATTGGACCAGCGGAGCTTTGACCACGGCTGGGTCTGTATCAGTTCGGCTTCTTGGGCGGCATAATTGGATTGGGAAACGAGCCACCGGGAAAGGGGTTTTCGGTCGTCATGAATGATTTTGCCAACCAAAGGCAAAACCGTTCCTACCAAAGTAATCCTTTGAGTGTGACCATCCTGAATGTACCCTGCACCTTCTCGCCGAAATAGGCAAATCACGGTAGGATATAGACATTTTTTAAGGGTTTTTCCAAAAATGGCATATTCAAATGAGCATAAATACCCACCAACCCCATCCAAAGGGGCAAGTTTTCCAACCTCTTGAACCCAATCCCCTGATAAGATGAAATCGGCATCCATTGCCAAGACCCATTCTGTTTTGATTTGACACTGCTTGAGGCCATAGTTCCACTGGAAGGAATGGCTGTCAAACGCCCGCATTTCCCATCGCACATTGGTAAACGAAAGGGCAATTTCCTTCGTCCTGTCCGTGGATCCGCTGTCAAGGACAACCACTTCTTTCGCCCAGGTCAACTGGTCCAAGACCCGACCAATATTGGGTTCCTCGTTGTAGGTAATGATTAATGGTGTAATCTGATCAAGCATTGGTTTATTGCGATCTCTATTGGTTTGGTTGAAGGGCCAAGGAAAAAATCTGGTTTTTTCCGGCAATGGTGCGGGTGTACGCTACCTTTTTTCCATCCGGGGAAACTACAAATGCCTCGGGTCGAAGGGGACGGTTTGAATCCGGTTGGGTTAGCCTTTGGGTGATTCCGCCGACGATGGAGGTAAAACAAACCGAGCCACCTAATGAATGGAAAATGTGCCCTCCCTGGGGAGTCCAAGTGAAAGCGGAGGAAATATCCGTTGGGTTGTGGGAAAGTTGTTTTGGATCTCCCCCATTTGGCGAAACAAGCCAAATCTGAACCACGCCGTTATCATCCTTTGCCAGATAAGCAATTTTGCTTCCATCAGGACTGGACCGGAGCCAATGCCTTGGCCCCTGGATGCCCGGATATTTTCTACCTTCTGTGTGCGTGACTCGCCGAACTTTTACTCCTGCGGGGGGAAATGGAAGTTGGTCGGTGGAACCCTGCAATGGCCCAAACCCTGGCTTGCTCAAGTCCTCGGGGAGGTCGCAAACAAACACTTCTACCAGGGGTTGCCCCTGGCTTGGCAGGATCGTTCCCTGAAAGGCCAGGGCGCGTTTTTGCCTTGATCCGTCCAACCGAACATAGCCCTCTGTGCCTATCCACCCTTCTTCGCAAGCACGGACCAAATCGTCGGTACCAGCACGGGGGTTGGGAACTATGGGGGTCACCACCACGCTAAAGTGGCTACCTTCCAGATTGCGGGGATGTTTGTGCAAAGGGGTGACCTGGCAGGGCATGGAAATCCCTACAACTCGGGAATTGGGGAGCCCAGCATCCTTAAACTTTTCGGCCAAATAATGGTCCTCATAGGTAAAACTGATCCAGTCCCCTTTGGGATGCCAAACATGGACATGGCTTCCACCACGAAGTGCCCCCGGGGTGAAAGGAGAAACGAGATCTCTTGCATCCATAACCTCGGATGCCCCATGCGAATCGACCAGAACCCCATTTCGCCGGGCAGGCCCATAAGTGAAATGGTCCTTTTCAGGAAATTCGGGACCATGGATAAAAACATACCAGTCCAGGACCGGATGGGCGGTGACCACGCCACAATGGGAACCATTTTTTGAAACAAACAAGGTTTCCACATCCCCGGTTGCAATCAAAACCCTGCAAATGGAACCACCGTCAAAGGTTCCCCCGGCGAGATCGGACCTGGTGTCAAAAAGGATATAACGGCTATCGGCGGACCAGCAATTGACATTCGTAAGAATGTGGTTCTTTGCCCCCGAGGTGATTTGGGCCTCCATCAGGGAGGGCCCGTCGACCAAGTTTATCAACAGCCAACCTCCCAGGATCAGGATCGGGAAAAACATCGAATGGAGTGCCAAGGAACGATTCCCATTTAGGCAAAAAACCAAGCCAGTACAAGCTACTCCAAACCCTTGGTTGACAAGGTATTTACTGTAGCCTGTACCAGGTCATTTATTTTTATTGGTTGTTCCTTTGGTTTTTGCATTTTCCAGGGTTATTTTTCGTTCCTTACCCATTTTTGCTGCGGCAAAAAGCCAAAACGGGGCTATCAAAATGCCTGCAAAGGTTCCAATACCATAACCAAGTTTGTCGCCCCTTGCCTTTTTTTCAGCATCACTTTTTGCATGTTTATCGATATATAAAATCCCGCCAATCCCGGCCGCCACCACCAAAACCATGACAATCCCTGTAACAATCAATGGAAGTTTAAAGTAGCGCAAATGTGGCTCCTTTTATGTTTTTGACCCCATGGTTACCAAGGAAAGGGATAGGAGATTCATGGCAATAAAAAAGGCGTTTCCCACCTTTTATTCAGGAAGGGAAACGCCCGTTTCAAACGCAAAGTTTGGGTTATTTCTTCACTTCGAACTCTGCATCAATGACATCATCGCCACCATTTCCCTTGGAGGATTGGCCAGGATCCGCTGAAGGATTTGGGCCCGCTTCCGGACCTCCCGAAACATTGGAATGCTGTAAGGCCGCATTAAACGCCTCCTGCAATTCTCCCGAGGCTCGTTTGATGGCCTCGGCGTTATCGCCTTTGCTGGCATCACGGACCTTGTCGATGGCCGCCTTCAGGGCACCCTGGCTTGCCTCACCAAACTTGGAGCCTTGCTCCTTGATGAGTTTCTCAACCCGATGGGTCGTATTATCGGCCTCATTCCTGGCGTCGATCAACTCAATTTTGCGTTTCTCGTCGGCGGAATTTGCCTCGGCATCTTTCCGCATCCGGTCCACATCATCCTTGGAGAGGCCAGACGATCCTTTAATCTCCACCTTGGCTTCTTTGCCGGTTGCCATGTCCTTTGCACTTACCTTAAGGATGCCATTGGCATCGAGCGAAAAGGTTACTTCAATTTGCGGTTCGCCACGGGGGGCAGCACCAATGCCTTCAAGGTTAAACTCCCCAAGCAGCCGGTTTGAGCCACTCTTGGCCAATTCGGATTCACCCTGATAAATCGAGATGGTAACCGCCGTCTGGTTGTCCGATGCGGTGGAGAAAATTTGCTTCTTTTCCACCGGAATCGAGGTGTTTCTCTCCACCAACCGGGTCAGTCGGCCCCCCATGGTTTCCAAGCCAAGGGATAGCGGTGTCACATCGACGAGAAGGACTTCAGATTTGGAACCTAACAAAAGCTGGGCTCCCTGGATGGCTGCTCCGATGGCGACCACCTCGTCGGGATTCACTCCCCTGTGCCCTTCCTTGCCAAATATTTCCTTAACCAGCTGTTGAACCCTGGGCATCCTGGTCATGCCGCCCACCAAAACCACCTGATCAATTTCAGAAGGTTTGAGTTTGGCATCATCCAGGGCCCTGAGTACGGGACCCTTGCACTGTTCGATCAGTCTTTCACAAATCTGTTCCAGTTTGGCCCTGGTCAAATTAAGTGTCAAATGTTTGGGGCCCGATGCGTCCGCCGTTATGAAGGGCAGGTTGATGTCTGTATTGGTTTGGCCCGAAAGGTCCTTCTTGGCGCGTTCGGCAGCTTCCTTGAGACGCTGAAGGGCCATCTGATCCTTACGGAGGTCGATACCGTTTTCTTTTTGAAATTCCTGGGCAATATAGTTGATAATTACCTGGTCAAAGTCGTCACCGCCAAGGTGGGTGTCTCCGTTGGTGGATTCAACTTTGAACACCCCATCCCCAACATCAAGGATGGAAAGGTCGAAAGTGCCGCCCCCCAAGTCAAAAACAGCGATCTTTTCATTGGTTTTCTTGTCCATGCCATAAGCAAGGCTTGCGGCGGTGGGTTCATTGATAATCCGCATTCGTTGGCGCGTTTTCTTGCCTGTTCCTGGATCTTCAATTTCCCATTCTGTGTCAAAACCAGCAATTTGTGCGGCTTCGATTGTCGCTTGCCGTTGGGCATCGTTGAAATAGGCTGGAACCGTAATTACAGCTTTCCGAACCGTATGTCCCAAATACGCTTCCGCCGCTTCCTTCAACTTGCGCAAGATCATGGCGGAGATTTCGGCCGGAGTGAAATCCTTGCCGTCAATTTCCACCTTGGTGAGGTCATCCGGGCCCCCAACGACCTTATAGGGTACCAGAGTCTCCTCGGAGCTCACCTCTTTGCGACGGCGCCCCATGAACCTTTTAATGGAATACACCGTTCGCCGAGGGTTGGTGACCGACTGACGCTTGGCTTGGTCTCCCACCAACCGGTCGCCCTTGTCCGTAAATGCCACGACAGAGGGGGTGATCCGGTTTCCGTCCTGGTTGGCGATCACTTTAACCTCGCCACCTTCCATAACCGCTACCACGGAATTGGTGGTCCCCAAGTCGATACCGATGATCTTTTCTTCAGCCATTGTAAGCTCCTTGTCCCAAATCCATTGCCAATGAACCGTCCCATTTTCCTTGAGTCAATTCGCGATTCCACCCAAGACGGACTCAAATCGGGGTCCCAGGACAACCGGATTGAGATTGACAGGATTGTTTCAAGCAGAATTCATGCCGAGTCACGAAAAAACAAAAAAAATGCCTAATGCTTTCATTTTGAATGCTTTATATCGCCCAAAAGGGCTCGATTTTTCACCCTGAAGATCCTTTCGTGCCACTTTGGCAGGTCCAATTTTGCTTTATTGCCCTACCTTGGTTCCATACTTCAACATTTTATTCTCCATCTTCTCCCTTTTGTGGACGCCTTAGGGTCCCATCCCTAATTCAATCTAAAATTTTGTTCCTAACCCGGGGTTTTGGCCCAATCCAGGGATGACTCGGGCTCCAGGTAAGGTCAAGGTTTTTCCTCCCAAAATAGCTGTCGCAGGCCAGGTCCCCAAGGGCAACATTGTTATGGCTCGCAAACCAGAAAACGAAAAATCCACGGAATCTCCCTCCCCAGGAATTCCAGCCAAATCGCTTGCCCACTTGAAAGCGGCAAGGGAAAAGATTGACAAGTTGGACCACCAAATCATCAAATCCATAAATGAACGGGCCCAGCTTGCTGCAGAAATTGGTCAAATCAAGGCCGCCGCCGGCGAGGAAATCTTCAACCCCGCCCGTGAAGAGGAGGTCCTTTCCAATGTCCTTGATGTTCACAAGAAACTTGAGGGATCCTTGGGACAAGCCACCATCCGGGCCATTTTTCGTGAGCTGATGTCAGGAACACGGGCCCTGCAAAAGATTCATAAAGTTGCTTTCCTTGGCCCTGAATACAGTTTCAGTCACATTGCGGCTGTGGAACGGTTTGGGACTGCCGTTGAGTTTGTGCCCGTAGGATCCATTGCCGCTGTCTTCGAATCGGTTAACAGGGGCCATTCCGACTTTGGCGTGGTGCCGGTGGAAAACTCAACAGACGGTAGGGTTACCGACACTCTGGATATGTTTTTGCGAATGTCTCAGATGATCATTTGTGCGGAAATTCGCCTGAATGTACACCACAACCTGTTGGCCCGTTGTGAACCTCATGAAATACGCCGGGTTTATTCCAAGCCCCAGGCCCTTTCCCAATGCCGCAATTGGCTTGCCAAAAATGCCCCCCAAGCGGTTTTAAAGGATGTCAGCTCCACCGCCATTGCTGCGGAGTTGGCGCAAAAAGAACCAGGGGCAGCCGCCGTCGCAAGTCGTGAAGCCGCTGTCTATTATGGCCTGCGGATTCTGTTTTCAGACATCGAGGACCAGCCGGATAACGAAACCCGGTTTGCAGTGATAGGAAACCACAAATGTTCGCGAACAGGAAATGACAAAACTTCGGTAATCTTTCGTGTACCCCACAACCCAGGTTCTTTGGTAGAGGCCCTCGAAATTTTCCGTTCCGCCAAGGTCAACCTGACCTGGATTGAGTCCTTTCCTGCCAGGACGGCCAAAGGGGATAAACAGGAATACATTTTCTTCGTGGATTTTGAGGGACATCAGGAAGACGCCAAAATTGCCAAAACGCTTAAAACCTTGGAATCCTACTGCAAAGAGATGCATATCCTGGGGTCGTACCCTTTTGCCCGTATCCAAGCCTGAAAGGCGGGCTGGGTTTTCCGCTATAAGATAAGCAAAGGGTGGATTCCAACAAGACCATTGGGAATCCACGCATAAAGCAAAGAATAAGGTACATTCGACATGATCATTGTTGTGGCTCCGGATTCCACCAGGGAGCAAATCGACCATATTTGCCAACGCATTCAGGAGCTTGGTCTCAAGCCCCACCTATCCCAAGGGGAGCAAAGGTCCATCATTGGGGTTATCGGCGACGAAACCCGACTTCAAACCCAACCCTTGGCCGCCATTCCTGGTGTGGAACAGGTCATTCCCATTCTAAAACCCTTCAAATTGGCCAGCCGCCAAATGAAGAAAACGGACACGGTTGTAGAGGTTTCCGGGGCACCCGGGTCTCCTCCGGTAAAAATTGGTGGCGGACATTTGGCATTAATTGCCGGGCCTTGCGCCATCGAGTCCGAGGACATTTTGGCGGAAATCGCCAAAGCTATTCGGGCGGCAGGTGCCAATATTCTGCGTGGGGGCGCCTTCAAGCCACGAACCAGCCCCTATTCCTTTCAAGGAATGGGTGAACCTGGCTTAAAGCTCCTGAAAGATATTGGCCATGCCCATGGGATGGCTGTGGTTACCGAGGTAATGGACCCAAGGCAAGTCGATGTCATTGTTCGACATACCGATATGCTTCAAATTGGAGCCAGGAATATGCAGAACTTTGACCTCCTCAAAGAGGTTGGTCAAACCCGTAAGCCTGTCCTCCTTAAACGGGGCCTTTCCGCATCCGTAAAGGACCTACTCATGTCTGCGGAATATATCCTTTCCGAGGGCAACTCTCAGGTTGTTCTTTGTGAAAGGGGCGTCCGCAGTTTCGAGGAATCGACCCGTAATATGCTCGACTTGGCCTCGGTTCCCAATGTAAAGGGCCAATGCCATCTTCCCATTATCGTGGATCCAAGCCATGCAACAGGCAGGCCTGACCTCATCCCAGCCATGGCAAGGGCATCGGTGGCTGCCGGGGCCGATGGGGTCCATATTGAGGTTCACTCCTGTCCTGAAAAAGCCTTATCCGACGGTCCTCAAGCCCTCTTGCCCTCCCAGTTTGCACAATTGACGGAAGAATTGGAAAAATTGGCGGCCGTAATGGGAAGGTCGTTTCGGTAACTCGATTTTGAAAACGAACAGGATTGAAAGGAAAACCGGGGTTATGCGTAGAAAGTTTGTAGCAGGCAATTGGAAGATGAACACGAATCGGGCCACCGCAATAGAACTGGCTAAAACGGTGGCGGCGGGTGCCGGAACCGTTGGGGCCAGGGTGGCGGTTTGTCCCCCAGCTGTTTACCTCGAGGCGGTTGCGGCCGTCTTGGCCGGGTCCAGGGTGGAACTGGGAGGTCAAAATGCCTACCTCACCAATGCGGGGGCCTTCACCGGAGAAAACAGCCCGGCCATGCTAAAGGACATTGGCTGTGGTTTAGTCATTTTGGGCCATTCCGAGCGCCGACAGTTTTTTGGCGAAACCGATGAATCGGTCTCCAAAAAGGCAAAGATTGCCTTGGAAAATGGTTTGGAACCCATTGTTTGTGTGGGGGAAACCCTTCAGGAACGGCAAGCGGGCAAAACCTTTGAGGTCCTAAGAACGCAAATTTTAGGTTCTCTTCAATCCATTGATGCCCCAAACCTTTCCCGGGTGGTAATCGCCTATGAACCGGTTTGGGCAATTGGCACAGGAGTTAACGCCACTCCCGATCAGGCTCAGGAAGCACACGCCTTTTTGAGAGGCTTAATTGCCGAGAAATATGGTTTGTCCCTTTCCCAAAACCTGGTCATCCTGTATGGTGGTAGCGTGAAGGCTGATAATGCGGCAACGCTTTTTGGCCAACCTGATGTTGATGGCGGTTTGGTTGGTGGGGCAGCCCTTGATGGCAAAGGCTTCCTTCAGATTGTGGCCGCCGGGGCTTAACCCTGTTTGGCATCCGAATTGATCTATTGGTTCCATTTCTATTCACAAAGGAGTTTTCCGATGAGCAAGTGGATTAGCGGCTTGGCGGTTGTGGCACTGTCCCTCCCCCTGGTGGCCCAAGAGGGTGATCAAAAACAGAAACCGGCGGTACCCGCCAAAAAAATCACCGCTCCAGGAGCCAGGCCGAAAGTGGAGCTGAGCGAGGGACAAAAGGAATTGGCCAAAATCCAGGCAGAGTACAACAAGTTTCACCAGGAAGCCATGAAGGAGTATTCCCAGGCCAAACCCGCCGATCGACAGGCATTGGTCCCACAAACCCAGGAAAAACTCAACAATATCCCTCGTAGTGAAATCGCCCAAAAAGCCCTCGATTTGGGTAAGAAATTGGCCATCAAGGATCCGGGAAATTTTGATTCCCTGATGTTTGCCATGAGTATGGCGAATCCGAAAAGCCCCGACATTGCCAAGGAGGCTCTTGGTTTGGTGGTGGCTAACCATTCCGATAATCCCAAGATTGTAAATGCCTTCGCCATGATTGCTTCAAGCCCCAATGGCCCCAAAACCCTGGAAAATATTGCCACAAATGCCAAGGATAAAGCAGTGTCCGGTCAGGCCTGGCTGGCCGTTGCAGAAAACCTGAAAAACTCGGCCAACCGTCCCGGTCTTGGAGAAAAAAAGGTCGCCGAGATCAACCAAAAATCCGAGGCGATTTACGAAAATCTTGAAAAAGAATATGCCGATGTCAAAACCCCAAGGGGTACTATTGGCGCTGCTGCAAAGGCCGCCCTTTTTGAAACCCGTTATCTTGGAATTGGCAAAGCCGCCCCGGAAGTTACCTGCCTGAATATAGAAGGCGACAAAATGGACACCCTTTCCGCCTACAAGGGCAAAGTGGTTGTCCTCGACATTTGGGCGACCTGGTGTGGTCCTTGCAAAGCAATGATCCCTCATGAACGAGCCATGGTCGAAAAACTCAAAGGCAAAAAATTTGCCCTGATCTCGATTTCCGGGGATGATAAAAAGGAAACCCTGACCTCATTTCTTGAAAAAGAAAAGATGCCTTGGACCCATTGGTTTGCCGAGCGAAAGGGCATCCTCAAAGACTGGAGTGTCAGGTATTACCCCACCATGTACATCATCGACCATAAAGGGGTGATTCGAGCCAAGGATCTTCGTGGCGAAGCTTTGGAAAAGAAAGTGGAAGAACTTTTGGCGGAAATGGAAAAGGAAAAGAAGGGGTAGCTAACGCTTGGCCTTTACTGGCCGACCCTTAAACCGATTTCCATTGGGCGCCATTCCACCTTGGGATGGTGCCCATTTTTTATAAAGGAATATTGCCATGGTCCAAGCACTCTTGTTGGCACTACTTTTGAATCAAGCCGCCCAGCCCAAAGCTCCCAACATTGTCCTCATCGTAACGGATGACCTTGGTGCCAGGGACTTGGGTTTTTCGGGAAGCACCTTTCACAAAACCCCCAATCTTGACAAGCTGGCTGCAGAATCGGCCGTGTTTACCAATGCCTATTCGGCTTGTCCCGTTTGCTCACCAAGTCGGGCGGGAATCCTGACCGGGCAGCATCCTGCGAGGATTCATGTTACCGATTGGATCCCGGGTCAACCTTCAAATCCCAGCCAACCCCTCCTCCGACCGGAGGACCTCCAAGGATTGCCCAAGGGAATTGTTTCCCTGCCCAGGCTGCTGCAAGAACGGGGTTATGCCACATTCCATGTGGGTAAGTGGCACCTGGGGGGGAAGGGTTCCTTACCGACCGATCATGGTTTTGATGTAAACATTGCCGGGGACCAAGCGGGTAGTCCCCGAAGCTATTTTGCCCCCTATCAATCGGCCAACGGCATGTTCATGCCGGGTCTGGAAAAAGCCCCCCCCGGGGAATACCTGACAGATCGCCTCAACGCAGAATCCAGACGCCTCATAAAGGATCATATTCGGCTGGACAATTCTCGGCCATTTTTCCTTTATTTATCCCATTTTGCACCCCATACACCCCTAAAGGCCCAAGACCACCTGATTTCAAAGTTCCCTACCAAGCCAACTCCCGGGAAGCAATCGAATGCGATTTACGCTGCCATGATTGCCGCCATCGACGAGGGAGTTGGGCAATTAAGGGAAACCTTGGAACAATTGGGAATAGACAAAGAGACGGTGATTGTTTTTACTTCGGATAATGGTGGCCTATGCACCACCGAGGGGCCAAACACTCCTTCCACCTTCAATGGCCCTTTTCGCGAAGGCAAAGGCTATCTATATGAAGGCGGCATTCGGGTGCCCCTCCTCATTCATGCCCCCAAACAGGGTAAGCCCAAGCAAATTGGCCAACAGGTTTGGGGCCCAGATCTTACTCCCACCCTGGCACAATTGGCAGGGATTAATCATGTTCCCTCGGCAGTAGATGGGATATCGCTTTTGGGTGGCCTCCAGGGAACCAAAGGGGATTTGCCCCTGCGAAACCTGGTTTGGCATTATCCCCATTATTCCGGTCAAGGTGGTCGACCCGGGGGCGTTTGGCGGGATGGTCCATGGAAATTGATCGAGTTTTACGAAACCGGTCGCAGGGAACTTTTCCATTTGGAGAAAGACCCAAGCGAAAACCGGAACTTGGCACTCGATGAATCCATCCGGGTGAAAGCCATGGCGGCAAAATTGAACGATTGGCGAAACAGTGCCAAGGTCCAGTTGATGCGCCCCAATCCGAAATACTTGCCTAACCCAGCTTCAAAAAACGGCATTATCACTCTCCATGGGAAAACGGCAGAGGTCACTGGGGCGATGTTACGCTTTGAACCTTTGCCACATAAACAAACCCTTGGTTTTTGGGTGGTCAAGGAGGATGCGGCCTGGTGGGAATTTACTCTGGATAAAGCCGGCGAATATCAGGTCGAAATCCTCCAGGGATGTGGTAATGGGTCAGGTGGAGCGGAATTGGAGATTTCTATTGGGAATGAATCTCTCAAACACAAAGTGGTGGAAACGGGTGGGTTTCAGGTGTTTCGGCCTTTTGTGGTTGGAAATATTACACTCGAAACCTCGGGGAGAAAACGGCTCGATCTTAAAGCCCTATCCAAACCAGGACCCGCCGTAGGGGATGTAAGGCAAATCCGCTTGATCCCCAGATAAGGGAGGTGGCATTTTAATGTTTTTAAAATCTATTTGAAACACTCAATCCCAAGACAATTATTCCACCTTCCTTCTTCTTCTATTTTAAGAAAATTGATGTTTTTATTGTCATTATATTTAGCCCTTCTAACTTGTTGAAAACCACAATATTCCAGTTCTTTTTTAAGAGATTTATAATCCCACATCCAGAGGTGTTTGCTGTTCCCTAAATAATTAATTAGTGCTTTAATTATTCCTTGCTCTCTTTTTTCTTCACCAAGATGACTCTTCCTTAAAAAAGAAATAGAAGCGTCGCAATTAAAATTATTAATATACTCTCTTGCATCAAATTCCAAATCCGGAAGTACCAATCTGAAACACCCCCCCCCTTTAGCATTTTATATGTATTTTTTAGGGCAATTTTCAAATCATTTAAAGAAAGATGTTCAAGAATATGCGAACAATAAACAAGGTCAATTGAGTTATCTTTCAAAGGCAACCCTTTAACTATATTTCCGTACTTAACATTATTCGGAAATCGCCCATTATTTTTTTTTACAAATAATCCAAAAAATGGGATTCTCTCAATGATCAAAGTAGGAGATGCGTCAAAATTTTCCCATCCTTCACAGCTACTAAATCCACACCCATAATGTACATTCATTTTAAATTTATCCTTTTTTGAAACCTTCGGATAAACATTAATATCTTTTCCAAAGGCTAATTGAACCCCAGGAAAAGTATTCAATCCCTGAATTCTAGGGGGCTAGCCAGAATTTGGTTATTGAAACTACTCGGTCAGGGTATTGTGATTGTAGTTGTCACATCCAGGTATTTCCAGCTATTCCAACTTTCAAGCGGTTATTGCTAACAAGTTCCTAAGCGAAATCCGACCTTTAGGCCTTGCCTTTTTTCGGCGACAATTAACATTCCCCACAAAGTTTTCCAAAAGACTCCCTCTTGGGCGGGTTGACCAAGCGTAGGGAGTTCGAGCGGAGCGAGGGCGACGGTGGCGGTGGCGGTAGCGGTGGCAAATGGTTGCTAACCTTCGAAAAACCGAAATTGTTAGCAATCCGTTCGAAATTCGCGACCGGGCGCTCCCTATTTCGGACAAGTAAAGGGCCAAATGGATGCCCTGTCGATGGCTTTATTGGGGCAAATATTTTCCTAAAAAAGGGCCCTGGCTTGACAATTAATTCCAAGCAACGAAAATAATTGTTTCCTTTGGGGAATAGTGTAACGGTAGCACGAATGCCTCTGGAGCATTCTGTCTAGGTTCGAATCCTAGTTCCCCAGTTTATTCTCATAGGGTATCTGTTTTGGCCCGATAATTGTCGTTATTATTTTCCAAGTTCAACCCGAACCAATTCTTTGTCATTTCTGGCAAACATGGCTTTTTGGGCAAAGGCCGGATGAGACCAAACGACTGGTCTGCCAAAACTTTCGTTGGTGGGCTCCAAAACTTTAAACCTGCCCAATTCGACATATTCCTTTGGGTTTGGTTTCACAAGGACAAGGTGGCCCGTCTCGCTAAAAAGGTAAAAAAGATCTCCTGCCTTGACAATGAAAGCCGTTCCATGGCCCCCTCGACGGTTCCCGGTTGTTGGCATGAAGCTTTCCCAAAGCCTGTTGCCCGTCCGTAAATCCACAGCCCGAAATGCGCCATTCTGACAATCGCACCCATAAATCACTCCATTGACAATGAGGGGGGTTGAGTTTGCGGTAGGAACACCCGTTTTGTTCGTTTCGCGCCAAAGCTCCCTGACCTTGGATTTGCCTGGCTCTCCGGGAACCATTTCCAGGGCAACCCCCGTATCTCCAATACCCGATGCAAAGATGACATCCCCGAAAACCCTGGGCCCGGAAATGGACATGGCATATTGGGGGGTTAAGCCTACCTGCCAATTCACGCTTCCGGAAATAGGAGAGACTGAGGCTACTCCTTCGGGAAAATAGGCCAACAACTCTGGCCCCATTTTGCCACGATGGAGGACCACCGGCGCGTAGCCTGGTTCCTTGGTGGGCAGGGCCTTCCATTTCAATTTGCCTGTGGCTTGGTCCAAACAGACTAGCGCCCCCTCCGCGGGCCCGGCCATCAGGTAAACATGGCCATCATGAACGAGAGGATGGCTGCAAAATCCCCAGAGTGGGGTGTTGGATCCCAGCTCTTTTTTGAGGTTGCTTTTCCAGACAAGTTTGCCTGTCTGGGTTTCCAAACAAGCAAGGTGGCCTTCCGCCCCCAAATGATAAACCTTGTCACCATGTACCGTTGGGGTCGCCCTTGGCCCGGCCGAGTAGGAAATCTTGTATTCTTCCGGATAGGCATATTGCCAAAGCAATTTCCCCGATTGGGAATCAAAGCAAACGAGCCGTTCAGTCCCCTTGAGTTGGGCCCTTGCATTGAAATCGTTGGTTGATTCCCCTGTTTCCTTTTGGAAGTCACTTAAAAACACTTTCGATCCCACAACCGCTGGCCCGGAATAACCAACCCCTACAGGAACACGCCACTTTACTTTTAAGCCTTCTGAAGGAATGGTTTCGGTCAACCCGGTTTCATTCCAAGTCCCATCACCCCTTGGTCCCATCCACCCTGGCCAATCCTCGCCATGAACCAAACCGCCGAAAAGGAGGAACCCGGTGACAAACCATTTTTGGGCAAATCTGGCAAAAGGGTGTGGCGACATCGAACAACTCCAAAGGTATTTTTAACAAGGGCTTGCAGATAACCTACCGAAAGGACAAGTTTGGGTTTAACCAATTTTTTGGAATGGGAAGGCTTCGATTTTCACCCGAAAATCACCAAGGTTCACCATCCCCGATGGAGACGGTTTTCATAAAATCCCCCATTGGGCCCAATTTAAGGATGCACCTCAATGAGCATGAAGATTCAGATTGCATTTAATGGTGCGGCTGGCCGCATGGGCAATCGGTTGGTTGCTTTGGGATTCGAAGACCATAGCCTAAAAATCGTGGCGGGAGTGGATTGGGCCAAAAATCCTAGCCAGGGAAAAGACATTGGCGAACTTGCAGGGATTGGAGCCTTGGGGGTACCCCTCACGGCAGACATTCCCCTTGATGTTCGGGTGGATACTCTTGTTGATTTTTCCACACCCGAAGGTACGATGTCGATTCTGAAGACTTGCATGGATAGGAAAATTCCGCTGGTGGTAGCCACAACCGGCCACACCCTCGAACAAAAACAGGAGATTCTGGCCGCAGCCCATCATATTCCCGTTCTTTTTTCCCCCAACATGAGCCTTGTCGTTAATGTGCTTTTTGAACTTACCCGGGTGGCATCCAAGGTGCTTCGTGACAAGGGTTTCGATGTAGAGGTCATTGAACGGCATCATCGGTTCAAGAAAGACTCCCCCTCGGGAACGGCTTTGCAATTTGCACGAATCGTCCAGGAGGAGATGGGACAAACCCATCTACAACATGGCCGGGAAGGGTTTTTGGGAGAACGACCCCATCATGAAATCGGGGTCCATGCGGTGCGGGGTGGCGATAATGTTGGCGAACACACGGTTATTTTCACGACCTTGGGTGAAACGCTTGAATTGGTTCACAAAGGTCACAATCGGGATAGTTATGCAAAGGGGGCCCTTGCCGCCGCCAAATACTTAACTGGAAAACGACCGGGTTCTTATCAAATGGAAGATGTCCTTGGTCTCGGCGAATAACCCATTGGTTCCAACCCGATTTTTGAGAACCGGTTCATGAATCGGGGTCCATTTGTCTGTGCGCTTTTGGCGTACTTGCTTTGGGGGTTCATGCCCCTTTATTTCGCCCTCCTCAAGGAGGTATCCCCCGGAGAAATTCTGGCCCACAGGGTCGCCTGGAGCGGAATCCTGCTTGCCGTCCTTTCGGGGATCACCGGTCGGTGGCATGAAGTTTTACGGTGGCTAAAAAGTCCCCGGTTAGCCCTGGCAGCCATCGTTTCAACCTTGCTAATCGCAGCCAACTGGCTTCTTTACATCCTTGCAACTACCCGGGGTGAAGTTTTGCAGGCAAGTCTTGGTTATTACATAACTCCCCTGTTTAGCGTGCTTTTGGGCCTTGTCGTCTTTAATGAAAAACTCCGCTTTGCCCAATGGGTTGCCCTTGGTTTTGCCGGTGCAGGTGTTCTTGTTCAAGGCGTCCTTTTTGGGAAAATGCCCTGGTTGGGATTGGGGTTAATGCTCAGTTTTGGGCTCTATGGATTTGCACGCAAAAAAATGGGGATCGATTCGATTGCCGGATTGACCCTGGAGACCACACTCATCTGTCCGGTTGCCCTTGGTTTTCTGTTGTTCTGGTATTGGGAAGGAACAGGGATCTTTTTAAGTGGAAATTTTCAGCAAGACCTTTGGCTTCTCCTTGCTGCGCCGGTTACCGCAGCACCCCTCCTGTTTTTCGGGGTCGGAGCAAGAGGCCTTCCTTTGAGTTTGATGGGTTTTTTGCAATACCTTTCACCTACCGTGCAGATGATCGTTGCCATTGTTTTTTTGGGGGAAACCCTCACCATGGGGGGAGTGGCCAGTTTTGCACTTATTTGGACCGGCTTACTTGTGTTTGTCATCGAAGCGTGGCACACCAACGCCCGGGTTCAAGCCAAAACCTCGGAGTAACTGGCCAAAGTTGAACGAGCCATGGTTTCGGAGGTAAACCTTTCCCCGACAATGCGTTTTGCCTTTTGCCCCAATGCCTGGGCATGATCCGGGCATCTTAACAAGGACTCAATGGCATCCGCCAATTGATTAACATTAGCCTTTTCAAAAAGGATTCCTCCCCCGGTTTGTGTGATTAACTCGGGAAAGGATCCATGTTGGGGCACAATTACGGGTAGACCATGGGCCCAAGCCTCCAGTAAATAAATCCCCTTGGGTTCCCTCATCCTGGCGGGCACTGAAAACAGGTCACATTGGGAAAAAAACCTGCTTTTTTCGACATTGGTTGCACAGGGACGGTGCACCAATCCCCCTGCATGACCTTGGTCTATCACCTTTTTTAGTTGAGCTTTCCAAAAGGGCTGATTGGTTTGGCCAAGGTACCCTCCCACCAGGAGTTTCAATTGTTTGTGGTCAGGCTTGTTTCGAACCAACAGCCAGGCATCTATCAATAGGTCCAAGCCTTTTTCAGGACACATCCTGGCAAAATAACCGAGGACTGGGGCACCACCGATTGGTTTTTTGCAGGTATTTTGGTAGTCGCTTAAATCAATTCCAAGGGGTACCACATGAAACCGGCCCCGATCAATACCCAGGTACTCTGCCATGTAATCGGCATAGTCCACACAGGGAGTGTGAAACCGGGCCACATTTTTTGTGTTATTGCGGATGGCCTCGATGGCAAGCACTTTTTGCTTTGGGTTCAAACCATCCAGAAAAATGTCGTCTCCCTGGATTTCAACAATGATGGGAGTCGGCAACCGCTTGGCAACCATCGGCAAAATGCCGGAAATAAGGGCATTGCTCAAGTGGAGGATGTCAGGGCGGGCTTCCCTGACAAGGTAATCGCAAAGGGTGGCCATATCCTGGGAATGGGGGCCGTTTTCCCCGGAAAGCAGGGAAAGAGTAAGGTTTCCAAGGGATGAATAATCCGATGAACCGGCGAATTTTCCTGCCAGGCGCAGGAGTGGATTGGCATCCAGCCAGAAAGTCATCCAATTTGGCAAACGGCAAAACCAAGGATATTTTTCCTCTAAATAGATGCGAATACCACCCATGAAAACCCTGCTTGAAGTCGCATTGGGTCCGTCGGTTGTAATAGGGGTGTAGGTTGGGATCAGCTCTGCATCATGGCCCAATTCCCGAAGTGCCCGAACCAGGGTGTTGTCATTAAGGCATGAACCACAGATCATCCCTGCGGCCCCGGCCGTGATCACCGCAACACGCATAGGTCGAATCCTACTATGGTGAGAAAAACCGGGAGGACCCTAGGAATGTCCTTCTGCCGGTGGTTCAGGAAGGAAAAAGCTAAGGATGAATCCCAACGCAAACACGGAAAGGCCAACGATGCCCGCTGCCACCGCAACCTTTTCCCCTTGGGCCGCATGGGAGGTAACCAAAGGGGCGATGACAGAAGTGGTAAGAAAAGCAGCGGATGTGCCGAACATTCGGCCACCAACATTGGTAGCGAAAGCTCCACCCGTCCCTCTCAGGTGAACCGGAAACGCCTTGGGAAGGTATTCGCCAAAGTAGCTGAATTGGGCAACGATCACGACGCCTGCAAGGAACACTCCCCAGCCAAATTGTTCAGGCATATTGAAGAAGGCATAAAACCAAACCAGGGGAATGATGACCAAACCTGGCACCTGGAACATCCAAAGGAGGACCCGCCTTGAGACAATCACCGTAAGGCCGATCGCCAATAGGATGCGCCCCAAAAGGCCACCAAGTTCCTGTTTGAACTGGACAGATTCACGAACCGGCTGGATCTCCTCTTTATTGATTTTGCCCATGGCTTTGAGGTTTTCGTTGATTTTTTTGTTGAGGAGGGATGGATCACCATCCAACGGAATATTGGCCAGGTCTGCACTCATTTTTTTGTTTTGTTTGCCCAGGTCGGCCATTTTCCCGGATGGTTCCCTGAGCGTGGGTAAACCCGGAATGCCTTGGGTTACCGTGACCTGGAGTGTGCCAAACGCAGCCGCATAGGCGCAGGCCGAGAGCAACGAACCCACAATGGTTGTCCGGATCAGGGTGGGCGAAAAGATTTCAAAAAAGCTTGGTCGTTTAAGGGTTCCAAGGGAACGCCGCTCGCGCCAGACGGTCGATTCCGGAACAAAGGGCAAAAGCAGGGCAATTGGGATGGCTGGAATCAGACCGGTCATGAGAGTGTAGCGCCAAGCCGAATTACCGGGATCACCAACGGGTAACCCGGGAAACCATTTCTCCTTGACGGCGTATCCAATCCAGGAGCTCATGGCAGTAACGAGTAACCCGCCGACCGAGGCAAAGGCCTGGGTCCAACCGATGGCGAGTTCTTTCATCTTTTTATCAGGAAAAAGTTCCGCAAGCCAGGTCACCGCGGCTACAAATTCAACACAAACCCCGACAAAAGTGGTGCAGCGAAAAAAGATCAGCGTGGTAAGGTCCGTGGAAAATCCGGCACAAACAGGTGAAAAACTATAGACGAAAATGCTGCCCATCATGACCGTTTTTCGGCCAAATCGGTCAATAAGCCAGCCACCCAAAAGTCCAAAAACCCCACCACAAAGGGCGGTAAGCCAAAGGACCCTTCCAACCCAGTTGGTCACATCGGGATGATTGACTGGGACCTTGAGCAGTTCTGATAGGGCCGGAGCCAAAACCAGAGGGGTCATCAAGAGTTCATAGGTATCAAACAAAAACCCAATGGCCGCCACTGTTAGGATGAGCCATTGGGTACGACTAAACCGAAAGTTTGAACCGTTTTCAACCGGAGCTTTGGTGGTCACTGGGGAACCTCGACGGGGAGTTTGGGGCCGGCGGTTTGTGGGAATTTTTTATTCTAGGATTTTGAGGTTCGCCAGGAAGGGGGGATTGGAATGGGCCGCGGGAACTCCTTGATTATTGGAAAACGGGCCCTATTTTTCAACTTCGAACAAAGCGATATTCATTGCGGGCAGGGAATTGGGTCGGGATTGAAGGGTTCCAGAAAAAGCCTGAAGAGTTCGTTTCGCAGCGGCGGAGTATTTATCCCCTTTGGGGAATTTGCCAAGGCGAACAAGGCAAATCGCCGCCATGCTGTTTCCGGATGGAAGGGCCCCATCGTACTGATCCTTTGCCTGGGCGAACAGTTTATTTTCTTTGGGTGCGGCAATAAAAAAACCACCCCATTCGCGGTCTTCAAATCGTTCAATCATTGCATCCGCAAGCTGCTGTGCTTCCCCGAGCCACCTCGTTTCGCCAGTTGCTTCATGGAGGGCCAAAAGACCATAAACAAGATAGGCATAGTCCTCAAGAAAAGCCGGGTGTCTGGCTTTTGGTTTTTCCCCGGGACTTGCCGCCCAACTATGCAGCAAGCCCCCGGTTGAGTCCCGCATTTTGGCAAGGACAAAATGGGCCGCCTCTTTGGCCATGGCGGTTGCGGTGGGTAAATCCAGTTGCTTTCCCGCCGTCGCCAACCCGGCTATGGCTAGCCCATTCCACCCGGACAAAACCTTGGTGTCCCTGAAGGGACGGTTCCGTTTTTCGCGTTTCAAAAGGAGTTTTTCCCCTACGGCTTGCAATGCGGCATGCACCTCTTTTTCTGGAAGTTTTAGCTCCCTTGACCATTCGGAAGGGGTCTTTGGTTGCCTTAGGATGTGCGCTTTCCCTTCAAAGTTTGGATCTCCCGGCGTGGCACCCAAAAGGCGAACCAGAATCCTCCTTTCATCCTTGTCGGGAAGGGCAATTTTCAATTCCTCGTCCGTCCAAACATAAAAACTGCCCTCCTCTTCATGGCCGGCCCGATTCACCGAATCTGCATCCAGCGAACTATAAAACCCACCTTCCGGGTCGGTCATTTCCCTTTTCAGAAAAGAAACAATATTCGTTGCCGTCCGACGGTGGGCAGGGCTTCGACCGAGTTTGGCAGCACGAGCATAGACCTCCAGCAGGAGGGCATTGTCGTAGAGCATTTTTTCAAAATGGGGAACGGTCCAGGTTCGTTCAGTGGAATAACGGTGAAACCCACCGCCCACCATATCGTGGATGCCACCTCGACCCATTTGATCCAGAGTCCGCTCCAGTTTTGCAGCATAATCGGAACCCGGTTTCCGGGGAATGGCATGAATCCAGAGGAGCAGCGACCCCGGGGAGGGAAATTTGGGTCCTTTGAATTGCCTATCAGCATCGCCAAAACCACCAAATTCGGGATCATAACTTTCTTCAAGGGCAGCCAACGCCTTGTCCACCATTTCCAGGCCTGGTTCTTTGATGGATCGGCCCAAAACTGTCCCCCCAAGGACCCGGGTGGTGGCCTGAGCCAAGGATTCCGCCTGCTTTTCCAAACCTGCCCGTTCTTCGGCCCAAAGTTTTACCACCCGGGCCAAGATTGTTTTGAAGCCGCTGACCGGTTTCCCTCCAAGGATCCGATCCTCCCTGGGCCAATAGGTGCCTCCGAAAACCGGTTTCCCTGAAGAGGTCAGGAACATGGAAAGTGGCCACCCCCCTGGAGTCCCTTGGGCAGCCAAAGCACTCATATAAACATGGTCAATATCCGGGCGTTCCTCGCGATCAACCTTGATACAAATAAAATGATCATTGAGGATTTTGGCAACACCCGCATCCGAAAACGATTCTTTCTCCATGACATGGCACCAATGGCAGGCACTGTAGCCAATGGAGAGGAATACAAGTTTGTTTTCCTTCTTGGCTTTGGCAAATGCCTCGTCCCCCCAGGAAAACCAATCGACCGGGTTTTTGGAATGTTGAAGAAGATATGGGCTGGATTCCTTAACCAGGCGATTAAGCTTAATGGGTGAGGCAGGTTTTGGTGATTCCTGCGCCCCGACACTTGCCAGGGTAAGAGCCAAAAGCAAAAGGGCAGGGTTAACGCCAGCCAAGGTCAGAATGACCCTGTTTCGAAACATTACCGACATCATTTAAGTTCGACCTTGACCGAGGAAGGGAGCAAACATCGCTTTTCATCACATGCCTGAAACTTGATAAGCACCTCAAGTGGCCCCTTGTCTCCCTCGGCGCGAATCACTTTGATGGGGATTTCCACTTTGCCATCATATATGCTGTGATCCCCCACCAGTTTGTCCTTGACCAGCTTGCCTTTGGGATATTCTACCTTCACACTTTTTAGGGCGGTTTTGCCGGAGACCTTTACAGTCGTTTGGACATTTTCCAAATCCTCCAAACCTACCGGATTGGCATAAATGTGAAAGGGAGAAGCGATGTTCAAGGTTAGGGTCAATATTTGACTGCCAGGTTCCTTCCCCTCTGTTGCCTTGATGGTTGCTTTGATTACCTTGGCTTCTTCCTCGGCCCAAAGGCCCTGGGTGAAAGGCAAAAACATCAAACCCAAAAATGCACAATTTCGAAGGAGGGTGAACATCGGAAGACTCCTTGAGAGGATTGGAGGAAGGGACTTTGTCTCTGTAGAATTAAAAGGGGAAGCAAGGGTCCAAGGCAAGGGGTTGACCTATGAAAAATCGTGGAATTTGCGGATCCTTGGCCCTTTCGGCCCTGTTAATAAGTTTTTCCTGCACATTGCCAACCGGCTTAATTGCCCAAGGTACCAAAAAACCGGTGCCTTCACCCAACAAGGAATCGGATGAACGATTGAAGGAATTGGTGACATGGTTCAAGATTGTCCTTCCCAATGAAGAGCCTGTCATTGCAGAAGGAAAAAACATCGTCATCCTTACCCCAAAAACATCGGGAAAACGGGCACAAGAATGGATAGCCCTTGCCGAGAAACATCGTGAACTTGCCATTCAAACCCTTGATCTCGACGAGTCCGATACCCAGGAAGCAAAACTGGGGATCTTTCTTTGGGCGAATCCGGACCAATTCAAAACCTACCTTCGAAGGGTCGAAAAACGCTCTCCGGAGAAGGGTGATTTGGTTGAAATCAATTCCGGGGATTGGGTCCTCCGGGCGGCGACAACAGTCGGTTCCGTAAAAGATGGATTGTTAAGCGATCATCGGGCAGGGGAGTTGGCCGCAGCGATGATGGTGGGCCGCAAAGCCAAAAAAGCAAACAAAATCCCCGAATGGTTGGTGTTGGGTTTTGGCCGTGCCACTACCTGGAAAATTGCCAAACAAACGCTTAAACCGCTGGTGGAAGAGCGGCGCAAGGTTGCATTGCTTTCCAAGAAATGGAATGGGTGGCAAGTCCTTTGTGGGGATGCAAACGGCCCTGAAGCTCCGGCCATGCAGGCTAGTGCCGTCTATTATTTGGCCTTTGGTCCCACCGCCTCCAAGTTTCCCAAATTTGTGGAAGGATACCAACTGGATGATAACAATACTACCCGCAGCCTGGATCAGGTTCTCGAGTTTTCAGGGGTCGAAAAAGACACATTTTCAACGGGCTGGCAAAAATGGGCCGTCCGATAACCAACTGGTTCAGGTTTTGTAAATAATTTGCCTTTAACGGTCACCCCTAGGCCTGTTTAATTACCACCAAGGGATAGGGATGAGGATTGGATTTAGCGCCATTGTTGGGCTATTCATGGTTGTCGGCCCGGTTTGGGGAAACCAAAACACACCTTTTTTCGTCCCATGGTGGTCGATTATCCCCTTTGCCCTGCTTTTAATCCTGATTTCATTTTTGCCAATCCTTGCCGCCCCTTGGTGGAAGGATTTGGCCCATAAGTTTCTGGTAACCGGGATCTGCTCCCTGCCCGTTCTTGTTTTTTTGGCTGCTTGCAGCAACCAAACCAATGGGGCAAGTGTGTCGTTATTGGTCAAAAGTATTGAAGATTTCGCGGTCTTTTTGGCCATGGTTGGCTCCCTTTATATCGTTACCGGCGGAATCGCCATGGTTGGAAAAATAGAGGGGCGACCCTGGACGAACACACTTATCCTTGGATTGGGGGCACTCCTTGCCAATCTGGTTAGCACCGTTGGGGCGAGCCTTTTACTTGTCCGGCCATTTCTCCAGGCCAATCGGGAACGAAAATCGTGGCATATACCAGTTTTTTTTATCTTCATTGTCAGCAACCTTGGCGGATTACTGCTCCCCTTGGGGGACCCTCCGCTGTTTTTGGGCTTCCTCCATGGTGTGGATTTCCTTTGGACCATTAGGCTTTGGCCCCAATGGCTGGTAGCCAATGGCTTGGTTTTAACCCTGTTTTTCTTTCTGGATACCCACCTTTGGCGAAAGCATCCTCCCCTTTCTCTTGCTGTCCATCGGATAAGGGACAAAACCGAAACGCTGAAGGATTGGAATGGCAAAGGGTGGGAAGGCCCTTTGCGCCTCATTGGCAAACGCAATTTTGTTTTTCTTGCAGGAATTCTTTTGGCTGTTCTCCTCCAGTCCGCACGGGTAACCGAATGGACCCAGGCCCATTTGGGGCTTTTCCTTAAAATTCCCCATCCCTTGTTGGGTGCAGGGATAATGGTGCTTTGTGCTTTGGGATCCCTTATCGTTACCAAGGGCAATGTTCGACAAACCAATGCGTTTTCGTGGCATCCCCTTGGTGAGGTTGGGATTCTGTTTTTGGGAATTTTTATCACCATGGGCCCAGCCCTTGTTTTGCTTTCTCAAAACGCTGAAACCCTGGAGGGCTTATCCAGCCCCCACTATTATTGGTTAACGGGATTGAGCTCCAGCTTCCTCGATAATGCTCCAGCCTACATGGCGTTCGCCACAACCGCGGCGGGTTCACCCGAAAAAATCGCCCAATTGGCAGAAAACCGTCCCCAAATCCTTGCTGCCATTTCCACCGGTGCGGTTTTTTTTGGTGCCATGACCTACATCGGCAATGGTCCCAACCTCATGGTTGAGGCCATCGCCAGGGAACTCCATTTTCCCACGCCCCATTTCTTGAAATACCTCCTCATAAGTTTGGTGGTTTTGCTGCCGATCCTTTTCCTGGTTCAATGGATTTTCTTTTAACCCCATCACCCCCCACTTCTGTTTTGGTTTATCGCAATTTGTGCCCAAATGATTGATTGACTTTTCGTTTGGAATCCGTTTACAACAGGGAGATGATGGTGAAGGATTCTCCCAATCAAGCTACCCTGGACGGATTACTTAAAGCGGCGTTGGCTTGCCAACCGTCGGCGTTACCTGTTATTGAACCAGCCTTTGAAGCAATTGCACCAGGTTATAAAAACGGTCCCTCCCCTCCCCGGCCTGGTTTTTGGGGATCTTTGGGAGCCTCATTTAAACAATTGGTTAAACCCGCCGTAGGTGGGCTATTACAAAAATCACGACGATATTTTTCTGCCTCGATGATGGATGAATTGACCCGGTTTCAAGCGTCCCAAAACTTGGCCTTCGATTGCATCCATTCCCATTTGAACCGCCAAAATGAAAACCTCCAGGAACTCCATCAGAAATGGGAACTGGCCTTCCGAAGGAGGCATGTCGATTGTGGTGAGGACCGCCTGTTGATTCAATCCGAAGCGGGTACCATTTTCTTTGATCGCAAGGATACCATGGGGTTGGCCAAACTCCTTACCACCGGCGAACTTGGTTGTGGAACCCGGTTGTTGTTGGAAAAAATTCTTCTGCCCGGTGACACTTTTGTGGATGTCGGTGCCCACCAATCCTACTACACTCTTGCTGCTTCGAAAGCTTTACGAAAACGAGGGACCATTTGGGCTATACAACCCGTTGAATCCGAAGCCAGGTTGCTTCGCTCGACCCTTGACCTTCATGGCCTCGGGGAATGGATTCGCCTTTTTCCCTTTGCCCCGGGATCGACCCAGGAGCAGGGACTCCTTCATCTTTCCGGGGATCCGACCCAACATTCGACGGTCAACCATCCCAGGGTATTGTCTACCGAATCGGTAGCATTCACTCCCCTCGATACCCTGTATCCAGGGGATCCGGGCGATACGGTGATCCGACTTGGCTACCCCCATTCGCAGACCGATATCCTGAAAGGAGCAATCCGGTGGGCAACTGGCGAAACAGCCTGGCTTGTGGATTTTGACGCTAAATCCCTTGCAGAGGGAGGGACTACTCCGGAAAATTGGCGTAAGTCCTTTGAAAGCCATGGGCTTATCATGCGTATTGTCGATCCCCAAACAGGACAATTGAAGCATTGGCTTCAGGAACGCCTTTGTGCCGAGAAAAAAGCCACGGTCCTTTTTGCCCGCCCTTTGTCCCCTTTCTGGCAAAAGGCAGGAGCTCTATGAGCGAATCAATGGCTACTCCGAGTAATGACATCGTCCTGTTGGGCGCAGGGGGCCACGCCAAAGTTGTCATGGAGATTTTCCAGGCTGCGGGAGAAAAGGTTGCCTATTGTGTGGCAAATACCCCGATGGAAACGGGTACCCTGCTGGGAACCCCAGTCCTTTTTGGGGAAAGGGAACCCCTCGAACAGCTTCGGAGAAAAGGGTATTCCAAAGCCCATGTTGCCATTGGATCCAACCGCGTTCGTGCCAAACTTTTTGTTCAGTTAAAAGAATTGGGCTACACGCTGGCCAGTGCGATTCACCCGCAATCCATCATCTCGCCAACAGTTACCATTGGCGCGGGTACCGCCATTATGGCGGGTACCATAATCAATGCTTCAACCGTTATTGGAGAGGGAGCCATCATTAACACCGGGGCCACGGTCGATCACGATTGCCGAATCGGAGACTTTGCCCACATTGGACCACAATGTGGGCTGGCTGGAAATGTTTCCGTTGGCGATCATGCTTTTTTGGGAATTGGTACCAAAGTCATTCCCAAAATCTCCATTGGGGAAAATACCAACACCGGAGCGGGAGCTATAGTCGTCCGGGATTTACCCGCAAACGGTTTGGCTGTTGGGGTTCCCGCCCGCATCCGCATGATAACCAGGGGCTAAACCATGAAACGCATTCCCGTAGCCCAACCTACTTTGGGAGAGAACGAAAAAAAATATGTAATGGACTGTATGGAAACCACATGGATTTCCAGTGTGGGGAAATACATCTCCCTCTTTGAGGAACAATTTGCGGCGTTTTGCCAGGTAAAACACGCTATTGCCTGCAACAATGGCACGACGGCATTGCATCTGGCCCTGGTGGCCCTGGGTGTTGGTCCAGGCGATGAGGTGATCATTCCCACGGTAACCTACATTGCCACGGCAAATTGTGTGAAATATTGCCACGCCACACCGGTACTTGTCGATGTTGAACCGGGAACAATGAATATCGATCCCGCCTGCATCGAGGCAAAAATTACCTCAAAGACAAAAGGTATCATTCCCGTTCATCTCTATGGTCATGCGGCGGATATGGATGCGATTAACGCCATTGCCAAAAAACACAATCTGTTTGTGCTTGAGGATGCGGCCGAGGCACATGGTGCCACTGTGGGGAACAAACGGGTAGGGGCCCTTGGGACCTGTGCCACCTTCAGTTTCTTTGGAAACAAGATCCTTACCACCGGCGAGGGGGGAATGGTTACCACCAACGATGATGAACTGGCCCAAAAATTGAGGCTTTTCCGCGGACAAGGGATGGATCCCAACCGCCGTTACTGGTTTCCCGTCATCGGCTACAACTATCGCATGACCAATATCCAGGCGGCTATTGGCCTTGGCCAAATGGAAAGGGTCGAAACGGCCCTTTTACGCCGCAAGGAAATGGCACATTGGTATGATGAGGCCCTTGCTTGCCTGACAGATCATATTGAACTGCCTTGCCAGGCCCATTGGGCCGGCCATGTGTATTGGATGTACAATATCTTTCTCAAGGGTGCTACCGAAACCAGGCGGGATTGGATCATGTCCCAATTGGACCAACATGGAATTGAGACCCGCCCAGTCTTTTATCCTCTCCATTGTATGCCGCCCTATTTCGAGGAAAGAACCTATGCTGTGGCCGATAGCTGGGCCTGTAGGGGCATAAACCTGCCCAGCCACGAGGGCCTTTCACGAGAGGACATTCAGAGAATTGCAAAAACATTACAGGATGCCCTTTTGGTCATCCATGACCCTGCTATTCCAATGAAGGGGGATTGTTCCACTGCTATTGCAAAAGCGGCTTGAATTTCATGAAAATCGCACTTTGCAGTTCGTTTGTTCCCTTTGTTTTGGGTGGCCTCAGGAATATTGTCGATTGGCTCAAAATCCAGCTGGAAGACCAGGGCCATCAGGTAGAAGTCCTTTACATTCCCCAACACGACCGGTCCGACCTTCTGATTGGGCAATACGCTAACAACCGCCTCATCGACCTGGCAAACCAGGCCGATCGAATCATCTGTTTTCGCCCCTTTTCCTATGCCATTCCCCATCCCCACAAGATCGTTTGGTTTATCCATCATTTAAGGGACTATTACGATCTCTGGAATCATCCTTCCCGTGACCACCCGGTCTCCCCTGAAATGCAACAATTAAAAAATACTCTCAGGGAACTGGATACGGCAGCCCTTTCGGAAGCCAAAGCACTTTTCACCAATTCCAGAATCGTTGCCGAGCGACTCAGGTTTTTTAATGGCCTGGATAGCGAAATCCTTTATCCACCGATTCATCAGCCTGCCCGCTTCTTTTGTCACAGTTCAAACGATGAAATCGTTTATGTTTGTCGGGTCCAGAACCACAAACGCCAACACCTTCTGATTGAGGCCATGCGTCACACCAAAACACCCGTTCGCCTCCGACTTTGCGGAAAATCAGGAGAAGAACACTACACCACCTACCTGAACAATCTCATTTCCAAGAACCAATTGACCCAACGGATCACCTTTGAAAACCGCTGGATTTCCGAGGAGGAAAAAGCCATTATCCTTTCGGGTTGCCTTGCCGCCGCCTACCTTCCTTTGGATGAGGATTCCTATGGTTATCCCACCCTTGAAGCGGCCCATTCGGAAAAGCCGATCATAACCACCCTGGATGCCGGTGGAGTGCTCGAATTCGTTCAGGATGGGCGTAATGGATTCATTGTCCCACCCGATCCCATCGACCTTGCGGCGATGATGGATCAACTTTACCGGAAAAAACAGGAAACCCAAACCATGGGGAGAGAAGCGTTAAAAAGGATTGACGAACTCCATATTAGTTGGTCTCATGTCCTGCAAAGGCTCCTTCAATGAGAATCCTCCTCGCCAAAACCATTGAACCTTTTCTTTCCACAGAATCCGACCGGATTGCCTGCGACCTGATTCAGGCAATTCAATCCGCCGGACATTTTTGTGAAGGCCTCCGCATTCCTTTAATTGAAGCAATCGCTTTATCTGGGTTTATCAGGGCTCTTGAATTGGAAAACACCGATTTGCTTGTTTGCCTTGATCAACCTTGTCATAACCTCCGCCATCCGGCCAAGGTTTTGGTTCAATGGGATGATGCAGCATGGAAAACCGGCACCATTCAGGGAACCATTCACTATGTTGGGGTTGTCCCAACCCAATCTCACCCACCTGACAAAACCCCTACCTCCTGGGAATCTGGCACCCGCCGATTTGGAAATCGTGATGAATTACTGCAATGCATTCTCGTTTAGGCGATTCGTTCCCGAATGGCCCAAGGGTTAATGATCCGAATTTTCGGACCCGGCAGGGGTCAACATTCCCCAATAGGCCCTTGGATCGATTCCTGAATGGAGGGTGCGAACGCTCCCATCAAACATGGATACCGATAAACCCGAAGTGTGGGGGGTGTTAAGAATCAGACAATTGGCATTTTTGAAACGGGGACGAACCTGAAAGGTCAGACCTGCTTTTGATCCTTGGGATTCATTGTTATTGGTAACCGGAAAAATGTCTGGCGGATGTTGGGTATCGTCGGCAAATGTTGCACACCTCTCCCCGGACCTTGAAAAGGGATTGAGAAGGTTTGTATAAACAAGCCAATCCCCTTCACAGACCGCGTATTGTTGACCAAAGGCAATCGTGTGGGATAACCCATCCAAAAAGGTAGTATTTAAACTGTTTTTTTCCCGGTAACATTGGCCATTGACAGGATAACTGCAAAGGGAGGGAGAAACAAATGCCTCCCTCGGTTTCCCTTTGAGGTATCCCAAAGTAAAGTCGGCCGGATCACGGTATTCCGGAACTTGATGATAGGTAACCTCCACAGAAAAACCATCGGCCCGGGGAGTCACGGTTGGCATGGGCCGGTTGAGATAGGGCAACATCCAAACATGGGGGCTAAACACATGGGTTCCGGGATCTATTCGCATTCGCAATAACCCTTTTTGGTCATTGGCAAAAAGGAGGGAAGCCATAGTGATTTGGCGGAGGTTGTTTTTTGACTGATAGGAAATTGCCATAAAATACACTTTTGAGACCCCACATAAAGTCAAACCAAGTAAAATAGAAATAATCGAAATAGACAAAAGAAGTTCAACCAGAGATTGTGCTGGGCGTTTATGAGTTTTCATGACTAATTCCCTGGGCCAGTGTATGAAAATGTGATTTCCGATGCTACCCTTTAGTCCAACCAATCCCTTCCAAGGTTAAAGAGGGTTCAATGGACTCCTGGATTTGATTGTATCCCTGTTCTCCCAATATACAATTTCTTATCCGTAATTAGTTCATTTTTTTGATACCTCCTTTGGCTTTGCTTGCCTTGGAGTTTTTTCAGTTCCCAAGGTGCAGCATATGGAAGCCAACCTGGTTTCCTGGGTGGTGGAATGGAACTGCTCCTTATGCAACAATCCGCTTCCCTTGGAAAGTATTCGCTTTCCCTTTTGAATCCACCTATTTGGATGGTTTTTTGGCAATTTAACCCTGATAATGATTTGCAACCGTTTCCAATAATCCACAATTCATTCGAATGGAAGGATCAGTTCCTTTACCCATTGGGCAAACCTGCCAGGGTCGTTTAAGAATTCGAAAGGTTTTTCCCATGGCATCAAGGCAGCGAATTGGGAGGGAATGAATCACTCAAGACTATGAAAGCCTCCAACTTTGGGCCAAAGCATACCAAATACCCTGATTCCCAATGGTTACAAAATGATCTTCATTATTAAGAATTTGGCCAGCCAAAGATCCCCTCAAGCCAGCATTTTCGGGCCCTTGGCTTCTTCCAAAGGATTTCAAGGTTAAATTAACAGGAAAAGGCAATCCATTGTCCTTTCCTGCGGAATCCCCTTGAGGCAACCGACCCCTCAATCTAAGAAAACCTTGATAGCATTGGGAGGTTGTCATGATGAAGGTAAGGACTGTAATGGCAGCGGTGATCCTTGAAGGTTTGGGAATGTCCGTTGGGTTGGCCGATTCCACACTTGTTTATCCCGCAACCAAACGAACCGATTTGGTGGAAAACCTCCACGGAACCACCGTTGCCGACCCTTACCGGTGGCTTGAAGACGATGTAAGGGATAATCCCGATGTTCGGTCCTGGGTGGACGCCCAATCGGGTTTAACCGCCGCCTACCTCAAGGCCATTCCCAAGCGGGCCGTCCTTCAAAAAAAGCTCACTGCGCTTTGGAACTATGAAAAAATCGGCGTGCCAACCAAACATGGGGATCGCTATTTCTTTTTCAAGAATGATGGGTTGCAAAACCAATCGGTTTTCTACAGCCAGGAAACCCTGGATGGCCCGGCTACCGTCCTCATGGATCCCAACACTTGGTCAAAGGATGGCACCGTTGCTTTGGGATCGGTCTCCTTCAGTGACGATGGCACATTGGCAGCTTATGCGGTGAGCGAAGCTGGTTCCGATTGGACCACTTGGCGGGTGAAGGAAGTCGCCACGGGTAAGGATCTCCCGGACGAACTGAAATGGGTCAAGTTTTCTGGTTTGGCATGGACCAAAGATGGCAAAGGGTTCTTTTACAGCCGGTTTGATGAACCGAAAAAAGGTGCCCAATTCCAAAGCCTAAACCTCAATCAGAAGTTGATGTTCCACAAACTGGGTACCAAACAAGCCGACGATGTCATCGTCTACCAACGCCCCGACCATCCCACCTGGAGTTTTTATGGGAGTGTCACGGACGATGGCAAATGGCTCGTTTTCAACGCCCGGACCGGAACCGATGCCCGCAACCGTCTTTATGTCAAGGATTTGGCCAAACCCATTGCCAGTGACCCTGTGGAGGTGGTTGACAATTTTGAAAACGAATACACCCTTGTTGAATCGATCGGCAACATTCTTTTGATAAAAACCGACCTGAAAGCCCCCAACGGGCGGCTCATCGCCATCGACATGAACTTGCCAGCCAGGGACAACTGGAAAGAAATTATCCCGGAAGCCAAAGAAGCTCTTCGGGGAGTGGGTTTGGTGGGTGGCCATCTGGTTGCCAGCTACCTGAAAGATGCGAAAACCCAGGTTAAACTCTTCGATCCAACCGGAAAGTTTGTCCGTGAGGTGGTCTTTCCGGGCATCGGGACGGGATCGGGATTTGATGGAAAACCTTCGCAATCAGAAACCTTCTACAGTTTCTCGGGCTATGCCACTCCGGCAACCATTTACCGCTACGATATAAAAACCGGAGAAAGCAAGCTTTTGCGGCAAGCCAAGGTGAAGTTTGATCCCACCCTTTATGAGACAAAGCAGATATTTTACCCCTCCAAAGATGGCACGAAAATCCCCATGTTCATCACCGCAAAAAAAGGGATCAAACTCGATGGGAGCAACCCTACACTGCTTTATGGGTATGGTGGGTTCAACATTCCCATGACACCCGCCTTCAGTATTCCCATTGCCACCTGGATCGACATGGGTGGGGTGTATGCCGTGGCCAACCTTCGTGGTGGTGGTGAATACGGAAAAGCTTGGCACAAGGCGGGCACCAAAGATCGCAAGCAAAATGTGTTTGATGATTTTATCTCGGCCGCGGAATATCTGATCGCTGAAAAATATACCTCCACGCCCAAGCTCGCCATCCGGGGTGGAAGCAATGGAGGCCTTTTGGTGGGAGCCTGTATGGCCCAAAGGCCGGAACTTTTTGGTGCCTGTTTGCCTCATGTAGGGGTAATGGATATGCTCCGTTTTCACAAATTCACCGCAGGCAGGTACTGGGTGGACGATTATGGCAGCCCGGACAAAGCGGAGGATTTCGCTTCCCTGATTAAATACAGCCCTTATCACAACCTGAAACCGGGTACCAAATACCCACCGACGATGGTTATTACCGCAGACACGGATGACCGGGTGGTTCCCGGGCACAGCTTCAAATTTTCCGCCCAGCTTCAATATTGCAATAATGGGGATACTCCGATCCTGGCCCGCATTGAAACCCGAGCCGGTCACGGAGCGGGGAAGCCTACCACCAAACTGATTGAAGAAGTTGCCGATGAATATGCCTTCCTTTGGAAGGTCCTCAAAATGGGAGAATAGAAGAAATGTTTCGCCAATTGGGACTCAGTTTTGCGGTATTGTCGCTTGGAGTTGCTACCTACGCTGGAGATCCTGTCTCCCTGTTTGATGGTAAAACATTCAACGGTTGGGAAGGGGATACCCAGAAAACCTGGCGGATTGAGGAGGGAGCCATAATCGGTGGATCGCTTGAAAAAACGGTTCCCCGCAATGAGTTTCTATGTTCGAAAAAAACCTATCGCGATTTTGAGCTTCGTCTCAAATATAAGCTCACCGGAACAGAAGGGTTTATCAATGGCGGGGTCCAGATTCGTTCGGTCCGCATCCCCAACCACCATGAAATGATAGGCTATCAGGCTGACCTTGGGCATGGATTTGATGGGGCCCTCTACGATGAAAGCCGCCGCAACAAAGTCCTTGCTGGTCCAAAAAAAGAGGATTTGCCAAAAATTGTCAAAAAAGAGGATTGGAACGATTACAAAATCCGCTGCACTGGCAAGCGTATTCAGCTTTGGCTAAATGGCACCCTTACCGTGGATTACACCGAAATGGATGAAAAGATTCCGCTCGAGGGCATCCTTGGGCTTCAGATTCACGGCAATTGCAAGGCTGTGGTCCGTTTCAAGGACATCTTCATTGAAGAGCTGGGCGGAGCCAAATAGGGAAAACCACCCACCATTCCAATTTGGATTAACTTTATCCAAAAAGTTGATCCCCCCAACTTTTTTGAACTTTCCTTTTTTGCCCGGTCCGCAATCTGACTGTCTTTGCGAACGGGACCTTCTGTTTCCCCTTGCGGACCAAACGAGGGTCCTTTAGGGATGACCCCATCTGCGTCGATTATTCCTGGAAGGTGGCCAGCCATTCCAATAACCTTGGCAACATCGACTTTGCTTATGAAAATCATTCTCCTTTTGGGAGGTTCTGTTTGCCAATTGTCCCTGCGATAGGCTTGAAACAATGACTTTTCCCATGATCCTCACCTGGTTGATACGCCTTTGGGCCATGGCCGGAGTCTTTGTTTGGGGACCATTTCTTGTCCATCATTTTTTCGACTGGATCGTCCATCCCAAGGTGGAGGAAGCGGTTCCCCTGTATGTGATTCTTTCATTGGTTTTGCATTTAGGCATGATTTTGGGTTTAATCGGAACGGTTTTTGAAAACCGTTTGTGTGCTGGAGTAGGGCTTGGATGTACGGCTGGTTTCTTTTTTGGGATCATGGGCTTGGCTGGAACCTGGTTCTTTTGTTTAACCATTCCTCCCTGTGTGATGGCTCTTTTACGCCCATTGATTCCAAACAAAAGGGAGAAATCCGGCTAAGCCGGATCCGGTCTACCTTTCCCGATCCGATCCCAAAGGTGGCCCTACAATACCTTTGGGGTTCAGATGGGTCCCCTACCAACAAGGATCAAAACTTCCTTTATGACTACCGTATTTGCCTGGACCGATGACCTCCTCTTTTTTAGCCGCATTCATGGAGTTGCGGCAAAGTCAGGCTTTGCTGCCAAACAGGTGAAAACCTCCGAGGCCCTTTTGGGTGAAGCGAATGTGAGGTTGGTGCTTGTTGATTTACAGGTCGCGGCCGGGCATTTGGAGGAGGTAGCGAAAAGGTTGCTTCCCCAAGGGGTGCGTCTGGTTGGATATGGCAGTCATGTCGATGCCCAAAGTTTGCGGTTGGCCCGGGAATGGGGACTTTCCCCGGTACTTGCGCGCAGCCAATTTGTCGAGCGATTGCCCCTGGACTTGTTTGGTTGGTTGGGACAGGGTTGTTGCTCATGACCAACTTGCAAGGGCAAATCGCCCGAAAAAAGCTTCAATACGATAGCCCCCAACAGGAAGCCTATTTGAACCTGTGGCGGACTTATGACCGGTTACGGCTATTGGAGGACAAGCTTTTTTTGGAACATGGTTTAACGGCCCAACAATACAACGCCTTGCGACTTTTGGCGGCTCGTGGCTCTTTGGGATTGGCAACCCTTGAGGTAGCCAAGCGTTTGGTTTCCCGGGCACCTGACATCACCAGGCTGATTGATCCCCTGGTGGAAAGGGGCTGGATAACCCGAAATCGGCCCAAGGAAAATCGCCGATTGGTTAGGCTAAACCTCACGGAAGCTGGACAGCTCCTTTTGGACCGGTTAGGGGGCCCAGTAACCTTATGCGGAACCGAACAGTTGGGTCACCTCAATGAAACAGAACTCGGGGAACTCACGAGGTTGCTGCAAAAAGCCCGGGGACCCCATGAAGACCCGAAAAGTGCCTGGGGCCCGGAAGAAAATCCAAAAGAATAAGCTGTTTCTTTTGTAATCAAAATATATCCCAAAAAGACCTTACGGACCTGAAATGCTCTTGCAATTGGTAATTCCCAAGGGGATAATTCCATTTGGTCAAAATCCGGCATGGAGGTTGGATATGGTCTGGTCCCAAACCAAACCAAATGCGGAAGGCATCACAAGGCGTTTAACTGCACCAAGGCGCCTGATTGTTGACCTGCTTCATTTTGCCAAACGGGTACCTTCCCTACCTGTTGAGCGGACCATGCACCTGGGTCCGTTGGTTAAAGAACGCCAGGGACTTGCCAACCGTCCTGGGTGGAATACGGTTTTCCTCCGGGCCTTCGCCCTTGCCGCCGTGGAGTTTCCCGAACTCAGAACGAGCTATTTATCCTATCCCTATACTCGTTTATTTGAACACCCTGTTAGCGTGGCTTCCCTTGCCATTGAACGCATGGTGGAGGGTGACCCGGCCATTCTGTTCATGAAAATCCGTTGTCCCGAGGAGATGGATTTGTGGCAGATTGAAGAAAAAGTACTGGAAGCAAAGACCCGCCCGGTGGAAGCGTTCTCCCACTTTCGTTTGGCACTTGGTATCAGTCGTTTCCCCCGGTTGATTCGGCGATTGCTCTGGTGGCTGACCCTGGATTGGTCCGGAAAATGGCGGGCACGGAAATTTGGCACTTTCGGCCTTAGCTCCTACGGGGCCCTGGGTGCGGAATCGCTCCATCCCATCTCGCCCCTGACAGCAACACTTAATTTTGGTCCCATTAGCCCGGAAGGAACCGTCCGGGTGCGGATTGTTTACGATCACCGGGTTTGTGATGGTGCCCAAATCGCCCGGGCCCTGGCAAGAATCGAAGAACATCTTTTAACAACGATTCGTAAAGAAATTGCAGAGTTGGACTTTGGTGGGATGACCCCATTGGCTGGGAAGGATGTTCCTCCCAAACAGGCAAATCAACCCAAGTAGGATTCTACCATGACCAGGATAGCTGAAAATCTGTGGCATAGGGACGAAAGTGCCCGGGCTTTTTGGGACCAACATCAGGCCCGCCCTTATCAGGAGTTGTTGGAAGACACAATTTGTTGGGCCCACCCCGAGGTCGGTGAAAAATGGCTTGATATTGGCTGTGGGGGGGGGCAGTTGACCGGAGGTTTGTACCGGGCCAGCAAAGGTAGGGTAGGATCGATTGTTGCCATGGATTGTGCGGCGGCAAATGTCGAGGCCATTACCAGACTCCGTGACAAACTCGGAATTGGAGACCAACCCGAACGGATCACATTCCAACAGGGTGACCTGAGCTTTGGTTTGCCCCAGTTTGAGGACAATTCCTTTGATGGGGTGATTGCCGGGTTGTCGCTTTCCTATGCCGAGTCCCAGGATCCCCTGACTGGTGAATACACGGATACGGCATTCAAAGAGGTTTTCCGGGAAATCATCCGGGTCCTTCGACCGGGAGGAAGGCTGGTCTTTTCAATCAATGTCCCCGAACCCAATTTTTGGTCCATTTTCTGGAAATCCATCTGGCCTCTCAAGCGCTGGCGCCGACCCGCCCGATTGCTTGCCAACATTTGGGAAATGCAAAAGGTAGGCACCTGGTTAAAGGTCGAAGCTCGCAAAGGGCGTTTTCATTATCTGCAAATTGAAGCGCTACGAGGTGTTCTCATGGATGCCGGGTTCCCGGCGGTAGAGTGGCGGGAAACCTATGCCAACCAGGCTTTTGTAATCCGGGTCGAAAAACCGGTTGCCATGAAGCAGGCCGTGGCAGCTTGAATGGACCGGGGGTTAAGCCCTTTGCAAAATCATGACCTCGGTTGTACCAATGGCGTCCTGCCATTTGATGGTTTGGCCATCCACCGTTAGATTGCGAAGGGTTGTGGCTTTTTCGGTTTGAAATGCAAGTCCAACATGAACCTTCTCGGTGGCGTTGAACTCGACGGTTCCCGCAACCACAACCCATTTGGTTATTTTTCCTTTGGGGCCTGGTATCGTTACCAGGTTTTGACAAAGGTTGGCGAAGGCTTTGGATCCGCCATAGGCGGGTTCCCATATACGAATGAGGGGCTGGTCTTGAAGCAAGGTTTTGGACATCCCTTCCTGGATGAAGTCCAATATGCCATCCAAACTCCGATCTGTAATATCCTGTGTCTCTTTGGTTCCCGGAGAAAGAACCACAGCCCGAAGGCGAGCGGGCATCCCCTTAACGGTGAGCTGAACCCCGTCAATGGGGTGAACCACATCTCCCAGTTCACCCAGATGCCAGGCAAGATCCATATTCCAGGTATCACTGGCCTTCCGTTTCTTTTTCCTGGTAATTTTCCGGAATCGCCCAACCGTTCGTTTTAACCAAAAGAAACATATGGTTACCGTCAACCCAATGAGGATCAGCCACCCGCCCTGGTTATCGAGAAAATGATTAACCCCGGAAGGAAAATGCTGGGTTAAGGGATGGGCATGGTTACGAATGGTGTCGATCAGGGGATCCGCCTCATGCCGCATTCTATCGAGGAATTCCACCATCGAATGCCCCCAACTCCGGAGGGAATCACTGGAGTGGTCTGCCAGGAAAGTGGAAAGGGGATTGGACTTGTGGTCGGCCGCCGGATCACTGGGGGCGGACTTGGGTGCATTGGGATCAGAATGCACAGGGGCGGTGGTTGCTTTGTGTGCCGCCTTCAGGTTATGGAATTTCCCTCCATCCCTGGGCGGGGGGCTTTTGGGATCCGTTTTTGCTTTGGGGTCCTGGGCAACCGCATGTTGACCCGTCAGGTACTCTTTCACATCGGGAGGAAGGCCAACCATCCGGTCAAAGGTCCCAAGGGCAAAATAACCGACATTGCCAAGAATCGCCAAGGCTACCCCGTTGAATATCCATTGCACAAAAACAATCATGATTCCTTTGCGGAAGGTGCATTGAATCCAGGCCACCATCATAATGCCTGCCACGCAAAGCGAAATTACCACCGGAACCCATTTGAGCAAGGGAAGAGTGCCCAAAGCTTGCCACTGAATGCCAAGAGGCAACCGGATCCAGTTAATGAAGGAGAATCCGGGAGCCAGTTTCAGGGATTCGTGCATGGCCCGTGCCGCACCATACCCAATGATCTCAAAGCAAAGGACCACGGGAACAGTTATCAAAATGATCATCAAAAAAGCGCGTTTGTAGGAGGGCTGCTCCTCACCAAAAATGCCACAAGAGGTTCTCAGAATAAGGGTTGCCAGAAAAGCACCAAAAAGGATAACCAAAACAACTACAAAAAGGACAACCCAAGGCATGGTGTCAACCTCCCCAAATACTGTGGATGGAGAGATTCTAGGATGACATGGGGCTTTTGGGGGGAATTCCGCTTTTCCGACCCCACTTCTTTCGCAAAGGGACCAATTCCCCGTATGCCAGGCTATCAGGAGGCGGTTTTCGGAGTCCGCCTATGGCTCCACCACTCGTAAACCAAAGGTAACACCGAAACAAAGACAATGCCAACGAGCATCAGCTCGAAATGTTTGTCCGAGAGTTGGCTGCCCAGTACATATCCGCCACCCATACAAAGGCTGACCCATGCAACCGCCCCAATGACATTAAACGCCAAAAACCGGGTATAGTGCATCGATCCAATGCCAGCAACAAACGGGGCAAAGGTGCGAATGATTGGAACGAAACGGGCCATTATGACGGTTTTCCCGCCATGTTTTTCATAAAAAGCTTGGGCATTGACCAGATGCTTTGGATTGAGCCACCACGATTCTTGGGCCCGAAAAACCGCAGGTCCAAACCATCTGCCAAGGTGATAGTTAACCCCATCTCCGAGTATTGCCGCAAAAATAAGCAACGGAACCAGTTTCCCAATGTTAAGGGCCGTGCCCTCGAACGCGCAAATCGCCCCCAAGGCAAATAACAACGAATCCCCAGGCAAAAAGGGCATGGCCACCAAACCCGTTTCACAAAAAATGATCAAAAAGATCAGGGCCGGAAACCATGGGCCAAAGCTCTCCAGCAAGCCATTGAGGCCATCCCGGCTCGCAAGCTGGCGGAACATGAACAGTCCCTGATTCAATAATTCCATCGCCAATAACTCCGCCTTTGCCTGGATACCCTTGGTCGGGCTAGGCTACCTCGATCCCCCCTTGGGTAACAAGGCCTAGCGAAGAATTCCCTTTATCACCGGTTTGTCTTTTTGGGAGAAGGACCCATTACCTTTTTAACAGCCATTGGCTGGATTGGTGTTGTTCCAGAGCAAGGGCAAACGCCTTTTCCCATTGGGATAGGTCCATGGCAGAGGGTTTGGAAAAAGGACCCAAAAGATTTCCAAGCCAACTAGCGAACTCCGCCTGGGTCGGAAGAGGCAGGTTTGGCTCCAAATCGGCCAAGCCAGGCAAGCGTTTTTCAACCTCGCTTTGCCGCAAGAGCAAGCCACCGTGTTGCAAAAGGGCACCTTTTCGCTTTCGTTGGGCACTTCCCATCACCTTGTGGCCACCCACGATAAGGTCCCCGGATGTGAGGTGTTGAAAACATAGTCCCGAATGTTCCCGGTAAAACCCCTCCCCCTCATGCAACGCTGCCTGATAACCCAACTTCACCAGGCCTTGGGCAATTCCCTGATGGACTCGGCAGGGAAGGGAGGCGGCTTGGCTAGCCAGGGGATGACTTGGTGGCAAGGCAACAGCATAGGTCCATTCATGATGATGGAGTAAGGCTTCACCTCCGGTGGACCGTCTGGCCCAGGACCGTGGAGAAGGATGCCCCATGGGGAGCCTCAGGGCGGCGGGTTGAAAATACCCAAGGCTAAGGGCCGGTTCTCTCCATAAATAGATCCGAAATGTTGCTATTCCCTTTTCGGCAAGCGACAACATCGCATCGTCACAGGCCATCGCAACCGACACCGGATCCATCCGGTCGGGAAGTCTCCTTGGGAAATCATGCCCCTGATTCATGAACCGGAGGCCTCCACCGCAGAATAGGGGTCTTGGCGGCGGCTACTTCATCCGGCCTTGATATCCCAAGGGTATAGGGGGCATGGTGCAGGGTCTCGGCCGTCTCCGACATTATTTTTTTGATTGCCAGGGCAAACCCTTCCAGGGTTTCCTTGCTTTCCGTTTCGGTCGGTTCCATCATCAGCGCCTCGGGAACCACCATGGGAAAATACACCGTGGGGGCATGGTACCCGTAATCAAGGAGACCCTTGCAAATGTCCATGGCACTGATCCGTTTTTCGCGGCGGGAAAGCCGGGCACTGGCCACAAATTCATGCATACACAATTCGCCCTTTGGTACCTCCAAGGTCTCTTTTACCAGGGAAAGCAAATAATTCGCATTAAGAACTGCCTGTTCGGAAACTTCGCGCAATCCCCTTCCCCCCAAAGTGCAGATGTAGGCAAACCCCCTTACCAAAACCCCAATATTTCCCAGAAATCCGTGAACCCTGCCGATGGATTGGGGCCGGTCAGAACAAAGCCCATATCCTGTGGGAGTCCGAACCACCATGGGTGAGGGAAGAAAGGGAGCGAGAAAATCCCTCACCGCAATGGGACCGCTTCCCGGCCCCCCTGCACCATGGGGACCAGTAAAGGTTTTATGTACATTAAAATGCATCATGTCAGCACCAAAATCCCCAGGACGGGTGATGCCAAGGATTGCGTTCATATTGGCACCATCAAGATAGACCAACCCGTTTACACCATGAATGATTTCGGTGATTTCGGCAATCTGGTAATCGAAAAGCCCCAGCGTGTTGGGATTTGTGATCATGAAAACAGCAGTCTTGTTATCGACCTTGGACCTCAGGTCCAAAAGGTCCACCAACCCATCTGCCCGACTTTTGACAGTTACCGCTTCGAATCCCGCCAAAGCGGCAGAGGCGGGATTGGTTCCATGCGCAGAATCGGGAACAAGTACCTGAGTTAGCCTATCCTTTTTGTGCTTGAAATAGGCAGCCGCCACCAGGAGGGCCGTCAATTCCCCCTGCGCTCCGGCTGCCGGTTGAAGCGAAACGGCAGGAAGGCCGGAAATTTCCCCAAGGATCTCCTGCATCCCAAAAAGCAATTCCAGAATGCCTTGACTGTTCCCATCCGGAGCATGCGGATGGATTGCCGCAAACCCGGGAAATGAAACAATCCTTTCATGCCGTTTGGGATTGTATTTCATCGTACAGGAACCCAAGGGATAAAAGTTACTGTCTATCGCCATATTTTTTGTGGATAGGTTGGTAAAATGGCGAACAATATCCAGTTCTGCCAATTCCGGTAAATCCAAAGGTCCTTTGGCCAAGGCCTCCGGTGGGAACATTGCCTCAAGCGGAATTTCAGGCACATCGACCGCCTCCACCCGATGGGCCCGCCTTTGGGAACGGGAAATTTCAAACAACAGATTGGTCGATTGGTTCTTTTCCATCGCATGGTACCTGATGAGCGGAGGGGTTTGGCTAGGCGATTTGCGAGAAAACTTCGACAAACCGGTCCATTTCTTCCTTGGTGCGTTTTTCCGTAACCGCAATGGTTAGGCAATCTCCCTTGCCTACAAGCCACCGTCCGGTGGGAAAACCCGCAAGAAATCCATGGGCGGACATTCGATCCAGGATCTCGTTAGTGGACCACCTCCTGGCGAGGGATGCTTCAAGTTTTACGGTAAACTCCTTGAAGAAGGGTCGGTCAGGGTCAAGGTGGACCAATCCCGTTTCCAACAATTTGTTGGCCAGGTAGTGTGCTTTTTGGGTGCAGGAATAAGCGGTTTCCCTCAAACCAGTGGGCCCCAGCAGGGACAAGTGAATCGCCGTTCGCAAGGCATAAAGCCCTTGATTGGTGCAAATATTGCTCGTTGCCTTTTCCCGGCGAATGTGTTGTTCCCGGGTTTGCAAAGTCAGCACAAAGCAGTGCTTGCCATTTCGGTCTTG
This sequence comes from Planctomycetia bacterium, assembly GCA_005808665.1. Taxonomy (GTDB): domain Bacteria; phylum Planctomycetota; class Planctomycetia; order Gemmatales; family Gemmataceae; genus SYLG01. The sequence goes on along the minus strand of SYLG01000042.1, from coordinate 5,456 downwards.
GGTTTGACCAACCAGCCGTCCTGGTATCTTTCGGACAAACTTTTCCCGGCATGCCAACAACCCAAGGTAAGGCCCCCCAAAAGCCAAGGGATTGCCAAGCCCTTGCCCCTCGGCAACCACGATATCCGCGCCATAATCGCCCGGTTTTGTGAGGATGCCCAAACTGACCGGGTCCACGGAAACGATCAAAAGGACTCCCTTCTTTTGAGCTTTTTGACATAGGTCCGCCATCTCCTCCAATCCCCCTAGCACATTGGGGTTTTGCACCACCAGACACGAAGTGGAATCATCGAGGGCAAGGTCCGCTTCGGCCGGATTGAGAAAGCCCCCCGGGCATGGTATCACCTCGATCCTTGGGCCAAGATTGGCCAACAGGGTGGCGATCACTTGGCGGGTGGCCGGATTTACCGTTTCGGCCAAAACGACTTTGCCATTACGACCGGTCACCGACATGGCCATGAGGACCGCCTCGGCGGCAGCACTTGCCCCATCATAGAGGCTGGCATTTGCCACATCCATACCCGTAAGTTGGCAAATCAGCGTTTGGAACTCGAAAAAAGCCTGCAAACTTCCCTGGCTCGCTTCTGCCTGGTACGGGGTGTACGCCGTGTAAAACTCGCTGCGCATGGAAAGGGCATCCACTGCGGCAGGAATGAAATGATCATAGGCCCCTCCCCCCAAAAAACAGACAAGATCCTCTGTCGATTGATTGGCGGAGGCCATCCGGCTCATTTTCCTGGTCAGTTCCTGTTCGGAAAAAGGACCGGGAACGGACAAGTCCCCTTGGAACCTCAAAGAGAATGGAACCTGGTCAAACAATTGTTCCACATGGGGTACACCGATGGCTTCAAGCATCTCTTTTTGCTCCGCCTTGGTGTTGACCACATAAGACATAATCCTTCCCTTTCCGAACCGGGACGCCTATTGGAAATAATGCCTGGACCAAAAACTCAATGTGCTTGCCCTGCTATCTGAGCTTGGTAATCCACCTCGGTAAGGAGATGAGAGGTCGGGTCATCCGAGCTTGGCTTGACCTTGAATAGCCAGCCCTCCCCAAACGGGTCGCGGGAAACAATCGAAGCATCCGTAGCCAAAACAGAATTCACCTCGGTAATTTCACCCTCGACGGGGGCATATATATCGCTTACCGCTTTGACCGACTCAATTTCAGCCACCGCTTGCCCGGCGCTCACCGACACCCCCACCTTGGGAAGGTCGATGTAGATTACATCGGTTAGTTGGTCTACTGCGAATTGGGACAATCCCACCACCAAAATGCCATCCTTGCCTTCGACCCACTCATGGGTGGGCGCATATTTTCGCTTGGACATGGAACAATTCTCCCTGGTAAAAAACGATTGTCCTAACCCTTGATTCTCTTGTAAAAGGGAAGGGGCGTAACCGTCGCCTTTTCCCTTTTACCCCGGACATCTATTTCCATTGGTTCCATACTTTGCACATAGGATGGATCGATCATGGCCATGGCCAGCGAGGCGCCCACCGAGGGACCAAAAGTCCCGCTGGTAACAACCCCAATTTCCAAGCCCCCTTGATAGACCTTGTCCCCTTGTCTGGCAATTCGTTTGCCAACAAGGAGAAGCCCCCGCCGGACCCGCCTGGTTTGGTTCATCATCCGATGGGCCAAACCCTCGACTCCGAAAAAACCTTCCGCAGGCTTTCGAATGGCAAACCCCAACCCGGCCTGGATGGGGTCAATCCCTTCGTCCAATTCGTGGCCGTAAAGAGGCATCCCCGCTTCCAATCGAAGCGTGTCCCGACAACCCAACCCACACCATGGAATTTCGTGGGCCTTCAAGTCCTTTGCCAAGGCATTGGCCAGGTGGAAAGGAACGGACCATTCCATGCCATCTTCTCCGGTATAGCCCGTTCGGCTGACCAGGATTTCACTTCCCAAATAGGTCATGGTTTGGGCGGAGTAGTTGGCCATGGTTGAAAAATCGAGGTTGGCTATTGCGGAGCAAAGGGCAATCGCTTGGGGACCTTGAATGGCTACCATGGCTGTTTCGAGGGTTTCATCGACGAGCCGGACCCCGGTTTCGGGAAGGGAGGAAAGCAACAGGGACCAGATTTTTATTCGGTTGGAGGCATTCACCACCAGAGCCCAATGATCCCCCAAGTGGTAGACCAAAACATCGTCCTGGGTGCCCCCCTGTTCGTTCAAAACCAGGCCATATTTCACCTGGCCGGCAGTCATGGAGGCGACAGGACAGGTTACCAAGCGGGCCAAGTGGGCTTGGGCCTCCGGTCCATAAAGGCGTATCCGGCCCATGTGGGAAATGTCAAACGCCCCAACACGGGTACGAACCGCCAAGTGTTCTTCGACGATGCTTTGATACTGGATAGGCATTTGCCAACCGGCAAAATCCACCATCCGCCCACTTAGAGCTTGGTGGAGTTCAAACAAAGGAGTCTTGAAAGCCATACTCCAGTTTCCAATGCGTGGACCGGATGGATTGGCAAAAAGATATGAAAAGCCAACCCCACCCTAAAACCCATTTTAGGAAAAAAATCGGGTGGAAGCAGGAAAATGGTTCCAAAAGGTCGCCATGAAAAATGGTTCTGGATCAGGAGTTTCCGTGTATTTTTTTGACCCGAAGGAACCAATTCATGGAAACACCAAGCGATCAATTCACCCTAACCAAGGAACCTCCAGGAACAGTTACCGCCCAATTATTTGAGGGGGGGTGATTGCCATAGCCTAAGTTACGCAGTTTGAACCATGGAAGCTCAGGTTTCCCAATGTAACTTTCAATCAACCAGCAATAATCCGGACTACCAATCTCTGTTTTGTGGTCTTGTTCAAGCACAGGCCTACTGTTCCCCAAGGGCTTTCAACCGTTCCAACCGACGCAGAGGGTTTGAGGTCTTTCGGGGATCATGCAAACGGTTGCAATCTGCTTTGTTAAAATCGAACAAGTAGCCACAAATATCAGGTAACTTTGTCGGGATTATATCCTGTATTGAAATCGGCATACTCGAAATTCATTGGAAAAACCACAATCCAGGTTCCAAAATTAGGCAATAAATCGTAAAAAATCACTTCAAGGGCATAAATTGGGTTAACAGATTGAAAAGTTCCACAAGAGAAAATCAATGCTTGGCTAACCCCGTTTTTTCTCCAGCTTTTTGGCTTCACCTTGGATAATGAAGAATACCCGGGTAGTACGAAGGTCATTTTACCTTTTTGATCCAAATGCCCAGCCCAAAGGAGGAGAACGATGCAAACGACAATAGCGATGGAAGACATCCAGGTAACGCTGCCAGAACTGATAGACAGAATGACTCCAGGGGATGAAGTGATTCTGACACGCAATCACCAACCCGTTGCGAAGTTGGTAAGCGAAACGCCGCCACCTTGCAGGCCTCGAGTTCCGGGACTTGGCAAAGGGATGATTACTATCCTTTCCGATGATGACGACCACCTGAAGGACTTTGCCGAATAAATTCCGTGAGGATACTTCTTGAAACACACGCCCTTTACTGGTTCATCGAGGGGGATTCTCAACTCAGCCAGGTGGCCCTGACTACGGTGCGAAATCCGGCCAACGAAGTGCTGATCAGCCCGGCGTCTTTTTGGGAGATTGCTATCAAAGTGAGCCTTTGCAAATGGCAAGTGAACCGGCCTTATGAGGACTTCATCGACATGGGTCTGAACCATTATGGATTTAAGGTGTTGCCAATTTTGCCCAAACACACGGCTCGATTGATCGGATTGCCTTTTCACCACAAAGACCCGTTTGATCGCCTCCTTGTGGCTCAATCATTGGTGGAATCCATCCCTGTAGTGCCTGGATGCTGCTCTGAATGCCTATGGCATCAGTCGCCTTTGGGAAGAAATCATGAGCAACCTCTATCAGGTCCAAACCGCACCAAGCCAAGTTACCCGGTTGGGATTATGAAAACTTTGATGCCCATTGGGCATGAGGATGGTAGACCAGGATTGTTTGTCCTCGACCAGCCAGAAGGGTTAACCCAATGGCTTGACTATTTGCCCAATCCTCTCCTCAGAACGGTTCCCAATGGGCCGGAATGATTGCCGCCGGAGGTGGTTATCCTTTAACAACCAATGTCCCTGCCATTATATCATGGAGAGCTTGTTTCTTTTCGGTGAATGGTTGAATCAAGTACCCAATAAAGAATATTAAACCAGAAAGAATTCTGGCAAAAAATCTTCCAGATGATATGGCAAATGATATTTTTCCATCATCCAAATCTGTAACCTTTAATCCCATCATTTTTTGACCAATAGTAGCCTGTGTCGTAGATGATTGTTGCAATGTTGTATAAAGAAAAATAATAAAAAATGGACTGACATCCATTATAATTATAATTAATTTAACAAAAAAAAGACTTAATTCATCCGTCAAAGGTAAAATGTATAATACTAAAATATAAACAATAAGTACAACAGGAGTTACAATTATCCCATCTATCAAGCCAGCTAATAAACGATCCCAAAATGTGCCATAAACGACCTTTTTGTTCCTCCTTTTCTTTTTCCTCGATTTGAAATCTTCCTCCTCTTCCTCGTATTCCAATTGAGGGGGGGAAAAGACCAATCCCGTTATGGAATTTGCTTTTACCCACCGACTATTTCCAGATTTTACCATGGTGTCCTCCATGATAATTCCCTGTAAAGCCAGGTTTTTCAGGTTTGAGGGAGTTACCGGACCAAACTCCTCCCCTAAGGAGTTTTGGTAATACCATGGTGTTGCCATTTTTGTTCCTTAACTAAGTTTTGGTGGACCTTGTTTAGCCATATAACCATTCTTGTATTTTTCCAAACTTTTTTAAAAAGGCCACAGATAAGGCGCAATGTTACTTTTTCCTCACACCTAGGCGAAAATTCTTGCCGATTTGGTGCGCCCATATTTTTACTGCTTACTAAATGGCGCAATGTTACTTTTTGCATTTCTGCTTGCCAATATCCCCTAAACCACATGGATTCCCAATCTTGTTCCTTTTTTTGATAAATCCCAAAAAGTTTTTGACATTTTCATGGGGCGTACGCTTTTAGGGGTGTAATGAAATGGTTCCTAATGCCATTCTTTGCCGTTTTCCCGGATAGGGAACTACCCTTTACCCTGAAATTTCAAAAACAGATCCGATTCCAAGCCATCGAATTATTTCGTGCCTAAATTCCTAAAACTCAAATGACATTGCAGCTGAGTATTTGACAATCCTTGATAAGAAATGGAACTACAATGGTTTGGTTTAATCCAAATTACGCAGTTGGGACCATGAAAACCGTGTTTTTCCCGGGAAAAAGTTAAATCAGCCTGCAAAAGTCGGGACTACAAATCCTCTTTACAGGTTCTGTTTCAAGGCGTTTGATCCTGATTGGCGAGAGACTGAGGAATGGGATAGCTCGGGCTTTCAGCCCTTTGTGAATTTGGGAATAGGTACCTGGGGCGTTGCCCCAGGCTGGTAGGGTG
>SYLG01000041.1 GCA_005808665.1 Planctomycetia bacterium | reverse complement strand
GTGTTTTGCGCGACCACCCCTCCATGGAGGGGAATTCATTAGGCCATATTACGCAGGTCGGGATTTCAGCCCTTGTTGGTTTTGCAAATGGGTACCTGGGGCAACGCCCCAGGTATCAGACCCACCAAAGTTCCAAATTCCCCTCCTTGGGAGGGGTGCCCGTCAGGGCGGGGTGGTTCGTAAAGTGATTCCCACCCCATCCAAATCATGCAAAAAATCAAAAGTAAGCGTTTGTGTTTTGCGCGACCACCCCTCCATGGAGGGGAATTCATTAGGCCCTATTACGCAGATCGGGCTTTCAGCCCTCGGTGGTTTTGCAAATGGTTACCTGGGGCGTTGCCCCAGGCTGGTATGGTGCCACGCCGTTGGCGTTGAAAACAGGATGGTGGCATGGCAATTCATTCGATGGCCGGGCTATTATGATTTGGTCAAATCATGGCGTTGTCCTTTGCAATGTGCCACGGATGCGTTGAATCAATCCTTTGCCGTTGGTGATTTTGAGGGCCAAAGGCCCGATCCATACCAGCCTGGGGCAACGCCCCAGGTATCGGATCGGACAAAAAACCGAGGGCTGTAGGCCCGATCCATTGGCAATGTCCCACGGATGCGTTGAATCAAACCGTTGTCGTTTTGGTTCTGAGGGCCAAAGGCCCGACCTATACCAGCCTGGGGCAACGCCCCAGGTATCGGACAGGACATAAAACCGAGGGCCAAAGGCCCGATCTATAGGCAAAAAACCACGAGCCCAATGTTGGCGGTAGGTTGAGGTCTGGGATAGGTCGGGCTTTCAGCCCTCGGTGGTTATGCAAATGGTTACCTGGGGCGTTGCCCCAGGCTGGTATGGTGCCACGCCGTTGGCGTTGAAAACAGGATGGTGGCATGGCCAATCAATTCGATGGCCGGGCTATTACGATTTGGTCAAATCAAGGCGTTGTCCTTTGCAATGTGGCACGGATGCGTTGAATCAATCCTTTGCTGTCGGTGATTTTGAGGGCCAAAGGCCCGATCTATACCAGCCTGGGGCAACGCCCCAGGTATCGGATCGGACATAAAACCTAGGGCTGAAAGCCCGATTCATACCAGCCTGGGGCAACGCCCCTGGTATCGGTTATTTCAAGCGGTCCCGGATTTGGCGCAAGTTCGATTCAATATCCATACAAAGTGTGATGTATTGTGAACTTGCAAAAAAAGAAATCGACCAAAAAAAAGACATTGGTAATGAAACTATTAGTAATAACGCCGGGTGCATGCTGTCTCTGCTACGCATATCTATAAAAAAACTAAGAAGCATAACGCATGGTATCAAAACAATACATAACATAGTAACAAATAAATTTATAATTCCAATCCATTTTAAAAACGATGAAAAAATACAAAGTGAAACATATTTATATTTTATAAGTGATGGAAAATAACCACAGATTATTTTTCCAGCAAAATAAGAACCGCCTTTTTTGCTTGTGTCATTAAAATTGTTTTCTTCAGGCATTTCCAAGTCAGATTCTTCCAGATCTAGCTCGTTTTCCCTCTCTGCTTTTCTTTTGATTGGAGGAGTCGGTTTTTTGATTTCGCCCGACGATGGTCCTGCCACCGGGGAAAGCAGTCCCCGAACCTGGCTTGCCGGAACCCAATCCTTGAATTGGGGGCCCTTCACCTGGGTAGAAATGTTTAGTTTTCCGGTTTGAAACAGGTTTTGCAGTTGCTTCAAAGTAATCGGACCTACCTTAACGGATCCATTGTTATAGTACCATTCATCCATGGCTAGCTCTCTCTTTCGCCTTAAGGGTTCAGGGAAACAACTTCTCCCTTTACCTTCTAAAGCGTGCGGTTTCCCGAAATGTCCAAAAAATCCAAAAATTTCTTTTTTCTCCCCCTTTTTCCAAACGGACCCTCTCCCCGGCCAAAAAGGAATGCCAGGGAAAAGGTGTTTGGCCTTTCCGGGCCACGACTTCAGGCGTTTCAACCCACCAAGGCTTCCCCCATTCCTGCCCCTGTGCCTTTATGGCCCGGGCCCTGTAACCTAAACCCTATTAGTCAATCTCCCCATGGATTCCCTCCCTGGAAGGTCAGGTCCAACCATGCAGGTAAACAAGGCGGTCATCACCGCTGCCGGTCGTGGAGCAAGGCATTTTCCCGATTTCGACCCTGTCCAACGGTCGATGCTCCCCATGGTGGATCGGGACGGAGCCACCAAGCCCGTCCTTCAAATCATTGCCGAAGAAGCGATCGAAAGTGGCATCGAGAAAATATGTGTGGTCTGCGGACCGGGAGATGAGGAGGTTTACCGCCATCATTTTCATACTTATGCCTCAACCCTCAAAGGGATGGAAGGGGCCCATGATTTGCCCTGGGCCAAACAGGCCAGCCGGGTCGCCGAGATTCAGGACCGGATGGAATTCGCCCTCCAGGAATCGCCCGAGGGATATGGTCACGCCGTCTGGTCTGCCCGCAAGTTTGTAGGGGATGATCCCTTTTTGTTGCTGCTTGGAGACCATGTCTACCTTTCCGGGGAAAGTCGCCGCTGTGCCAGGCAACTCATTGACACGGCAAGGGACCAGGGCCAAGCGGTTTCCGCGGTAAAGGCAACCCCGGAACATTTGATCCATCTCTACGGAACGATTCAGGGCCAACGGGTCCAGGGCAACCCCGGTTTGTACCGGGTGAGCGAGGTGATCGAAAAACCCAATCCCAGCCTGGCGGAGCTAAGGCTCATGGTGCCAGGACTAAGGCAGGGGCATTATTTGTGCTTCTTTGGCATCCATGTCCTGGAACCCCTGGTGATGGGGATCCTGGAAGACGCCATAAAAGACCCCTCCAGGGATAAAACCCCCATTGGCTTGACCCCCGCCCTGAACATCCTTGCCAAAGGCAATCGCCTCCTGGCAGTGGAAGCGGCGGGCCAAAGGCATAACCTGGGCACCAAATTCGGGGTGGTGGATGCCCAAATTGCCATGGCCCTTTCCGGGATCGACCGGGATGAAATGATGGAACTACTCCTGGCCACGGTGCTTCGGATCCGCCGCCAGGAAGATTCCCACCCGGCGGGTCCATCCCTGGGGGAGCTACCCAACCAGCCCGGCACGGACCAGGGTCCCCGTGGTGGCAAATGGGCATGAACCGCTTTGTGGCCCAGATACTCTCCGAAAATCCGGCCCTTCGTGATGCTTCCTCCCTCGATTTGGCCATGTCGATGTCCACCCCGGATTTGCTGGGGGAGCTTGCCGGCCTTGAGGCGTTTCGCAAAAACAGCCTGAATTTGTACCACCGGGTCCGCGCGGGAATCATCCTTCACGCCATCTGCCGGTACAGGCTCCAGGAAGACCGGACCCTTTTGGCCGATGGACTGCTTGATAAAGACGCCTTTTTCGCTCTCTTTGAGCGCCAATTTGAAAAAGCCATCGCCCGTATTCCCATGGGGCCAACCCTGACCCGGGCGGGAGCAAGCGTGTTGGCCCAAGCCTATGAACAGGGCGCCTATCAGGACCTGGCCGATCAGGTCCGCCAATCGGTGCGCCAACTCGGTGGCAATCGCTGGATGTACCGGCTCGGTGCCGCGGCGGAGCATCCTCTCCGTATTGCGCCTACGCTTTTGGAGCGGGACCGGTCGACCGGGCTGTTTCCCCTCCTGTGTGAAAAAACCCCGGTCCGGCTCGACCTGACCCATTCCTGTTGGTCGGACATCTTTTTTTTGGGGATGGATTTCCCCGAAGGGGCCAAGGTCCTGAACATTTCCGTGAACCTTGGCGTTCATGGCCGCGACCGTTCCCCGGTGGCCCCGATTACCACTTGGCTGCGCGTTATCCCCGAGCCGCTACTCAGGTTGACAAGCATTGACCTTGGCGACACCAAGGATGTCCAAACCCTCACCGAATTGTTCAACTTTGGCAACGATCACCTGGGTTTGGTCAAGGCCGCCGTGGTTGCTTCCGGCCTGATCCCCTCTTCGGTCGAAGGAACGGATCTGTCCCTTGCCGAGATTTTGGGCCGGATTGTTAGGCCTGGTTTTGGCCTCGAGGTGGCCAGCCGGGTGGGAGGTATCCCCAAGGGATCACGGTTGGCAGTGTCGACAAACCTTCTTGCCTCGCTCATTAGCCTTTTGATGCGCGCCTCGGGACAAACCGCCTCCCTTACTGGTGGACTGTTGACCGATGAAGCCAAGCTGGTCGTCGCCCGGGCCATTTTGGGAGAGTGGCTGGGAGGCTCCGGCGGAGGGTGGCAGGATTCGGGCGGCGTGTTTCCAGGCATCAAACGCATCGAAGGGCAAAGGGCCACCGAAGAGGATCCGGAGTGGGGGATTAGCCGCGGACGATTGCTCCCCAAACACACGATTCTCCATAAGGAAGACCCCGTTTTTGATGCCGACCTTTTTGCCGAAAGGCTTTCCCAAAGCCTGATCCCCATGCACGGGGGGATGGCCCAGAATGTGGGTCCCATCCTGAACATGGTTACCACCCACCACCTCCTCCGCTCTGGCCCCCAGTGGGCAGCACGAAAAGATAGCCTTGCCCTGTATGACCAAATCCTGGAGGCGGTTCGCCAGGCGGACATCCGCAAACTGGCCGGGCTGACCGATCGCCATTGGACCGGACCCTTGGCCACCATTATCCCCTGGGTGACCAATGCCTTTACCGAAGCGGTGATTCAAAAAGCAAAAGCGACTTTTGCCAGTGACTATTGGGGTTTTCAAATGCTGGGCGGGATGTCCGGCGGGGGAATGGGGCTCTATGTCCATCCCTCCCGCCATGCCAGGGCCCGGGACGAACTTGGCCAAATCCTGCTTGAAACCAAACGCCACATGGAGGATACTCTTCCTTTTGCCATGGATCCGGTGGTCTATGATTTCCGGATCAATCCAAGGGGAACCTTTGCCGAACTCCTTCGGGGTCAGGACGCTTTGATGCCTGGCACCTACATGGACCTGATGATTCCCAAAGTGTTGGCGGAGTCCCGCATTACCCTTCGTCCGGTAGAAGCCCAACGGCGGGTCGAATTCAACCTGTTCGCTGCCCAACCGGAATCCCCCCATCCAGAAGGGGTTTCGAAAAACCAGGTCTTCCGGTCCTTGACCGCTTCTGTTTTTCCGGGGGAACATACCAGTGGCCTTGGCCATCCCCCGGAATGGGACCTCCAGGCCCGGGAGATCATGGACCGGTTCGGATTTGATCCCATTCAGCACGCCAAAAACCGGGACGACCTCATGCGGGGGCGAATCGGGCTGGTCCGCAACCGCCTGCCCATTGATTTGGACATTCGCGATCTGGAACCTGTTGATTGGCTGGATGCCTCCACCGCCTCATTGGGAACAGATTCCCCTTCGGGTAAGAAACTCATCTCCCACGGCAGGGTGGGCGTGGTCTCCCTCGCGGGAGGTGTCGGTTCAAGGTGGACGATGGGAGCGGGCGTCGTCAAAGCGGTCAATCCCTTCATTACCATGGGTGGCCGCCACCGCTCCTTTCTCGAAGTCCACCTGGCAAAAACAGCAAAAACCCAACGCGATTGGAAAGGGGCAATCCCCCATGCGGTGACTACCAGCTATTTGACCCATTCCGCCATCGAAAGGCATTTGCCCGAAATGGGTGACCTGCTCAAAGAGGTCTCCGTAAGGCTCTCGCCCGGCCAATCCATTGCCCACCGTTTGATCCCGACCAGGCGGGACCTGATGTTCCTGTGGGAGGAATCGGCCCAGGCCAGGCTGGATGATAACAAACAAAAGGTGCGTGATGCCTCACGGCGGGCGATCATGGATTGGTGCCAGGCGACCGGCGAGGCCACCGACTATGTGGACAATATCCCTCTGCAAAGGTTTCACCCTCCGGGTCATTTTTACGAAGTGCCAAACCTGATCCTGAGTGGCACCCTTGCCTTAATGCTAACCACCAATCCTGGCCTCCAATGGTTGATGGTTCACAACATTGATTGCCTGGGCGCAACGGTTTGTCCCAGGGTGCTTGAAATCGTGGAAGCATCCGGGGCAACCCTTGCTTTTGAGGTGATTCCCAAACGGGTGGAAGATCACGGCGGGGGTTTGGGACGGGTGGCAGGTCGGCCCCGCATCATCGAAGGACTCGCCCAGCCGGATGATGCCACGGAGTTTCGCCTGGGCCTTTACAACAGCCTTACCACCTGGGTGCATATCGACCGGTTCCTGACCTTTTTGGGCCTGGATCGCCACGCCGTATTGGCCAATGACCGGGGGGTTCTGGCCAAAGCCGTCCGCCAGTTGGCGGCCCGGATTCCCACCTATGTGACCATCAAGGATGTCAAAAGACGCTGGGGTTTGGGCCAGGAAGACATCTTTCCAGTCGTCCAGCTTGAGAAGCTTTGGGGCGACCTCTCCAGCCTGGAAGACCTCTCCTGTGCCTATTTGCGCGTGGATCGTCTGCGGGGGCAACAACTCAAGGATCCGGCCCAGCTCGACGGCTGGGCCCGGGAGGGAAACCTGGCCCATATCCAGGGGCTTTGTGGCTGGTAACCCGATCCTTGATCCCAGGGATTGCCCAACAGGGCGATTTCTCATGAAATACCCCTCCTGCCACCTTTCTGCACCTGATGTCCCCTGGAGGACCCTCCCCATGCGTTCCCTTTCCCTGGTTGTCCTAACCCTTTTTGCTTCCCTGATTCCTGCCGTCGATCCGGCCCCGACCCTCCTCAAACCGGCCATGAAGTATGGCGAAGTCCGCGAGGTCGCCCCCGGGGTCTTTTTCCGCTTTTCCCAAATCTCCGCCACAGACCCCATGCTCCCTTTTGGCGGAAGCAACAACGCCTGGATCGTTTTTAAGGACTATGTCGTGGTGATCGATGCAAACTTTCCCAAGGAGGCCCGGGATGTGATCGCCGAAATCAGGAAAACGACCAATAAACCGATCCGCTATGTCTTCGACACCCACCACCACGGGGATCACGCCTGGGGCAATGCCGTTTGGGCCGCCGAGGGTGCCGCAGTCATCGGCCACCGCTTTTGCGCCGAGCAAATGAAGGGCGACGCCAGGGAATTTGCCAATGCCGCCAAAGGCCCCAATGCCCGAAAGGATGTAGCCGAAACCACCTTTAGGGTTCCCGATCTTCTGTTTGATGATAAACTCGTCTTGGACGATGGGTCCCAGCGGGTGGAGTTTTTGTTCCTGGGCCACGCCCACACCTCGGGGGATGCGGTCGCCTGGATCCCCAAGCATGGAATCCTCTGTACCGGAGACGCCTGCGTCAACGGGGCGTTCAACTTCATGGGGCATAGCGATTCCGCCTCCTGGGTGAGAGCCCTCGAACGGATGGAAGCCCTTGCTCCCAAAATGATTTGCCCGGGACATGGCCCGGTCGATGGCCCGGGATTGATCCAAAGGCAAAAACGCTATTTCGTTGAACTGAGAGCCGCCCTCGGAAAAGCCGTAGCCGAGAACAAAACCCTGGAGGACGCAAAGATCGACATTCCCTGGTACAAGGAGTGGACAGGCGTGGCGGTTAAAGCCGACAACATTGCCCATGTCTATGGCGAATGGACCGGCACCATTGCCCCTTGGGACCTGCGCGAAGCCTATGGCCTCGTCGAGGGGACCTCCCCCTCCAAAGACGATAAGGATTGGAAAGCCCCCAGGCGCATCCTCGTTCCCTCGTCGCTACCACCGGCCAAATTGAGGGAACTCAAACGGGTGGCCCCGGACATCGAGTTCCTTGCCGCAAGGACCGCTACCGAAGCGGTGGAGATGAGTCAATCCAAAGAATTTCCCATTGATGCCATCATCGGTTTTGTTGGCCTTCCCGAAAAACCCGTTTGCAAATGGGTTCATGGGGTCGATGCTTCCGGAACAATTCACCTTTCCCCGGGAGGTAAAATCACCTTTACCGGGAACGAGGGAATTGCCGCCCCGGAACGAAGCGAATCAGGGCTTGGCTTGATCATGACCGCGATTGGCAAGGCAAACGCCCAACAGCCCGCTCAAATTACCCTTTCCGGGAAAAAGATCATCATCGTGGGGAATTCTCCCACCAGCGAAGTCCTTGCCCGCAGGCTCTCCCTCCTGGGTTCCCGGGTGGTTTTGGTGGAGGAGAAAACGGGACCCGCTCCAAGGGGTTTTGCGAAACGCGTGGTTCTCGATGGGTTGGCTGAAGAGGTTGCCTCTGCGGATGTGGTGGTTGCCTGCTCGCCCAGGGGAAGCCGGGACAGTTTGTTCCCGCCAACGCCTCCCGAACTCAGGAAGGAAACCATCCTTGTCGTGTTGGGACCAGCTGCGGTCCAGGCGGGTGCCTGGGTTGCCACCCACGAAAAACAGGGAGGACAGGTTGCGGCCAACTGGCCCGCCAGGCAACTATTGGGCATGGAGGAAGAACGGGAAAAGGGGCCCAACCCGTTTTTGACCACCGGCTATCTGAATCGTTCCTGGCGTTTGCAAAGGGAAAATGTCCGTCGCTTTGCCGCTGGGGAAAAACTCCTTGGAGTAATCGACCCAAGAGTGGGATATTAGACCCAGCCATCCAAGGTGAACAAGACAAGGGTTAAATCGGGCCGTAATGGCCATTTGGGACAAAGTCAAATAGAATCGTATTGTACCTATCCAAAAAGTAAATAATTTAAGGAATAATTGTGCAATGTCAAATGTAGGCCATCTTTACGGATCCGGTTATAGGACTGAAAAAGCAAATAATACCGATACATATCTTTGGGACCCAATTGTAAAACAATTAAAAGTTCTAAAACCCGGATCCAAGGTTTTAGATGCGGGGTGCGGCAATGGATTTTTTTTGCAACATTTAGTCAAGATGGGATACGATGTCTCTGGAATCGAATTAGATACATCAGGAGTAGATTGTGCCAGGAAATTAATGCCGAACAATCGAATTGAAAATGCGTCTTTATACGATGATGTATATGGAATATTTAAGGAAAAATTTGACGCAATTGTCAGTCTTGAAGTTGTAGAACATTTATACGATCCAAAGACTTTTGTAAAACAAATGAAGAATTGTTTAAAACCAGGTGGTATTTTTATTTTATCTACACCATATCATGGTTATCTAAAAAATCTATCAATAGCGCTTATTGGAAAATTTGACAGGCATGTTTCACCATTGTGGGATGGTGGCCATATAAAATTTTGGTCTAAAAAAACATTGACTCAACTCCTTGTTGACGAAGGCTTTCAATTTGTCAGGTTTGATGGAGCAGGTAGAATTTCATATCTATGGAAATCGATGATATTGACCTCTAAACTTTAAGAGTATGCGTTCACGGGATTTTGAGATTTTAGTTGACACGAATGGGTCTTTCCAGCGATACCAGCTGGCATGCAGTCACCCGACATACTTTTGGAAACGGTACACGATCTCGAGACTTTACTCAGATGTGCCAGGGAGGAG
>SYLG01000040.1 GCA_005808665.1 Planctomycetia bacterium | reverse complement strand
TCAGTCTCTCGCCAATCAGGATCAAACGCCTTGAAACAGAACCTGTAAAGAGGATTTGTAGTCCCGACTTTTGCAGCCTGATTTAACTTTTTCCCGGGAAAAACACGGTTTTCATGGTCCCAACTGCGTAACTTGGGCTAATGGGGACCCAAGGTGTAGGCAAGCTGCCTTGGGGGAAAAAGGGGTATTTCATCGAAATGAAAGGGGCTGGATTTGAGTGGAATTAGCCCAAGGTTTGCTGGCCGGACCATAAAACACTGTTGTTTTTGGGAAAAAGTCAAATCAGCCTTTAAAAGTCGGGACTACAAATTCCCTTTTTGGGTGTCGGGTTCAAGCATTGGCCTCCTGTTTCCCAATCGGTTCCAACCAATAAAACCGATGCAGATGGTTTGGATCCTTGATGTTGGCCTAGGGGGCAAGTTCAAATCTTTCGCCGCTGGTGTAGGCCTTGACCGGTTTTCCCGGAAGGTAGACATGGACTTTACCAGGGCCCAAGGCTTCGGCTCCCTTGGGTGTGGCGACCAGGGCCGTCGCCTCGTCGATGCCAACCCCCACATAACCAGGATGAGCTTTGCAAAACGCTTCCATATCTGCAAAGCGTTTTCGTTGACCAAAATGCTGGTCGATCGCCACCCCAGGAAGGAAGGCAAAGCCCCGTTCATATCCCGGAGTCATCATTTGGGTATTGCCCAAAGGACTTCCGCGACAGAGGTAGTCCCCCAAAATGGTGGCTCCTGCGGAACTGCCCCCGATGGCCCCTCCCCGTTTCAAAACATCCATAAGGGCAACCTCGAATTTGGTGCCCTCATAGGCATCGACAAAACGCCATTGCCTGCCCCCGCCAAACCAAACGCCACTCGCCTTGGAGAGGGCGTCCAGATATTCCCTGGATTCAACCTCTTCGGGCTTGGTGCCTGACAAAACCTTGAACCTGGTTGCTCCACCCCGGCCCAATAACCTTTGGGCCTGAAGCCCCTGCAGCGTGGGATCTTCGGGTGCCGCAGTTGGTAATATCACGATGAGCGATTGGGGGCCCCCGGCAAGCTCGACAAACTTTTTGGCAAGCTCCGGGCCCATTCCTCCGCCACCCACCGCCATGATTGACCCATTGGCCATTTTGGGAGCCCCTCTGGGTTTGGTCCCAAGGGGTCCCTTGTTTTCCTTCGCCTCGCGAAACAGCCGGACCAGATCATCGCGTGTTCCGGCCGGGAGTTTTTTTTCAAAGCATTTCCCTTCCCCGCTGGAAACCAACCAAGTGGCATTGCCCTTGCCAACAACCCGAAGATCCCTGCCTGAAAGGATCACGGCCGTTGCCTCATCCAGTCCCAAGCCCGCCTTGCCACCATGGGCCATGACCGCTTTTTGCAACCGGGGTCGGCGGTTTCTTTCGGTGAAATGTTGATCGAGGATGACTCCTTCAACCAAGCCCAATCCGTTTTGGATCAGTGGATCGGGATTACCCCCGGCAATCATGGTCTTTGAAAGGATGGCCGCCCCTGCGGAAGTTCCCCCCACGCACCCCCCCCGGGCCAAAAGGTCCTTAAGTGCCGATTGAACCGGAGTCCCGACATATCTATCCGCAAGGCGTTTTTGATCGCCACCTTCGATCCAAACCGCCGAGGCTTCGGCAATGGGCTTGGCGAAATCAGGCAACAAGGATTGGGCCTTGTCCCTGGCATGAAAGACCGTTACCCTTCCGACTTTGCCGATAAAGGGTTTGGTGTACTGTTCCAGGCTATTGGTTTGCTTGGCGTTATCAGACAAGGGATTGGCGGTAGGTTTTACCAAACATCGTTCCGTACTTTTTATTTCGCCGCTACGAAATTCAGGTCACGGTCCCCTCTGGCTGGCCCTCTACGGGCTACATCTACCAGATTTTGAAGAGGAAGACAGCCTGACCAACCCGGAACCGGCCAATTGCTGCCTTCTGGTGAAAATCGGTTGTGCAACCAAAAAATGCCCCCGCCCGGCTTCCCCTACTTGAAACCAATTGTGCCCAAAATCTTTTTTTCAGAAAGTGACGCTCTTAGAATAGCTATACGCAAGAAAGGAAATACCCCTGCCGTCCAAAAGCAGAACGACAGGGGCAATGATATTTAGAGATGTGCTCTCCGCTTGTATTTAGTTATCCGCAAGTAAAATTTAACGATCCCAGCGAAAGTTTTTCGATTGGAAAAAGCCCCACTTTCAGTCGCAAGACACACGACCGCTGGGGATCACACCATCGTCGTTCCTTAGACGAACTTCACAAATCAGAAACACCAACGCATTGGGCGACATTAAAGTTCAATCGCCTTGAATCGGTCGGAACAATTCACAGACTGCTCGATTCCCTTAGTGACGCTGTTCGCTATTTGAATAATAAAGAAAAGAAAAAGGGGGTTGTGGGACGATTCGTCGTGTTTTCAAGATCGTCATTGTGTGCGAGGGTGTGCAAACCGGTTTTCTGGTGGAAAAGCAACAAACGCCTCTCCATGTTTGGGATAATGAACCCAGAAAACGATGGTTCGGTACATTATCACGTTTTAATTCGTTCCAGCATTCCCGATACTGCCGCCTTCATTACTAAAAAGATTGCTTCACACAATCGCAAGTATGGCACCATCGCCACACTTTCCTATTTGAAGCCGCCCACGAACGTAAAGGTGTAGTGGACCCCAAAAACTGGACAGACAGCTAAGCTTTTCTTTTCTAGTAAAAGGAGGGTTTTGTCATGGTCATCAGGAAGCGGCAATACGACGCATCGTTCAAGGCCAGGGTTGCCTTGGAGGTCATCCGTGAAAAG
>SYLG01000039.1 GCA_005808665.1 Planctomycetia bacterium | reverse complement strand
CTTTTCACGGATGACCTCCAAGGCAACCCTGGCCTTGAACGATGCGTCGTATTGCCGCTTCCTGATGACCATGACAAAACCCTCCTTTTACTAGAAAAGAAAAGCTTAGCTGTCTGTCCAGTTTTTGGGGTCCACTACATAGTGGGAAATCACATGAATCCACACCCTGCCTTAGGTCAGCAGAAGCGGGACCATCAACCAAATGGAACTTCGGAGTTTTCATTCGGCTCATCTCTTCGTCGAGCCACTCAAACATGTGCTTAATCCTCGGTTAATGATTGAGTGGCCGACCACCCATCCGACCCCAACGCTGGAAATCCGTTAAACCGTCAGGCGGTTGTGGTATCATGTGGGGAACAAATGGACGATCGTACCGTGGTTCGATAAACAACGGGTCTCCCCACCCTTTAGTGGAAGAGGATGTGAGTCATGAACCGCATCTTTGGGCCACGGCTTGCCACCGTTCCGGTCAGGCCACCATTTTCGAGCAGCCTCACGGTTTCGCTCGAAGAAATTGCCAGCTTGCTTAACTTCAGCCGGAGTTCGCATTCCCCCTGTGGGAAGTCCCTGCGTCACACGGCCCGGCAGCGACGAATTTAACGAAGGCCGCAAGGATGTTGGAGGAATGCTTTGAATCGCCCTTTCCAGGTTTGTAACCTCAGTAATTCCCTCCCTAATTTTGGTTAAATTCGCAGCCTGGTTTGGGTTAGCATGGACAATTGTTTCAAGTAATCCAAGTTTTCGACCTACTTTTCCAACGGTTGGCGCAATGCCCAGGAAAGGCACCATTGAAGCAGAACTCAATGCCGCTTCCGCATAGTTTCCCCGGACAAGGTGGATTCCAACATTCAAACCATCCGCAAATTCCCCAAACACGGGAACCATCCCGACTACATCCAGGCCGGTTTGAAACCCATCCCACCAGGATTCGGATCCTGACTGTATCACATCCGGTCCTAACGATTCATTTAGCACCGCATCTTTGATTAGTTCCAACTGATTGGCCAGGCTTGGCGCCACAAAATGATTTCCAGGCCGGTTGGCGTATTGAGAGGCGTAATAGGCTTGGTTTGCCGCAGATTGCCTGTAGGCGTTGTAGATCGTGTTTAATTTTGCCTGAGCATTGGGCGGATAATCCCCCACATTAGGGGCCGGGATATTGGGGAGTTGGGTGGGGCCACTTGATCCCGTTTGGCCATACTGGGTACTCCCATACATTCCAGAAAATCTTGTCTGGGCGGCAGTTCCATACAGCGTCATCGTGTTGAACCCGGTTTGGGTCATACCTGAAAAAGGCTGACCCATGGTCCCCGAAACCGTGGTGTGGTTGGTGGTGCTGTTGCCTGATTCCAGCTTGCTTCCGTCACGATCCAGAATTCCCTCCCCGGCTTTCGGTGGTCTGAGTGGAGCCTACCGTGTGGGAACCCGTGGTCGAACCCAGAGCAAAGCCTGATCCCGTATTGTTGGTGCTTGTGTTCTTGGTTTGGTAAACATCAATTCCATCATAATAGACCGAACCATTTTGAACTCTCCCCGACAGGTTGGCCCGGGAGGTCTTTGTTTCACTTCCCAGATTGTCATAGGTGGCCCCGCTGGATCCATCCGCCGCCCGCCAAGATCCTGTATCGTTCTTGCCGGATTGGGATTGGCTGGTGTGACCCAGCGAAAACACAAAATCCGTAGGCGACCCCGATTGGGTCAGGTGGTTATCGTATCCACCGGCTGAGGTTACCGTCGATTGATCCTGACCCAGTTTGATAATCTGGATGCTGGAGGTCCCATCGGGGTTATTGGTGATGATCGGATCGGAATTTTTCGGGAGGTTGACCGTTTGATTGTAAACCCAAGTATCATGCCCTTCATGGTCAACCGTGAAGGTGTGCCCTGTTTCGGTCCAGGTATCGTTTGACCAGAGGGATTGAATCGACTCGGTATCCTTGATCCGGTAACGAGTCCGCTCTTCCAGATGGTAGTCCCCGGTTTGGCCTGTCTCGGCCACATCCAATTTCCCATCGGCGATCAGTTGTGATTGTCCGGCATAATGGATGGAAGTTCCGGTTGGACATCCAGGAATACCTGCTCGCCTGGGCTTTGAGCGTTAAGCGTGTAATGGCGCTGGTAATTCCCGGAAAGAATGGAGGTGGACAGGGTGGGTGTTACTGTTTCAGCAGGAAGGGTGGTCGGAAAATGGAATTGGGAAAAATCGGAAGGAATGGCACCCAGGCCTGAGGAAGGAGGAGTAGGAGCCACCAGGGGTACGAGGAGCGTGTTGGAAGAAAGTGTCGCAACCGATGCCGGTGGATGCAGCCAGTTATCCCCGTTCCATTGGGGGAGAAGTTGTGAGAATCCTTGGCCATCGGGGACAAGGCGGCTTTCGAGGGATTCAAGGGCAAGCGGTGAACGCTTGCTAATTGGGGCAATCGGAAAATAAAACCCACGCAACCAACGGACGAAGAAAACTACTCGGGAGGACATGCCATAATCCCAGAGCTGATTAAAAGGTATACCAAAGTCAAGCTAACCCAAGTTACGCAGTTGGAGTGATTTTTTACGATTTTTTGGTCTTTTTTGGGACCCTGATTGATGTTTTTCCCTGGAATTTGGAGTATGTCGAGTTCAAAACGGCATGTAGTCCCGACCAAGTTACTT
>SYLG01000006.1 GCA_005808665.1 Planctomycetia bacterium | reverse complement strand
TTTTCACGGATGACCTCCAAGGCAACCCTGGCCTTGAACGATGCGTCGTATTGCCGCTTCCTGATGACCATGACAAAACCCTCCTTTTACTAGAAAAGAAAAGCTTAGCTGTCTGTCCAGTTTTTGGGGTCCACTACACAACCATGTGCATGGACTCCACCTTTCCCCGGAGGGCAACTCTGATAATGTTTTGGTGACCTTGCCTCCCGGGGAGGCATTTGTCTACGAGTACCAAATTGCCGAGGACCAAGCCGAGGGGTTGAATTGGCTGCACAATCACCGCCACGAGTTCACCACCGATCAGGTGTACCGGGGGCTTTCCAGCATGTTGATTGTGGGCGATAAACCAAGCGGGATAAACGATTTTAACTATTTGCTGGGTAAAATCCCGCTTTTTTCGATCCCGAATACCCTCCCGGATCGGGCTATGGCTTTGCAGTACCAATTACTGGGCCAGAATTCATCGGGCCAATATCTCCAGGATTTTACAAATACCGATGGTAGTGGTATTAATCAGGTCACGGTCAATGGGTTGTTGAATCCGACCATTACGGTGGGACCGGGTCAAACCGAAGTTTGGTCCCTAGCCAATATGTCTCCGAACCAGCAAATCAGTGTTAAACTGGTAAACATGACAACCAACACCCCTTTGCCCCTAATCCAAGTAGCTCAGGATGGGAATGCTTTGGGTTCGCCCTTTATCACCCCTGCAGGCCAACAAGTGACGATAGCACCAGGGGCCAGGTATTCGTTTCTGGTAACCGCTTCAGACAAAGTAGGGGAAAAAGTTTCTTTGGTTTATACCAGTAAGGCGGTTAAAACTTCAACTCAACTTGTTACCATGACTTCCGATCTTTTTCTTCCATCCCAATTCAGTCTTGCCACACCTTCGACGCTAACAAGCAACCGGTTTTTTGATGATCTGTCCCTAATAGACATTCCCACGACCAGGAAGGTAAAGTTTTCCCAAACCCCCGGGGGTGGGGCAACCGCACAATTTTTCATTAATGAAGAAGTATTCCCCGATCCCGCTATTTTTCAACCACGACTTGGAACAATTGAACAGTGGGAATTGACCAACACTTCTGGTATTGCCCACCCCTTTCACATCCATGTGAATCCATTTCAGGTCATGTCCAGTAATGACCCAACCGGATCCCTTCCCAATATTACCAGTCCAGAAGGATGGAATTGGGATGTGATAAATGTTCCTCCCGCCAAAACGGATCCCACTACCAAGGTCGTTACGCCTGGCAAAGTGGTGATTCGATTGAAACCGATCGATTACACAGGGACTTTTGTCTATCACTGCCACATTCTTCCCCATGAGGATCGTGGCATGATGGCCCTGGTATCCATTAAACCTGCCATTCCTATCATTGCCACGGGTGCCGGTCCGGGAGCCACCCCTGAGGTCAAGGTTTACAACAGCCTCACTAGCCAAAAAATCAACTCGATCATGGCGTTTGATCCAGCATTCACAGGCGGTGTTCGGACCGCAGTTGCGGATGTCAACAATGATTCGATCGATGATCTCATTATGGGTGCGGGACCTGGGGGCGGCCCGCGGGTCCGGGTTTTGGATGGGGCCTCCGGTTTTCAGAAACCACTGTATGATTTCTTTGCCTTTGAATCCGGATTCCGAGGCGGGGTCCATCTTTCTGCAGCGGACTTCAACGGAGATAGCTTTGAGGATATTGTCGTGGGGGCCGGTGCGGGAGGCGGACCTGCTGTGGCCGTTTTTGATGGAAAAACCGGTAAGCGAATGACCCAATTCTTTGCCTACGACAGCAAGTTCCGGGGTGGTGTCACCGTGGCGACCGGCGCCATTGATGATTCGGGATTCGATTCGCTGATCACCGGACCAGGAGCCGGAGGCGGTCCCCAGGTTCGGACTTGGCAAAACCCCCATTTTTACCAGATTGGTTCGGCACCGATCCTGCCGGGTCAGCAATCCATTCGGTTTGAAATGACCGGTCAATTCTTGGCCTTCGATGCGGCATACCGGGGGGGAGTCCAGGTCTCCACCGGGCTCAATGCGGGATCTTCTCCGGGCGGTTTTTACCGAATTCTATCCGCAGCTATGAGGTCCAGTAGCCGAGTCACCGTTTGGGAATGTACCACCGCCCCACATTCCGAAGCCATGCCGATGAGTGGGATGGATTTGACCAAACCCATGTTGGATTTTAAAATGTCGGCCAGCTTCTTTGCCTTTAGCTCCACCGGGACAGCCGGGGTGCAAGTGGGATCGGTGGCGGTTAGCCAGGGGTCGGATCTCCTAGTGGCGACCACCTTTGGGACCTCGACACGAGTCAAGCGATTCTCGCTGCTTCCGGGAGTGCTTCAGCCCACCCTGGTTGAGGAATTCACACCTTTTGGCATCGATTTCAAGGGTGGAGCCAGTGTGAGTGGAACCAATTGATACCGGAATTTCCGCATAGTGTGTGTTAGAGTTGCCGGTGGATGGACATAAGGATGGTATTGCGGATGTGCGGGCGCAAAGCATTTACACTGATCGAACTTTTGGTGGTGATTGCCATCCTGGCGGTTCTGTTGGGGTTGCTTTTGCCCGCTGTTCAAAAGGTCCGTCAGGCAGCTAGCCGCACCCAGGGCAAAAACAGTCTCAAGCAATTTGGGCTTGCCATGATGAGCTACCACGACATCAGCGGGTCGTTCCCTTTCGCATCGGGGCGAGTGCGGAAGGGAATTGTGGCCCATGTGGATGGTTCGGGGGTGGATTATGCCCGGCCCCAATCGTGGGCCATCAGCATTTTGCCTTACATCGAACAGGGGGCGATGGCGGACCTATACAGCCAGTATTGTCTTGCTTGTCCGCCTGAGGCCCAGGAGGAACGGATAGTTGGTGCCAAAATCAAGGTATTTAACACCAGTAGTGGCGAAGGCGGGGTAATTGAGTATTCTGCGCTTTTGGGACCTGGGCCAACAAGTCCATCCTCTGCCCAGGGAATTGGTCAATGGTATTTTCCAACCCCACCCAAAAACCTGGATTTTACGGGAATATTGGTTCCCGAAGGCTTGGGATGGGACCCGGGCGTGGGGTCGTTTGGGATCAAATTGTATTCGGTGCCTGTGCGGATATCGGATGTTGCGGATGGAACCAGTAACACTTGGATGATTGCGGAAAGTGATCAATACACGGAAAACGGTGGGGAGACTTGGCGGGATTCCCACTTTTCGTGGCCCTATGCATTGGATGTGGGGCGCTACACTCGTTTTGGAGCGGGGCAAAAGGGGAAAGCACTTCCGGCATGTATTGGCCCCAAATCCCGCATTGGCGGGAATATATTCCAGACGCTCGCTGGGGATGGTTCAGTCCGGGCCGTTTCCGAATCGATTCCAGCGGATCTCCTCAGCGGGTTTACCAGTCGGGCGGGTGGGGAGGTTGTCACCCTGGATTGATCCCATTTGATTTTGATTGTCCATTTCGGGATAACAATAAACAACCAGAGATCCTTAATCAGTCGGCCCTGAAAAACCCTTCCTTAGGATTTTTGCTTGGGATGTGGTCATGCCATCCTGATTTGGCCTTGCCATAGAGCCCTGAAAATCCAAATGTGTCGCTGCACGGTATGGCATCCCCCTCTGTAGTTGAAAAACAGTAGGCAGGCCAAAGCTGGTCTGGGCCACTTTACCACCTCGAAAGCGCCGTGGAATCAATGGGGGATTTGTGTTGCATGGTCTCAAACTCACAAAACAATTGCCAGTAGGGGTTCTCCACCCAACGGGCTATGAGTTTCTCATCGCTGGGATTGAAGGCAGATTTGAGATAGAGGAGGCAAATCACAACCCGAACATCGGCTTCTGGCCGACCATTGACTTCACAAAAGGAAGGCTCAATTTCCCGGCGGATTCCTTTCCAATCCCATTCCGAAGCTAACCGGAGCAGAGGGTGATTCAGGTTGATGACCTGTTCAAGCGATACACCAAAGAGATCCGGGTTTGCATCCGTGCGTTTGGGGGTCATTTATTGCCAGCATTCCGAAGGGTTGCCCAGCAAATCTTGCAAATAGTTCCACGCCAAAAACCGTTAATCGAACTTAAATTCAAGGGACTTGAAGGGTTTTTCAGGGACGATTAAGTCAGCCTGCAAAAGGCGGGGTTACCTGCCGTTTTGAACTCGACATACTCCAAAAACTACAGGAAAAACCTCAATCATGGTCACAAAATAGGCCAAAAAATCGTAAAAAATTACTCCAACTGCGTGGCTTGGGTTAGCGGGGTATTCAGGTCGACCAAGGAATAGGCGGACATTTCCAAGGGCACAGCAACGGTTCAGGAGGTCCCCTCTTTTCCTCCCATGTATTGTGTGCTAACCCAAGTTACGCAGTTGGGACCATGAAAACCGTGTTTTTCCCGGGAAAAAGTTAAATCAGGCTGCAAAAGTCGGGACTACAAATCCTCTTTACAGGTTCTGTTTCAAGGCGTTTGATCCTGATTGGCGAGAGACTG
>SYLG01000005.1 GCA_005808665.1 Planctomycetia bacterium | reverse complement strand
CAGGTAAAGGGGTAAAACCGCTCAATCGCAATATGTATTCTACCTGGTTCGGAATTTCCCCAATAAAAGGACAAGTCGGGAAATACTGAAAGCATTTGAAATAGGCTAGCAAAGAAACCGGGCCCCGCAGCAACAATCAAATCATCCTGGCCATCCTGATTCAGATCGGAAAGGGCTACACGCACGCCACCCGTGAAATGGGAAGAAAAAGGCTGGAATTGTCGCACAAGTTGGCCGTGGTCATATTCGAAAAGTATGACCCATGGGGATTCCCCAGTAGGAGATCCCATGGCAAACAGTTTCGCGGCCATCAGGCACCGATCTTCAAGAAAATCGAGCCTGGGAGTAAAGGGAGTAGTTATCCGCCTCATCCCTTTGAAACAAAGAGATTTAAGATGTATGAAACAGGAAAGGATGCGAAGGCGGAACATGGCAAGGCCCAAAGTCAAGTGGGAGAGATTGACTGGCTGATTCGAATGCTAGCAAAAAACAAGAAAAATGTCAAGGAAAACGGGATCAAATGAGTGGAAAAATTCCTGGAGCGCAGATGGCATGGCAAAGCCAGCGATTTTGGCCTCCTGGAATAGCAAGGCAAAATTCGGTCGCCAAAGCCTTTAGAGGCTATCCCTTGGCTGGGGTTCTAAGGTTGTAAGGGCACGAGGCGGTTAACCATGCTGATGTTCCGTTGGCATCACTAAAAATCCTTCCCAACGGAATTTTGGTTGGGATGGCGTCATGCCAGCCTGGTTTGCGATGGCAGTAGTGACCTATGGGGATCCCAACTCCTGTATTCACTCCTCGAACTCTGATTTTCAACCGTATTCCGGCTCCATCTGAGGATGAAAAACACTAGGCAGGCCAAAGCTCTAACCCAAGTTACCTTGTGGGATTAGGGTTGGTAACATTGAACCGTCGCCTGGTAACAGCATCCAGGGCAAAACTGGCGGCGTTACGGAGGTCGTCAGAAATCTCCTTTTTGGACAGATATTGTCTTAATGGATCTGCGGCGCGGTGGGCTTCCGGCCCCATGGAAGTCAGGGCCATGCAAACACTCATGATCAATTCGGGGTTTTTATCGTTCAGGTAAACAACCAAATCGGGCACGGATTCATGGGCAGGAGGGCCAAGCATGCTTACCGCACGAATGGCTACCATCCTGTTCGAAAAATCGACATCCCGGACATGCTTGATGATCAGGGGCATTTGAATTTTGGTATTTGCCAAATTGTACCCAATCAGGGCTACCCGGGCGAAAATCTCCGAAGGCACATCCCGTGTGTTTAACACCGAAATTAGTGCTTTTTCCATCTGGTTTGCCAAGAGCGCATCATTCGGCTTTCCCAAAAGGGCGAGCCCGATAAGGGCTTCATGCCGCGCTTTGGCCGCGGTATCTTTTGTTCCATTGATCAAAGCCTTGTAAACCCGGGCATCCACTCCGGTTTGGTCGGACCCGAGTTTGGGCAAAATCGAATAGGCACTTCGACGGACCTCCCAGTTGCCCTGATCATCGGCCACTTTGAGGACAGCGGGAAGGGCTGTCCGGCCTCCCTCCTGAAAGTTGAATCGTCCCAAAGCCATGAGGGCTTCATACCGAATTGCCGCCTGGGGATCCTCCGATACCCGTTTGGCAAGCCCGTCCACCACCTTGGGAATGTCCTTATCGTAATAGTCCATGTATTTGATGGCGAGAACTGCCCGCATCCGGGGGCTGGAATCGCGGTCCGTCATACGATCCACAAGTTGGGGAATGGCTTCCCTGGCGTTGGGCCCGAAACTGGCGATCGCCCGAATGGCCTGTTCCCGAAGGCTCGGATCGGCACTTCTAAGGTCGATAATCCAATCGCGAAGGAGCTTGCCCCCCACCTCAGTTGGTGGCTGGTAATTACCTCCCATCATGCTTGGTAGGCCGGTGGAGCCGGTCACCACTTTGCCGTCTGCACCCAAGGGCTGCATAGGGGGCTTGATCCCCCGACCTGGACCAATCTTGGGTTCCTCGATCGGCTTGGGGTCCCCTTTTTCAGGCTGGCCTTCTTTTTTATTGGGTGGATCGCCGTCTTTCTTTGCCCCTTCGTCCCGGTTGCTGGAAGGTACCGGATCGGGCTTGGTCGGTTCCTGACCAACAATCAAGGACCCTGCCACTAACAGAACCACCAAGCTCCATCGGGTGAATGCAATCATGGGTCAACTTCCCAAAAAAGTCTTAATTCCAACCACGGGGTAACATTCTTTGGGCATAGTTTAGCTTGGGGGACGACTTGGCACAACAGGGGTTAAGACTGGGAGCCTTTCAGGAAAGGCGCCCTTTTTTAGGCCAATAGTTCCTTCACCGGGCTTCCCCATGGGCAAAGAAAAAAGGGCCGATCCAGGCGATCTATGATTTCCATGTCGTGCTGGATGCCCAGGCAATGATAGATCGTGGATATAATGTCCGCTGGGCCTAGTGGATTGCTGCTTGGTCGTGAGCCCAATTTGTCGCTCGATCCGTGGACATAACCACCACGGATACCTCCCCCAGCCAAGGCCAAACTATAGCAATAGTTCCAATGGTCACGCCCAGCCCCTGGATTGATTTTGGGAGACCGGCCAAATTCACCAAAAATGGCAACCAAGGTCCGGTCAAGCATTCCCCTTTGTTTGAGGTCTTCCAAAAGCGTGGGGACAGCGGCATCCAATTGGGGCAAAAGCGTGTTGCGCAAGGTGGTGAAATTGTTGCCGTGGGTATCCCAGGTGGCGTTGGCATCGGGGGCCCACGAGATGCAGGCCACGCGCGTTCCCGCTTCGATGAGCCGCCTTGCCAAAAGGGTACTTTGGCCGTAAATATTGCGTCCATAGGCTTCACGGACAGCTTCTGGTTCCTGGTCCAGGCGGAAAGCCCGTTGAGCCGCTGGGGAGGTGAGAAGGTCAAACGCCCGGTTGCGAAACCCGGAGATATCCGATGGGACGCTATTTGCCAGGATTTTTCGTTGGGCTAGCCGGTTGGCATCGAGTTCGGGGGGCGGAACCAATTCCGACATGGAAAATTGGGGATGATTGGGGTCTTTCAGGACAAACAGGGGATCAAGAGCCCTGCCCATGAGGCCACCGAAAAATCCTGGTTGGGGGGGGCCTCCGGCACCCTCGGCGGTGATGTAGGGCATCGAAACAAATCCCATCACCGGTTTTCCTGGGGGCCGGTATCGGGCCATGACCGAACCAATGGCGGGGTGGTCCGTGGGTTTGGCCCCTCCTCCGAATTCCCCACGGTCATGCCCGGTTAATCCACAATAGACTGCGGCGGCATGGCTATTGTTGACTCCGTGGTTCATGGAGCGAACCAAAGTCATTTGGTTCATCCAGGTTGCCATCCGAGGAAGCTTTTCGCCAAAATAAGTGCCAGGCAAAGAGGTTGGGATGGTCTTGAATTCGCCGCGAACCTCGGCAGGGGAGTTGGGTTTGGGATCCCACATATCAAGATGGCTTGGCCCACCGTCCAGAAAAATTAAAATGCAGGCATCGGCTTTAGGAGTGAGGGTGTCCAAACCATCCCGGGCCCGGAGCAAGCCCGAAAGCCCAAAACCCAAGGCAGATGCACTTCCCATTTGAAGCACGCCACGACGAGTCACGGGTCGCTTGGCAAAATCCCAAACTGAACTTCCCCTCATTGGCTAGCTCCTTTAAATCACAATCCCTTTGGAAAGTGTAGCACAAAAACCCCATGAAAGCGAAGAGGAACCTTTCAGGGAACCAGGGAAATAGGCTGGAAGGGCATTTCCTTTTCCGCCCTTCAAACCCTTGGGAATGGCTAGGTCAGACATTGATCCGAAGCCCGTAAACAAGGAATAAAACTTGCCCGGTGGTTTTCCTGGTTTAAGCCTTCGTTTGACCGTTTTTCTTTTCAACCCCTACCCTTCGTTGGGGCCAATACCCTCTACGCTTCATTTTGGGGTGGAGTAAGGTATCAATGTTACTCTACGCTGCCATTAACCCAAAGCCCCCCCTGTACCACCATGGAATGGGGAATCCCTGGCAAGGCTCAGTGTGGTCAGATTGGCGGTCCAATACTCACAGTCGTCGCATCCACAAAGGGGAGGGTGCCATTCTTCAATGCCCTATCCACTATATCGAGCAGATTCCTCTCGATTTGTTCCCACGACTGAGTCAGCCCCCTGTGTCAACATGTAGTGAGACCAAAATCTGGTTTGGCGTAGTTTAATCAAAAAGGGTGGAGCTTAGGACATGAAGATGGTATTGGATAACGGAACCGGGTCGATTTCCGACTCCGAGGTGGTTCTCAAGGCAGCCCGGAGGCGTTTTGGCCGGGATGAAAAGCTCCGGATACTGGGAGAGGCGGATAAGGTTGTGGGAACCGGGAGGGTGGTGGAGGTACTCAGGCGGGAAGGGATTTACCGTTCCCAGCTTGCCGATTGGCAGAAAAAGCGGTCGGAGGGAGCCTATGGGATGGACAAAATTCCTGCCGGGATCAAGGGGAGAAAGGCTGGTGGTTCCAAGGAAGTCCAAATGCTCAAAAGGCACATTGCCAGCCTTGAGAAAAAGCTTCACCATGCCAGGACCATAATTAGCATTCAAAAAAAAGTTGCCGGCCTGATGGGATTCCCCCTGGAGACCGATTCGAATGCCGAAACCGGCTGATATTGGAGCTCAAGGCTCTTGGTACTGGGATGAGTATTCGTGGAGCCTGTGCGGATCTGGTGGTGTCTAGTGCTTTGTCACTCAATAAATACAGGATAAACGGACTTTAGTTTAATTCTGGCATCTCCAATGGACATTTGCCAATCGACCCTACGGGTTTTGGCATTTGTGTGGATGTACCATGCCTCGGTTTCCTTCCTGAGTTT
>SYLG01000038.1 GCA_005808665.1 Planctomycetia bacterium | reverse complement strand
CGCTATCGGGTGCGGATTCGGGTAACTACACTTTAACGCAACCGGGTCCGACGGCCAACATCACGGCCAGGGGTCTCACCGTTTCAGGCACAACGGCGAGCAACAAGGTGTACGATGGAAACATTACCGCAATCCTTGGGACGGGATCCTCTGCTTTGGTGAACAAGGTTGGTGGGGATGATGTTAGTCTTTTGGTTTCGTCGGCAACGGGAACATTCCCTTCCAAGGGGATTGGAACTGACCTGAATGTGACGGTAGTTGGCATGACGCTATCGGGTGCGGATTCGGGTAACTACACTTTAACGCAACCGGGTCCGACGGCCAACATCACGGCCAGGGGTCTCACCGTTTCCGGCACTACGGCAAGCGAAAAGGTTTATGATGGAACCTCAGCATCAATCCTAAACACCAGTTCTTCGGCCCTGGTGGGAGTTGTATCGGGAGATACCGTAACCTTGGGTGGTGCACCGGTTGGCACCTTTGCTTCTGCCAATGCTGCCATTGGTGTTACTGTCTCCCTTGCTGGTTTTACCCTCGGGGGGAGCAGTGCGGGTAACTACACCCTCACGCCTCCGACAACCACTGCCAACATCATCAAGGCGAATCAAAACATTTCCTGGTCCAATCCAACCGACATTTCCCAAGGCCTCCCCCTCAGTATTTTTGAGCTCAATGCTTCTGTGTCAGGCGTTTCCGGGGGATCTGCCAGTGGGGCACTCACCTACGATCCTCCCTTAGGCACCGTTTTGAATTTAGGCACGCATACCTTGAATGTCATGGCAGCATCGACCACCAACTACAATGTTGCAACGGGCAGTGTTTCCATTAAAGTGAAATCCACTGATATAACAGCTCCCCCGGAGCCGGTGATGGATCGGGTCAGTCCTGATACTGGACTTGACGGGGATAGAATCGTCAACACGCGAGAAATTAGTGTTCATGGCCGGGCGGAACCCAGGGCGACTGTTGAGGTTTTCATAGGCAGTAACAGTTTGGGTACAGCTATTACGAATGAAGCCGGGAATTGGACCCTGGATTTATCGGTTCCGTCCCTATGGTTTTTGAAAGAAGGCAACAATGACCTTCTTGCGAAAGCAACCGACTTGGCAGGAAACAAAGGGCCCGTTTCGGCCAAGTTCACCGTTCGGTTGGACCTTTCGTTGCCCGGGATTCCAGAGCTGGTTCAATTTGACAGGGATACCGGCCGACCGGGAGACCTGCATACAAGTGATGTTCGCCCTCTTTTGCAAGGTGTCGGGGAAGCATTTGCAACAATTAAGGTCTTCGTTAATGGCACACCCCTTGATGCGATTGTGGCTGACTCCCTTGGCAAATGGAGTTTGAATGTTTCCATGGCAGAGGGAGGCAACGCCTTTACTTTCCAGGCCATTGATGTGGCGGGTAACCAAAGCCTCCTTTCTGATTCCGTTGTGGTCACCCTGAACACTCTTGTCCCACCCGTTCCCTCGCTCCTCGGTTTTTCCCCCAACTCGGGAAGTATGCTCGATTGGGTTACCTCTACGGGCCAAATCGTTTTGCAGGGGGCAGGAAACCCCGGCGTAGCCGTTGACATATCGGTCAAGGGGAAGGTCCTTGGAGAAGCCATTCCCAATCAGGAAGGCAAGTGGACCTTTGAAATTCCGGGAACACTCGCGGATGGATCCTACCCCGTAAAGGCCCGATCTGTTTCTTTGACAGGCGTACGGAGTGCCTATTCCGAAGAGGTCATTCTTCAAATTGATACCAAGGCCCCCAAGGTTTCCCAAGTGGTGGTAACCTATCAAGCAGGCCCCAATCCCAATTATTCAGACCTTGGCGTGGAAATCCAGCTTTCCGAAGCCGTATCGGGATTTGACGCCTCCAAACTTGTCCTTCCAAGCGGAACCGAACTCCTTTCCTTCACGGGTGAAGGCTCCGTATATCAAGTCATCCTCCGGCCAGCGGCCGAGCTTTCCTATACCGTGGTGGTGGTTGGTGAGGGAGTTCTCGATCTTGCTGGCAACACCCTTACCCCAATCGATTTAAACCTGGCTGGCGACCTGGTTAATGAAGCTGCCAAGGCTTTGAACCTGGTACTGTCGGCTACGGGTGAGGTTTCCCAACAGGGACTCCTCCATCAGGACAAGGATGAAGATTGGTTCACCGTACCCGCCACCGGTTTTGGCCTTGAAATCAGCGTTTCGGGTGTAACCCATCCTGTCCTTTTGGAATGGTTCACTGAGGCAGGTGAGCGTCTTGCCTCGGCCCTGGCGAAGCCGACGGGGCAAGGGATTCTTAAGATTCAACCCCTGGAAGATGCCCGGCATTTGAGGATTTCCGGATCTGCCAAAACGGAATTCACCTTAACCGCAAAAACCATCGATGCGATTACTGACCCTCAGGGGGATTCCTTTGGCAAAGCCCAATCCCTGGACTTCATTGACAATGCCTTTTCGGCCAATGGAGAACGAACCACCCTGACGGACCTCGATAATCTGCGTATCAGTTCGTCCAAGCCTGGTTGGGCTGAAGCCACTGCCAGGCCGGACACCGGCAGTAAGTTGGATGTCCGCTTGACGGCGTTTGATGATCAGGGCAAGGCCTTGGCATTCCAGGCGAATGCGGCGGCCGATGGCTCGGCCTCGGTTCGGTTTTATATGATGGCTGACCGGACCTATTTCTTGCGGGTTGGGGGCAGCGGGGATGAATCTGGTTTGGGTGGAACAGGTTCCTGGAAACTTGGTGGTCTATTCAATCCGGACACTCCGGCATCGGTTCCGCCCCCGCCTCCGCCACCCAATCTGGTACTGGATTCAAATGGCAAGGCGGTTGTCCGGGGGACCATTAAAACCGGGGTGGAGGAATTGGTCAACTTTGACCCCAAAGCCATCGGCAATTACCTTATTCGCATGAGCCCAAGAGTCACCGCTCCCAACCTGATTCCCGAGATCCATGTTTTTGGAGAAAACCTGGAAACTCTTGGTGTTGTCCAGGGATTGGCCGGGGCCCCTGTAACCCTGAATGTCCCCTTGGAATCCTTGAAGACAACTCGCATCCTTTTTGTGGGATTGGAAGGAACCGTTGGTGATTACGATGCCGTGATCGTCAGGGATGACTTTGGAACCAGCCCGGGAACCGCAGGTCAGATCCCGGTCGAGGCCAAAATAGCCGGCAAGGTGGAGCTGGCAGGGGACACGGATCTTTTGAGGTTCCCGATTACCCAAACGGGCCTGTTAAAAATCAGGATTGCGGGTAACGAAGGGTTGGAAGAATCGGCCGTTTTTGCGGCTGCCATGGACTCAATTCCCGGGCAGGCAGCCAATCTTAAACTGGGCCGATTTACGGTGGTTGCTGGCCAGGAATTATTCCTTCGCGTAGAAGGATCAGACGGGGCCACAGGGAAATACAGTGTGGAACTGGCTATTGTCACCGACGATAACACGGATCTCCTGGATCCCGCCAAAGCAGCGAAGACCGTACCCTTAACTCCCTTGTTTGGGGTGTTGGAAACCTTTGGTGACCATGATGTTTTCTCCTGGACAACCCCCGCCGATGAAGACGATATGGCTCCCTATGGAGCATACAAGTCGATTGTTGCTCCTGTTTCAACCGGCGAACAGGTAGACTTTTCCCTTAATGTTTATCGCATCGATGAAATGGGCGAACCGGTGTTGGTTGCTACCGAAAGTGGGTCGAGTTCCGGGATTGAGGCTATAGTTGAGTTTCTGGCTTTGCCCGGCACAACCTATCTCTTCGAAATCGGTGGGGATGGCTCCCAGGAAAATAGGCCCTACCGACTCAATCTTTTGGAAAACCGGTTGGCTGCGGATGATGATATTCCCAACTCAATCCAATTGGCGGAACTCAATAAACAATATCAATTGGGAGCGGCTGACAAACTCACTTTTGAGGGAACCATCGAGGTTAAAACCGACGAGGATATTGTCCGGTTCGTGGCTTCGTCCACCGCCCAATGGATTTTTCAGGTGGAAGCGAGTCCTGGATCCAAATTGAATCCCTACCTGACCCTTTTTGGCAGTGGGCCAACCTACTCGGAGATTGCCTCCGACAATGATAGCGGGCCTGGAACAGGTTCCCTGATTGTTGGCGACTTGGTTGAAGGGGAGGCCTATTTCCTTTCGATCCAAAGGTTTGAAGGCAAGGGTTCCTACTCGTTCTCGGCTAAAGCCATTGTGGTAAAGGTGGAGGTCATCAAGGATGATTATCCAGCCAACCTCTTGGGAGTATTGGAGAATCCGGAACTGGGTCCGGTTAGCATGGATGGAACGGCTGATTTTGGTGGCGATACGGATACATTCGTTTTGGATTGGCCCGCCAACACGGAACCGCTCAAGATTTTGGCCAAACTGACTCCAAAACAGGGTTCCGCTGTCGACCCCTACCTGGAACTAATCGATTCGGATGGAAACATCCTTGCCCAAAACGACAATGCCGCCAAGGGGTTGGCTAGTGCCCTCGTTTTTGATGTCAAGCCGGGGCAGCGGTTATTCCTTAGAGCCTCTGGATTTTTCCGAACCCTTGGGGACTATTCTTTATCCCTTTCAGTGGTGAAACAGGTTAACAACGACGATTACCCAGGGACGATTCAGTTGGCCAAAACGGGACCGGAATTGCCACTTCTACCAGTCAAGGATGCCACCGGGGCTTCGACCGTTTTTGCGGGCAAGCTTGGAGGCGTTATTGGTCAATTGGGAGATAGCGATATTGTCCGGGTTGTGGCCCCTGCCTCCGGGTTCCTGGGTGTCAAGCTGTTACGAACCCCTGATTCCAAACTCAACCCGTTCCTGGTTGTCTACACAACCGATGAAGGCACAGGGGTTACCCAGGTTCGTGCCATGGATGAAGATTCTGGGGGTGGACTGGATTCCTATGTCCAGATTCCCGTAACGGCCCGCCAGGAGGTTTACCTTCAGGCGGCAGGCTCTGTGGGCACCCTTGGGGCCTTTTCCCTGGAAGCATCGTTTCGAATCGACGATATTGGCGACCTTCCCGCCTTTGGTGCGAACCTGCGGCTGGCGGGGTTGCGTTCCTCGGCCGGGGGCCTGATCGAATCTGCCAACGACTTGGACCTATTCGTATATCGGCCCACCCAGGATGGCACCATCTCGATCGCCCTTAACCAGGTTTCCGGCGCCCTCAATCCCTTCCTCTTGATCTACCGGGCCTCGGATGGTGCCTTGATTTCAAGGAACAATGATGCCTCGGCAACCAACCGCAACAGTCTGTTGGAAATGCAGATTAAGGCCGGGGAGACTTATTGGGTAGTGGCAACCTCTGCGGGCGGGACCCTTGGGGAATATTCCTTGGGGATCACTCCCATCGTGGATGACCATCCCAGCGTCGCTACCAAAGCCAAAGCATTTACTTTGGCGGAAGGAAACCTTGCCACCCTGACAGGCACCATCGAAGCCATGGGAGATGTGGATTGGCTCCGTATCGTTCCGGTTGCGGATGGGGTCCTGCAATTGCGGCTTTCTGGGGATGGAGATACCCCGGTGGATCCGACACTTGCTGTTTTCACGGATTCCGATCAATCCCTTGGACTATCAGATGATACCACCGTTGATGGCAAAAATGACCCGTCCAGTGCCCTGAATATATCGGTTCGGGCCGGCAAAGTGTATCGCATCAGCGTTTCGGGCTATGGGGAAAGTACAGGCGGTTGGAAACTGGACATCACCTCCGGTTCGGATGTGGTGGACGATTTGGGGAATACCTTTGACACGGCTGATTTGCTTGATGTTTCACTGGAAGGGGTCACCAGGCTTCAAGGCGATTTGGGTGCGGGGGATCAGGATGTCGTCCGGTTCCAGGCCCCTGCAGATGCCAAGGTGGTTATCAACATCACGGGAGTTTCCGGAGAACTAAGGGCGTTTGTCCGGGACGAAAATGGTGCTTTGCAGGTTGCAAGTGGAATCCTTGGTCCCAATGGAGATAAACTCCAATTTATGGTTACCACAGGGCAGGAAGTTTTCCTGGTTGCCGTTTCTCCGGAAGACATTACCGTTGCTGGAGGAGCCTTCTCGGCGGAAATATCTTTTGAAATCATCGAAACAGAAATCGTTCGGCCGGTCAGTAATGATGTTGTGGATGTTCTTGACAACACCTTGGCAACGATTTTTACCCAGCAAATTGTGACCGCAGAAACGGATGAGGAGTTTGAGGAAGTGAGGGACAATATTTCCATGTCACTCACGGAAAGTCTTTTGGCTGCCCTTGGTGGAGACCTGGTCCAGGACTTTTATGTTTTTTATTTTGATCCCGTGGATTTTGTCCTCACCGACTCTGCGTCCCAGCAAATAGGAAACACAGGTTCCCAGGGGGCCATTCGGGAAAATGCTTCGGCAACCCTATCCCAAAAAGGAGCCTTGGACCTCGTCATCATCCCTTCGTCCCAAGCCAGCACCTTCACCATGCAGCTCTATGGCGTGGGCGGAGGTCGCGTGCTTGCGGGGGCCTCGATGGTTCGCGCTGATGGCACCGTGGTAAACCCTACTGTCTCCATCAACGGAGCGGTTGCATCCTCAGGAATACCAGTGGGCTCCGTATCCAAGGAAGGATTGACATTGAGCCTCGATTTCAGGGGGGAACAGGTCATTACCGAAAACCTACCCCCTGTCACCCCCACCACTGAGGTAGCCTCAGCCGCGGTTAGTAACACAGCCCAGCAGGTGGTGGGTTCCCTTTTGGGAGGAACCAGTGCGGGGGTTGGGAATGTTTTGGCTGGAACAGTTTCTGAGGGTATCAGCCATTCGGTTACCGACCTTTTGGTGCTTTTGGTAGGCGAGGGCATCACCAATGTAAACCTTTCCTCCGATGATCCTGAGCGATTACCCCTAGCATGGGAAACGCCTGAAGGCAAAAAATTGGTGGCTTTGGTGAACACCATTGCCAAGGACTTGAAGGAGGCCATCACGACCGGCACCCAATTTTTCCCGGTGGTCGGACGGGGTGGGCCCGTGGATATGTTGACCCTGCTTCGGCAGTCGATGGAGACTCTTGGTTTGGAGGAAGCCCAAACCATACTTGACAGGATGAGTTTCGAAGCAAGTGAACTGGTTACCACCCTGATCAATGGCCCAATTAAAAAGGAGCTGGTCGACAAACCCATCAATCGCCTTTTGAAAGGAATCCTGGGCGAACTTCAATTACAGAAGGCAAAAAAAGCCGGTGCTGCGGCAGCCAAGGTTCCGGCCAAAGTTGCAGTGGTGGCTCCCTTGGCACCTCAAAGCCAAACTCTCAATGGGTTCTCCACTATGGAAATCACCCAAAATCCAAACCCTTTCCTTGGGGCCAAGGTGATTGATACATCCTCCTATGCGGAAATATTGTTGGAGGAACGGGATCAAGTCTGGCTTTCCGATTGGAAAGACAATGGTTTTCAGGACCAGGCGTTGTCCCCGGTTCAGTTTCCAAAAGAAAAGACCTCGGGCAAGGATCAGGTTTGGGGCCTTTTGGCAGCGAGCCTGCTTGCACCTTCCTGGGTGCGAAACGGACAAGCACCCGGAAAACCCCATTCCCGAAACAGGGAAAATCCTTTCCGTTTACCTGAAAACCCGACATCCCAATGACCCAAGCGGATCAAATCCCCTTGGAAAGGATGGTTTCATTGCCCGGGAAGAAGTGGGGTCCGCCAATTCACCCGGGATGATTTGTCAAAAACCTTTTTTTCCTATGAACTCTTCCGGATGGTCGGTTTTCCCTTGGAAGGGCACAGTTTAATTTGGTATAATAGGTAATATCCCGCCTTGCCTCACGCCCTTAGCCCTCCTTCTGGACGAGGTTGATTTATGATCGGTATTCTTTCCCAAGCGTTTTTTGTTTTGGCAGTCTTTCCGGCACCGGTTCCCGAGGCCAAAACGGTGGAAAAGTTGCCACCCGGTGCCAAGGTGGTTTCGTTTGAGGCGTGGCCGGGCCCTATTACCCTCAATGACCGATTCAGCTACGCCCAGCTGTTGCTAAGTGCCAAACTTTCCACAGGCGACACGGTCGATGTAACGCGCATTGCCAAAATTGATGTACCTCCGCAAGTCTCCATCAACGATCACGGGTTGTTGCGGCCCATTGTCAAGGGCGATGGGGTCCTTGTTGCCAGTCTGGAAGGACAAACCGTTCGTGTACCCGTGAAGGTTGGAGAGATCACCAAGCCAGTCGTCATCAATTTCATAAAGGATGTGATGCCTGTCATGTCCAAGCTGGGTTGTAACGCAGGAACCTGCCACGGCGCCAATGAGGGGAAAAATGGCTTTAAACTGTCACTTAGGGGTTACGATCCGCTTTACGACCACAGGTCGCTTACGGATGATTTGGAGGGCAGGAGGTTCAACCGCGCCGCACCAGACGCCAGTTTGATGCTGCTCAAGACCTCCGGGGTGGTTCCCCATCAGGGAGGCGTGGTTTGCCAGCCGGGTGATCCCAATTATGAAATCATCCGTGCATGGATTGCGGATGGGGTCAAGTTGGATTTCAAAGTTCCCCGGGTGGTTTCGATCGAGGTATTTCCAAAAACCTTCGTCTCCCCTTTGCCAGGAATGAAACAACAACTTGGTGTGGTGGCAACCTACAACGACGGCACCAAAAGAGATGTGACAGCAGAAAGTTTTCTTGAAACCAGCAATATTGAGACCTGTTCCATGGATAAACAGGGCCAGGTGACAACCCTAAGGCGGGGAGAGGCCACGGTTCTTGCACGCTATGAAGGCGCTTATGCCGCGAGTTCGCTGATTTGCATGGGAGACAGGACCGGGTTTGTCTGGAAGGAACCGCCCGCAAACAACGCACTCGATCCCCTTGTTTATGAAAAACTGAAGAAGATCAAGGTGGTCCCAAGCGATCTGTGTACAGATGAAGAGTTTGTCCGTCGTGTTTATCTTGATTTGACTGGATTGCCCCCAAAACCGGATCAGCTTGCCTTGTTTTTGTCAAACCCTGTGGCCTCCAACACCAAGCGTGACAGGCTGGTGGATGAGCTGGTGGGAAGCCCGGCGTTTTTGGAACATTGGACCAACAAATGGGCGGATATGCTTCAGGTCAACCGCAAGTTTTTGGGAGAAAACGGGGCCCGTGCCCTCCGCAAATGGATCCATGATGGCCTTGCCGACAATGTACCTTATGATCGTTTTGTTTCCGCAATCCTGACAGGCAAGGGCTCCACGATTGAACACCCCAATGCGGCCTATTACAAGGTGTTGCGTGATCCCCCCTCCCTGATGGAAAACACAACCCAACTCTTCCTTGCCATTCGCTTCAACTGCAACAAGTGCCACGATCATCCCTTTGAAAAATGGACCCAGGACCAGTACTTCCAGTTGGCAGCGTACTTTGCCCAAATTGATCGCAAGGAAGATCCCAAATACAAGGGCCAACGAGTGGGCGGCACGGATGTCGAAGGTGCCAAACCCCTTGTGGAGGTGATCGCCGATATTGCCTCAGGGGACATCAACCACGACCGAACCGGTCAGGTTGCTCCTCCCAAATTCCCTTATTCCCATGAAGAAATGCCTCCTAGCTCGGACAACCGACGGGCCCAACTGGCGAAATGGATGGTTTCCCCAAAAAATCCCTATTTTGCCAGAAGTTATGTCAATCGCCTTTGGGGCTATCTCCTGGGTGTCGGGTTGGTCGAACCGATTGATGACATCCGGGCCGGCAATCCTGCCTCCAATCCCGCTTTGCTGGATAAATTGACCCAGGAGTTTCTGGATTCGGGCTTTAACACCAGGCACATTTTCCGCCTTATCTGTAAAAGCCGGGTTTATCAACTTTCGGTAAAGACAAATGCCTTCAACAAGGACGATGATACCAACTATAGCCACGCCCTGGCCCGAAGGCTGCCTGCCGAAGTCCTTTTCGATTCGATTCACGCCTCTCTTGGGGCGCCCACCCGTTTGCCTGGCCTTCCCCAAGGGGCCAGGGCAGCGGAATTGCTTGACAGCACCCAGGATGTTGGCGGCGGGTTTTTTCAGCTTTTTGGAAAACCTGTCCGGGAGTCCGCCTGTGAGTGTGAACGAACAACAGGCATGATGCTTGGGCCAATCCTCAATCTGGTCAATGGTCCGGTCATCGGCGATGCGATTCGAGACCCTGAAAACCGGTTGACCAAACTTCTTGCCACAAACCAGGATAATGGTTTGGTCATTGATGAATTGTACAAAGCAATCCTTTGTCGTTTACCCAATCCCAAGGAGCGGCTTGCCGCTGTTAAGGCCATAGAGGATGGAAAAATCGATCACAAGGCTCATCTTGCCGAGAAGATTCGTAGGGTAGGGGTTGCCGATTCCCTTAGGGCCGCAATAGATGCCAAACAACCGGCCTGGGAAAAAACGGTTACCAACGGGGCTATTTGGACCAAGGTCGATCTGGAAACCGTGGTTTCCCTGGGCAAAGCAGTATTCAAGAAACAGCCCGATGGCTCGTGGTTGGCCACCGGCCCAAACCCGGATAAAGAAACCCTGACGATTACGGCCAAGCTACCGGCGGGCACTCATTCTGGCCTAAGGCTCGAAGCACTTTCGGACGCTACATTGCCAGCCAAGGGGCCTGGTCGGGGATCCAATGGAAACATCGTTTTGCAGGAACTTAAGGCTTCGGTCCTAATCGATGGTAAAAAAGAACAGATGGCAATAACCCTGACTCGTCCCGATGCAACCTTTTCCCAGGATGGCTATTCGGTTGCCGGGGCCGTGGACACCAATGCCACCTCGGCGTGGGCCATTGCCCCGCAGTTTGGCCGCGATCATTCCGCATGGTTTGAGTTTAAGGACGCTTTGGTATTGGCCAAACCAGCAACCGTTACATTGACCTTGGTGGAGAATTTTGGGGCCAGCCATACTATTGGCCGGATTCGCATAGCCACCACATCCGCTGCGAAACCACTACTTTATCGGGGCCCCCCTGAAAATATATTGCGCATTGTCAACACCGAATTGGCAAAGCGCACCCCGGCTCAAAAGGCGGAGATAACCGCATTTCATCGGGCCATGGACCCGAACCTGGCCCGGGTGGAACAGGAAGCCGCGGGATACATGGTCGCCACAGATCCCCGGGCCACCGGGCTTCAGGATGTGGCATGGGCCCTCCTTAACTCCAAAGCGTTTCAGTTCAACCATTGAAACTCGGTTACAACACCAATGGGTTTGCCCACCACCGGCTAAAGGATGCGATTCGCATCCTTTCGGGTTTGGGGTATGGTGCCTTGGCCCTGACCCCGGATGTACATCATCTGGATGTCACCCAACCCGGGTGGGAAGGTGAAGCAAAAGAAATCGGTAAAATCCTCGATGACCTTGGCATGGCCAGGGTGATTGAAACAGGTGCCCGTTTTATCCTTGATACCAAGCGAAAACACCATCCCACTTTGATCGAAGCCTCCAGCCATTTACGACAAATCCGACGGGATTATTTGGTTCGCTGCATGGACCTTGCCACGATGGTGGGATCTCCGCTCATCAGTTTCTGGTCGGGCAAATCAGAGGCCGGAAACGGTCCACTGGAAAAACTCCGTGATGGTTTGGTGGAAGAATGTTCCCTGCTTGTCCATGAGGCCGCCCAACGCAAGTTACTTATTGGATTTGAACCCGAACCCGGTATGTTGGTGGAAACCACAGCACAAGGTCTTGACTTGGTTGAACAGGTGGGCCATCCTGCCTTTTGTTTGACAATTGACATCGGCCACCTCCATTGCATGGGCGAAAACATCAAAGATAGCCTGGACAAGGCGTTTTCAAAGACAATTAATATCCATTTTGAGGACATGCGTCGCGGGTTTCATGACCACCTGCCACCCGGGGATGGGGAGATCGACCTTGCTGCGGTAATGGATCAGTTGGCGGAAAAGGAGTTTGGTGGCCCGGTATGTGTGGAGTTATCAAGGCACAGTCACGATGCCGTGGCCACAGCAACAGCCACCATGGATTGGTTTCAGACGAATGGTTTTGCCAAAAAATGGGGTGAAATGGTACCCAGGGACCTCGGCAAAAAAGCCTGATTGAGGCAGGATAATACTTTTTGAACCAACTCCATATCCGGTTGGCCAATAGGTTGGTCCGCCAGGGTCCAATCGTCGGGATAGCCATGGAGTGCGAGGTAGCCAGCCATTTGCCTTTTGAGAACCTCTTCTGCCCGGGTTTGCTGGACGGCCCGGTCCGGCATGGACCATGTCCGGTTTTCCGCTTCGTTTGCCGGTGGGAAACCGCTTCGGGGGGGAGCCAGGGGAATTGGCACAAGGGTGACACCCAGATCGGCAAGGGAATGGGCAAGGTTCTCCACCAGGCCCAATGGCTGGCTATCCAAGGCAAGGAGAAGTTCGTAAACGGCACCATGGATTGTGGAACCTTGCGTTACCTGGTATTGGGCCCAATAGGCGAGGGTATTTGCACCGCAGGGAAGGGGTGTTTCGGTTAATGGGCTGAAAAAAAGTGCCACAGTCAACGGATTTTCAGGGGAGGTTTCACCGCTCATGGCCAAACCTCCGGCCGTTTTTTGCTGTAAAACTGGGGAACAAGATTCAAGCTTGCCCACCGATAATGAAAAGCTTCGGGACTGACAAGCAACTTTTGGGCAAAGAACCATCCCACACGGTGGAGTTGGACAAGGTGATTTTTGGTGGTCTTTGGATCAACACCCTGGGGAAAGGCCCTTGCGAAAATGGACCTCACGATCCGTTCAGGCATGAGCAGTTCTGCGGCGAAACGATTGGCTTGTCGTTCACGGGTCAAATAATGGGAATCGGCCTTTTGTTTTGTGGCGGAATATTCCAGGGCAAGAATCCGGCCATGGGCAAATTCGTCCTGGATTTGATCGGAATGCAGGAGGAAATGTCCCAATTCATGGGCCAGGGAGAATCGCTGCCTGGGTACCGGATCATCGGCATTAACAAACAAAAAACCTCCCTGTTGACCGGAAAGTACCAAAAGTGCGGCCAGGGGTTCATCGACAGTTTCCCCAAGAGTCTCGGAATGGGGCCATTTATAAACCAGACTTAGCCATGAAAACGCTTTGCTCGGGGTGAGGCAAGGGAGAAACACTTGGACCAACGGAACACTGTCAAGGAGGTGGGCCAATGGAACCGGGCGAATCAAGGCTGGCTGACTTTCGTACCGATGCGGAGTGTCTCCCCCTATGGTTTGGAACAGGTTATCAATCTTCGCCTGAACCATGCTACCTTCCGAGGTAAGCATTTCCTGGTAATTTTGGGGCGGATTAGGCGGGCCATTCACTCGGCTGGGCCTTTAAACGATTTGGGTGTGGGTTGACTTTGGCCGATTTTACCTTGGGCGATGCGGGCAGCCATGGCCAATTTTCCGGCATCGTTAGGCACCATTTGATTTTGAAACATGAGCGAAGCCTTTTGTATGCGATCAATTTGCGCATCGTTCAGGGTGAGATGATGGCTAATTGCCCATTCCTTCATGGAATTGCGGCCACTGGGTTTTGGCAAAAGGGCATTTCCCAGTTTTTTAAGTATGGCAATATCGGTTGGTTTCAGCCCGCAAATTTTTTGCCTTACGGAGTCGTTGGAAAAAGAGAGGAGGCCTGAAACGGAAAATTCGCCCTGGGAATTGCCAGTCGGTTCGATGGGTTTGGGCAATTGGGATTTGGAAAGGATATTCTTGACAAATTGTTGGGCTTTGGCATACCTGGTGGAATCGGCAAACAGGTTTTCGCCCTCGACCACTGTCCCGCCGGGGAGGCGGCTTCCCGACAATGGATTGAGCCCCGTTTCGCTTTGGTACTCCCCTGTATAGGGGGAGGTCGATTGCTCCAATACAATCGGGTCGAGTCTCGATTGCACTGCCAACAAGAGGTTGGAAAGCCTCGGATCCGGGGCATAGATGGCCAATCCCCAGATGGATGACATGGTATTGAAATCACCTGCCTGTTGTGCCAGGGAATAGGTTTCCACCAGCGAAAAATCCAATTCCTTGATCATTGCCTGTTTCTCCTCTTCACGGCCTGGAATTTGGGCCGCCCTCCATAATTTTGATGCGAGTGCAAGGTCGATGGCTTCCAGGACCATGACATAGTTTTTCATTGGAGTAGACATCATGGCTTTGCTCCGGTTCGAACGGGCTGTTTTTCTGGGAAGGGTTTATCCGATCCAAATTGGAAATCGTGCCAATCCTGTTGGGTTAATTCTTTCCTGACTTTCTTCATGATGCGGGTAGCCTTAACAGCGACTTGGGTTTTTGTAATGCCAAGGGTTGATGCGATCTCCCCGTTTTCCAGAAAGTGAAGATTTTTAGCCAAAAAAAGTTGGTAGTCCTTTTCATTGAGAATCGATCGGATTCGGGTTAGTATGATGGCCGTTACCTCGGCCAAATGGATGGGTTGGAAATCCCGTTCAGCAGGGTTTTTTTGGTTAATTGGGTATTCGTCCGCCCCAATTCCTGATTTGAGATGAACAGTTTTGGAACGGGAACGGCCGTTTGTTTTCTGATGGGAGTGCCTTATCTCCAGGATGGCCCAATAACTGAACCATGCCTCAAAGGGTTGGTTGCAGTCGTAATGGTCTGCTTTTTCAATTACCTTGACTACTGTGGATTGGAAAATATCCTGGGCGTGGTCAGGAAGATTCTTCTTTTTAATGAATCCAAACTTGTTATTGTTCACATTTACCAATTTGTGCACCAAGTCCAACAATTGATTTACATTGTTATTGATTTTGTAAAGGGTGGCGGTTCTACCAATGGTCGTCTCGGTTGAACTAAAAGTATTGGCATAATCGGTCATAGGGCAAATCTCCCGGATAAGGAAGGTCTGGGCCTTTTTATGTTCTCTTTCCCCCAATGGACCCAATTATTTCAACAAATCAGGTTTTTTCCAATGCCCCAGGTTTTTGAGGTACCAGGACGAAACAACAGTTTGAAAACAGAACAAGCCGCAAGGATCCCCCTTTGCGGCTTGAATTTGTGCATTGCCCGATTAGGGGTTACT
This sequence comes from Planctomycetia bacterium, assembly GCA_005808665.1. Classification (GTDB taxonomy): domain Bacteria; phylum Planctomycetota; class Planctomycetia; order Gemmatales; family Gemmataceae; genus SYLG01. The sequence continues at coordinate 22,551 of SYLG01000038.1, read as the reverse complement.
TGATCTTGTTGGTTGGGCGAACAATAACCAAACCGCCATTGGGGCCTGGAACCGCTCCTTTGACAAGGATAATATGGGTTTCGGGGTCGATATTGATCACATCCAAATTGCGAATGGTTACCTGGTCGGCCCCGTAATGACCGGGCATTTTCTTTCCTTTTTTGGGACGGCCAAAACCCCGGTTGGAGGCCACATTGGTTCCACCGATCGACCGATGGACCTTTTTCACGCCGTGGCTAGCCGGTAGACCGTGGTAGTTCCACCGTTTCATGCCACCCGTAAAACCCCGGCCTTTGCTGGTGCCAATGACATCGACCCGTTTGGTTTCCCCAAAGATCCCCGCAACAGTCAGGTTGTCTCCAACTTTGTGCTCGGCGGCCTTTTCAAAACGAAACTCACGAATGAATTCTTGGGGCTCACAGTTAGCTTTGGGGGGAAGGGCGGTTCCGGCAGGAAGCCTTTTGCGGCGTTTGGATTCCATTTCTTCGGATACATGGCCCCGTTCGGCCCGGGTGGCCCTTTTCCGACTTTTGTCCTTATACCCCACCTGAATGGCTTCGTAACCGTCTTTTTCAAGGGTGCGAACCTGAAGAATGGGACAGGGACCGGCCTGAATGACCGTAACCGGGGCACAATTTCCGGTAGAGTCGTAAACCTGAGTCATACCAATTTTCGTACCGATAATACCGATGGACATGGCTAAATCAATGGCAGGAAACCCAAGCTGGGCCCGCCCTCCTCACACTTTTGGTGCGCAACTGTCTGACCCGGGGACTGTCCGCCGGTGAGCATCATTACGGTGTTTTTGCAATAAAATCGCAATCCACTCCGTTAGAATAGCAAACATTTGAAGAAAAGGCGAGGGAAAAGCGGTAAAGGCGGTATCCGCCAAGCATTCCTAACCGGCAAAAGGGCCGCCAACCCACCTGGTTAGCCAAATAGAAAGCACCAATCGAGGTCGCTTTTTTAGGCCTGATCCCACTCAGTATCCCTTTGCAAAAGCAACCAAGCCCTCTTGATCCAGGGGTCCCAATTGAGGTATTACCAAGATTGGCTAAATTGCCTGAACTTCGAAATAATGCAAGCAACCGCCAAATAGAGCCGTTTTTTGGAAGAAGTATTCAATCAAGGGAGTAGGAAATTGTCGGAACCCACTACCTCCCAGAATCTGGTTTGTTCGATAAAAGTTCGTCCTCCCCTTTTTCGGGCTTTGGGAAAAGAAGAACCGCCCGATTTCGTAAAAGTGTGTGGCACAGTCTATCAACGCAAACACATTTTCAAACACGATTCCTGGGCCGCCACGGCTCATTATGTTTCCGAAAGTGGTAAAGAAATTGTTTGCAAATTCAATCGGAAACAGTCCATTTTAGGCTTTCCCATGGGGTGGTTGGGTCGGTTATTGGCAAAACATGAAGCCCATTTGCTCCAATTGCTTAGCGATTTGCCCAATATCCCACCTGAATCAGGTGCCGTTGAGATAAACGGTGTGATTCAAAAAAACGCGGTGGCCCACGCTTTTATTCCCGGCCATCCTTTGCGCAAAGACTCTCATCCTGGCGAGGGGTTTTTTCGTCAGCTGGAGGCAACGCTTAAGGAGATGCATCGGCGAGGTATTGCCTATGTCGATCTTCACAAACGCGAAAATATCCTGGTGGGGGACGATGGATTCCCTTATATGATCGATTTCCAAATTAGTCAGGCCTTGCCCCAATGGGGCCCTCTGGGTTGGATCCTTCGAATCCTTCAGCAAAGTGATTCTTATCATCTGAGAAAACATATCCTGCATTTTGAACCCGCATATTTTGGTCCGATCAGGCCCGAAGAGGCGCTTCAAAGGCCAATTTGGATTCGGTTTCACCGCTTGATTGCCGTTCCCTTTCGAACCTTGCGACGCAAGTTACTGGTTCTTTTTGGGGTTCGAACTGGTCCTGGTTCTGCGGAGACGGAAGTCTTCCCGGAGGAAGGCATTCGAAAAACAGCCGCCTAGATGGCCCTTCACAACAATCAGGCCAGGGCATACTAAATAGGAACCGGCTTAACCGGACTTGATTTAGGCAGGGCAATAGGAGTAGGAATGCAAGGGTCTCCTCTCCTTTGGGCCGGGGAGGTTTCGGCTTGGGATAATCAGGGAGTTTTTGATCATGCACCAGTCAGTAAAGCTCAGCCGATCCTTCTGGATTTGTGCGGGATTGATTTTGAGTGCAGTTTCGGCGGTTTTTTCTGGCCTTGCGGTGGCCGACAACCCCAACGAACGCAAGATCCCACCCGCTGCCAGCCCGTTGGACCCCCCTGGCGGAATCAATAGTGCGGCCACCCTTGCCGGGGACAAGGATCCCAAACCGGAAATCAACCCACGGAATCCTAAAGCTCCGGGCATTTGGGTGCTTGATTTCAAGTTCACCGACCCTCGCATTGTCAAAGTGGACATTCCCGGACGAGGACAAAGGGTCTGTTGGTATTTGAAATACAGTGTAACGAATCACACCGGGGAACCGCGCTATTTTCTTCCCGAATTTGAATTAAAAACCCAGGATCGGGGCACGATCCACAAGGACCATATCCTTCCCAAAGTTCAGCAAGCGATCGTCAAGTTGGAGGATCCCACGGCCGACCCATTCGATCCCGAATCGGGGTACCTCCGTATCCGTAATTCCGTAACAATCGCTCGTGAACCTATCCCGGTTTCAACCATGGGAGGGCCCAATAAGCCCATTCACGGAGTGGCCATTTGGGATGATGTGGATCCAGATGCAGCAAAGTATAGCATATTTATTACTGGGTTATCCAATGGAATTGCCTTAGCCGATCCGATTCCCCCAGCAACCGAGCAGACTGTTCGAAGAAAAACTCTGCAAATCAATTTCAAAAGGCTGGGAGATAAGTATAATTTAAAGTCTGAGGAGATTCGATTTGTGCCGCCGGCACAATGGATCTATCGGGCAACCGATCTTCAGCTTGGTGCGGTGGCCGGAATTCAACCGGTTGGGAAACCTCCCGCTCCAGAAAAAGCGGCAGCGCCGGGCCAGAATAAACCCAACTAAATCGGGTTTTAATCTGGGATTCGTTTGGAAAGATAAGGCAGGATTTTCATGGCTCATAAAAAAGGTCAAGGCTCCGTAAAAAACGGGCGCGATTCCAATAGCCAACGCCTTGGAATTAAGACCTCTGATGGCACTTTTGTTACCACCGGTTCGATCATTGTCCGCCAACGCGGCACAAAGTTTCATCCAGGTCGTGGTGTAGGAATTGGCAGGGATGATACCCTGTTCGCCCTTACCGATGGACTTGTTCGGTTTGGTCAGGGTGGCCGTCGGGTGAACATTCAAACCGACTGAGTGATTCCATCCCCGTGGGGTCTCCGCTATGGCTGATCCGATTCGATTAGGAATGATCGATTTCGATACATCCCATGCGGTGGAATTTATCAAGCGATTCAATCAGCTGCAAACCACCCCCGACCAATTCGTCGAGGGTGCCCGGGTGGTTGTTGCCTGTCCGGGTAGTTCCCGGATTGCCCAGCCACGCATTGCCGAATACACTCCTGCCATTAAATCCATGGGTGTGACCCTTGTCGAGGATCCCGGCGACTTGCTGGGTAAAGTCGATGGAATGTTAATCGAATCTTTAGAGGGCGAAATGCACCTCGAAAAGGCTCGGCCCTTCCTCCGAGCCGGGATTCCCTGCTTTATTGACAAGCCCTTTTCCGGGTCGGTGGATACCGCCAAGGCCATTCTTGAGCTGTCCACCAAACACAACGCCCCGGTATTTTCATCTTCCAGCCTCCGATTTGTTCCCGAATTGGTTCAAATGTGCAATACCAAGAGCCCCGCTGGACCCGCTGTGGGTGCATTTTCGCACGGGCCAAGTCCCTTCCATGAACCCCCAAAAGGTGAGCCGCAGAGAAACCCAGGGCTTTACCATTATGGAATCCACCCTGTGGAAGTCCTTTACACCATCATGGGCAAAGGTTGTCATGAGGTTGTTAACCTCAAAACGGTGGGTGCGGATATGGTTACCGGACGGTGGAAGGACGGCAGGACGGCAACGATCCGTGGCATCCGGCAAGGAGTGGCTCCCTATGGTTGCACCCGATTTGGGATGAAGGCTGCGGAAACATTAACCCTTTCCACCAAGTTCATTTACCGTGAGCTCCTGAAGCAGGTTGTCCGGTTTTTTGTCGAAAGAAAAAGTCCGGTGGATCCCTTGGAAACCCTGGAAATCATGGCTTTCCTGGAGGCGGCCAACCAAAGTGGTGACAATCATGGCCGAGTGCAACCTTTGGCGGCATCTTCTTGACCGGGCATTTGCAATATTTGGTACTCTTTTTTGTCGTAATTCCTGTGGTTTATTTACCCGCTCAACCGCCGGCCCAGACCATGGAACAGGTCGACCTCATTAATGGCAGGACCCTTGAGGGTTTGGTTCTGGAAGAAACGCAAACGATGGTGAAAATGCGTTTGGTAAGCCGCAAAATCGGGCGTCCAACCCTTACCTCTACCGAGGAATTTCGCCGTGACGAGGTGAGATTCATTCGTCACCTGCCGGTTGGGGAAAGGGAAGAACTATCACGGAAACTCAAAGAACTCGACCAACAGCGGGATTTGTTCCTTGCCAGCCTTAGGATGCTGGATGCCCCTTCACCCCAGCTCACCAATCGGGGAATCGAGGGCATTCGACCCACACCTGTGGCATGGGAGGACGATCCGAATCAAACGGCTTGGGCTTTTGAATCCCATTATTTCCGTTTGACCACAAATCTTCGGGAACCGTTGGCGGTATTGGTCACCCTACAATTGGAAGAGGTCTTTCGGGCTATTTCCAATCTGTTTCCTCCAAGACTTCCAGGAAAACCAACCCGGATTCGTATTTGGTCGGATCAGCTTGGCTATCTTAGAGCCGTGGGCCGGGGACAGGCAAGCCTTGATCACCCTGCGGTATTTGATTCATTGGGCAATCGGATTTTAGGGGGGACGGAATTGGCCCGTTTGGAGGGTGAGTCCATCGAGCTTAGGCGGCACCACGCCAAGCAATTGGGGATATTAAACCTAAGAGAGATAGAAATCCAAAAGGCCATGGGTGGCAAGATTCCCACTGATTTTGCAGAGATGGCGGTTCGTGCCCGCCGCGAGCTCAGGGATGCTGATCAAAAGAACGATCATGCGATCCGCCAATCCCGCAATCAGCTACTACAGATTCTAAACCATGAATCAATCCATGCCTATTTAGGCAATTGGGTATATGATCAACAGAAACAACCCTTGCCCAGGTGGTTAAATGAGGGGTTGGCCCAAGTTTATGAAACCGGTTTGATCGAGGCGGGGGAATTGCGGGCGGACTGGCCGGATTCGACCCGTCTGGCAGGAGTTAGGCAACTCATTCGGGAGGGGAAATTTCCCGCATTAAGGCACATCCTGGCCGATTCCCCCGATCATTTTCTTGTCCGGGTTGAGGGTGGAGGGGACAAACCCAACCGGGAGTCCTCCCGTGAAGCCTATTTGGCCTCCTGGATTTTGACCTACCACTTAACCTTTGGCAAGAAGTTGCTTCCGGGTAAAAAAGTGGATCAATACCTTGAATCTTTGGCAAAAAATGAGGGCAGGAAGGCTGCCTTTGATGCATTTGAATCCTGGACAGGGATGGATATAGATACATTTGAAAAAACTATGTTGGACTTCGTGGGTCGGTTGCGTCCGGATGGATCCCTGGCATTGGCCAAATAAGGAATCGGAAACAAGGGGCGAATCGGTGGACCAAAAAAAGGCCAAATTATTGGTGGTTTTTCCCCAATTTCGTGTTTCTGATGTGATCAAAACCGCCGAGTGGTATAGGGACAAATTGGGATTCACCATTGGTGACTATTTTCTGGATCCCCCCGTGTTTGTCCATATTTGGAGAGACAATGTCGTCCTACAGATTGGCCTCGCCCACAATCAGGATGCCATTACCAGGCAAGCGACGGGACTTGGTTGTAATGGTTATTTTTGGACGGACGATGTCAACGCCCTGGCAAACGAATTGATTGGACGCAGTGTAATTCTAACCGAGGGACCCGTGGACCGTAAATATGCCTGCCGCGAAATAATGTTGCATGATGGCAATGGCCTGACTCTCTGTTTTGCCCAAAGAATCTGATCGAACCGGCCATTCGTCAATACCCTAACAAACTTTTCAAGGACATGGGTTCGAAAGGTAAGGCTTTGGAGAATGGGACTTATTTTTCCCGGAAAACCCAAACAGGATGCTGATCTCCTTTACCTTCCAGCATTCCTCGGACCGAACGAAAAAGCAAATGAAGAGAGGGCACATCATTGGGAAATTCCGCCCGGAAATTTCCAAGCATTCGGGAACATAAAAGGAAATCCCCTTTCTCGAATAGGGAGAGAGCCTTTTCATATTCTGCCTTGGGCCGGGGCCAGGAAGTTTGACCCGTTGGGAACATCTCATGCAATGTGACCGGGGTTTCAAAATTGTTGGGAAGAAAGGAGGCAAGGCGACGGGTAAGGACATTTGTCGGCAATTGCTTTTCAGTCGAGTCCGCAATTAAAATTCGTGTTCCTACCCGTTTGTTAAGTCCCTGGATACGGGAGCACAAATTGACGGTTGGGCCAAGAGCACCATACTTGAATTTTTGCCTGGACCCGATGTTTCCCACTTGGGCCATTCCGGTGTTGATCCCAACGGAAAAATCCATTCGTTCGCCCAGTATGCTTTCCCAACGGGGGCCAAGTTCGGAAAGACATTCCACCATTTCAAGGGCGGCAAGGCAAGCCCGTTCCGCGTGATCATGTTGGATTTCCGGGGCGCCCCAAATTGCTAATATTGCGTCTCCAATATAGTCAACAAGTGCCCCACCTCGTTTAAGAATACATTCTGAGAGCAAATTAAGGGTGTCCTGAATCCACCGAATGGTAACAGAAGGATCAAGCCGCTCACTTAACCTTGAAAAATCTTTGATGTCTACAAAAAGGGCTGTGATTTCAGCCTGGCGACCCATGTCCCAATCGGGAATTTTGGCAAGCTGGGTAGCAAGTTGGGGAGTAAAGAATTGTTCAAATCTTATTTTGGCCTGTACTGCCTGTTTTTCCTGATCCAATCGCGCGATACCTGCGGCCACTCCCTTGGCCAACAACTCAACCAGTCGACCTTCTATCTCCCCCAGGGGATTGCGGGGGGCATCGAATTGGCCCTGGGTAAGTAATGAGTTCCGGTTCAACCTGGTCCCATAAACTACTCCTATGACCTGGTCCTGGCTGCTAAGGATGGGAGCAACTATGACCGATTCGACACCAATCAAACTTTTGCTTGTTTGGGAATCAAAATGAACGGTCTGCCAAAAAGTCCGTTTTTCTTCGACAATGATACTTAGGATGCGTTGACTGGGGGGAAGGATTTCGGGTGCAATTCCTGGGGCCGTGTGGCTTGCCTGTACTGTCCAGGAAGAACCATTAAAAAGAAAGAGGACCGCTTGATCCAGTTCCGCCATGCCCACGGCGGCCTGAACAGCCTGAATGAAGAAGAGGTCGGAATCGGCAGCAGATTGCAGGACATCCATGAGTGTGCCAAGCCATCCCAGGATATCGCCACGATCGACAGTATCGTGAGTAATTTTTCGAAAGCTGGATATATTTACATTAAACGATGAATTTATGGTTTGATTGTTTTGAGGAGGAAGCGTTTGGCTTTTTATGCTCATCAACTCGCTGCCCTCGGCACTAAGGATGATGCGCTTTTTGCCTTGTTTTTCAAAAGTTAGAGAGGTTGGCAATTCGGAATGAAAGATTGCCTTGGGAGCAAGGTTTGCCTTATCGAGGATTTGGACTGCACGATTGGAGTGGATGTTGGTTATGGCTACCAGGCCATTGGCAAGGGGTTCCAGCAGAAGATGCCTGCGCCCAACCGTGGTTTCGTTGATACTGCCAATGTTAATTTTGGGGGGGACTTGGTTCCCTTGAATGGTATAAAGCCCGGCTTCCACGGAATCCTGGCGGCCCAGAACCACGGGAAGGTGAACATCCAGGGATTTTACCAGTTCTTTTTCTTCATATATTTTGATGTTTACAATGCCATTCATTCCTTGGCCCTTAATATTGGACCGTCATCTGTAAAAATCCGGAAACCAGAGCCGGGGCGGTCGTACCAAAATTATTGTACAGGTCTTTGAAACCATCCCCTGGAACAAGGGTGTTTACCCCTGTGGCGAACTGGATATTGTTGCTTAATGTAGGCCGATATTCCAATCCTACACTGAGATCCGTGCCTATCTGGCGGGCAATTTTTCCCTGGTAAACAAATGTCTCAAGAGAAGCTGTTTTGTCGAACCACATGAAATTCAGGTTATTGATCATTTTGACTTTGGGGGTCAAGTCAATGTCCATGCCCAGACCGAAAAGTTGAATCCCCGGATTTACGAAATTGCTTTGCCCCTGGGTTTTGCTTGATCGTAAATCGGGTAGCAAACTGAATTCCTGTTTCAGCCCAACACCAAAAAGGGGCAAGCGATTGCGGCCCCACCAACTAAAAAAGCTACCAGCAAAATTTTGACGGTCAAAAATCGAATCAAATCCGGTTGCGTGACTATTGTTGGGGTTGCCATCGCCCGAGGCATAAAAGAAGGATGCTTTGAACCGTGCGTAATCGCGATCATAGGAAAGTTCAAGGGCACCCATGAAGGCACTTATGGACTGGGCCTGGTTGGCAAGGGGATTACGACTATCTGTGCCAAGGGCGGTGTACAGGGCGTGATTGATATTGACCTTGTTGATGTGACCATCGCCTGTAATACCCAAATAATACACATCAAGGGTGTGCGGGCTAAAGACCCCCACGGGGTCCGGCCTGACAAGGAAGTTATTGTTGTTAAAGAGTAAGGTAGGATCGTCGTGATTGTAGTGAAAGCTGCCCTGGAGTGTGTAACCGGGGTAGATGAAATCCTGATGGAACCAGTTGGCAACCACAATTTCCTGGTTGCGGTTGTCAAATGTATTGAGTCCGCTGTTGGTATCTTTCTCCAGCATGTTGAAATAGAGCAGGTTGTATTGGTCCTGATTGGCGTTGAGAGAACCAAACAACCGGACTCCACGATTGATATTGTTAAAAACAAGACCCCTAAAGTCGGAATTGAAATATTGCGAACCGACTCTAACCGAGGAAAAATCGTAATATGGACCCCAATCCGCAATTTTCTTTTCAAGAAACCATTCTTCAAGGGCCATGTAGGATCGTTCCCGTTGGGTTCCATTGCGAACATTCGGGTTCACCTGGGCGAGTTCCTCGGTCGTAAGGATGTTGGCGTTGAATATGGGGGTTAATTTGAGCCGCCAATCCACTGGGCGAAAGGAGGTGTCACCATGAAAAAGGTCAATTCCCAAGGAGATGAATTGTTGGGTGGCGATCTGGTTAGGGTTACCGAAAAAATTTTCCGTATTAGGACGGGAGGTACTTTCAAAAGGAGTCGTTTGACTGGGAACCGTGCTGGGTTGGACAAAAGTAAAGCTGGTAATGGTGAGGTCCAGAAAAGTGTTCTGTCCCCAAATCGGGTAGTCGCTTTTCAGAATGTTCTGACGATAGGGATCCCACCACTGTCCCAAATCATAGGGATATTCCTGATACCAGGGATGGTCCTTCCCCCCGCGATCCCATTCCGGAAAACCAATGCGCCAACGGTCCACGACAGGGACAAAATGGCCATCCGGAGAGGGGCCTTCGGTGGGAAGAATGCCGGACCTACCAGTAAATCCCAAGGGCAATTCGATTTTTTCCTGAAAAAGGATTTCCAATACATGGGGTGGGGTTCCCGGTTTTACCGGACTTCCAGGTTCCGGGAGGGTGGCTTTCGGAAATAGGGGAGGAATATTGGATTGTGCCCAAAGCATGGTTGGTCCCGAAGCGACTCCGGAGATAAACAAAGACCAAAAAAGGACCCACTTCTCTCTCAAAAAACCATACCCCTTTTGATATTTGCCGAAAAGGAATTCAAGGGAAATCAAATAGGAGGGCATCTCATGGATCGACTGGCAGATTGGCATAACTTTATGGATTTGATCGGTTATAGCGATTTTGCTGGTCCAAAGGGGGTTATGGTGACGATAGTGGAATGGAGTTGCTGAATCAACCACTTTGGGCTCAAGAGTATTCCGGTGGGGTTTGCCCATGTTTTCCCGTTTGTTTCTTCGATCCAATCCCCCCAAAAAAACGCAGCCATTGCAGTTGGAATCTTTGGAATCCCGGAACAACCCGGCCATTACAATCAGCCTCCATGATGGGCTGTTGCAGGTCACGGGCTCGGCCTTTCGGGATGTTGTGCAAATTGGCCTCGATACCCTTGGAAATCAGATACTGGTGCAAGACGCCGCCAAAGTTGTTGGCACTTTCCCAGCCACCATGGTTTCTGAGCTTTTGGTCCAAACCCTTGGCGGCAACGATTCCATTCAGGTCGACCCCAAACTGATTCAACCCGCCACCCTTGATGGTGGTTCTGGCAATAATGTGCTTCGGGGAGGAGGAGGAACCACCACGCTAATCGGGGGCGGTGGCATTGATAAACTTTTTGCGGGAACGGGGCCAACCGCATTTAACCAGGGGCTGTCAAAAAATCATTTGTTTCATGTTAAACCGACGGATACCATATTGCCCTCTTTAACTGATTCCGTGGTAAAGGAACTTCCCAAGGTTATCGTCCCGGTACCCATTCAAGAGGTATTAACCCAAAGCGAGGTGGCCAATATCCTCGATCGGGCGGCTGCTGCCACCGCCTCGGACGATGGTATCATCGCCATTACCGATCAAAATGGGACCCTCCTTGGGCTTCGCATCGAAGGAGGGGTGTCCCCAATCATCACCACCAATACGGCCAACCTCGTTTTCGCCGTGGATGGAGCCCTTGCCAAAGCCAGAACGGGTGCTTTTTTCGGAGATGATCAAGGTCCCCTAACCTCGCGGGTAATTCAATTCATCAGCCAAACCACTATGCCCCAGCGGTTGGTGGAGTCGTATCCCAACGCCATAAATCCAACCCTTCAGGGGCCGGGATTTGTCGCTCCAGTCGGGATCGCAGGTCACTTTCCACCCAACATCAAGTTCACCCCACAGGTGGATCTTTTCGCCATCGAATACACCAACCGTGACAGCATCGTTCACCCAGGCCCGGACGGAAAAAAAGGCACGGGAGACGACATTCTCCTTCCGGCCCGTTTCAATATTGACCCAGCGTATGTTCCACAGGGAAAGCAACTCGTTTGCCCCGAGTCTTATGGCTATATTTCAGGCTTGGCACCCAATGCCCAGGCAAGGGGAATTGCAACCTTACCGGGTGGAATCCCAATCTACAAAAATGGCCAAATAGTAGGGGGAATTGGGGTATTTTACCCGGGTAAAACCGGACTTGCCACAGAGGAAAACTCCGCTTTAAGCAATGTCCACAATCCTGCCCTTCCCGATCGGTCTTACGAGTCGGAATATGTCGGGTTCGCGGCTCTCGGCGGGGCTGGTGGATTTGAAATTGGCGATTTGGCCGGGATTGCACCGACACCGGGAATTCAAGCCTCACCCATCCCACTTGGGCTAGCCCGCATTGACCTGGTAGGCATTACCCTTGACCTCTTTGGGCCAGGTGGCACACAGGGGCCGACCAACCTGTTAAACTTTGGCAAAACCCTTGGGGTTGGAAACCCCAACAGCGGCAGGAATTTTCCGGTAACTACCAATCCTGCGGTTACTCTAGTGAGTGGGGCCCCCAATCCGGAAGGTTGGTTGGTGATTCCCCATGATGGAGTTGGAATCAGTGGTTCCCAGGTTAACCAGATCATTCAACAGGGTATTAATCAGGCAACCCGCACCCGGTCTGTACTTCGGGTCGGGGCCAACCCGACCGGTCGGGCTCCCTCCAACACACCCGAAAAAATGGTCTTTGCAGTTTGTGACCGCGAGGGAAATGTGGTGGGCCTTTACCAAACTCCTGGTGCAACCGTTTTTTCACTTGATGTTGCGGTAGCCAAAGCCCGAAATATGGCCTATTACGACAATGCTGCGGAGCTACAACCCATTGACCAGGCTCCAGGAATTCCTGCGGGGGTTTCATTCTCAAGTCGAACCATTCGGTATTTAAGCCTTCCCCGATTCCCTGAAGGAATAGATGGCCAACCGGCAGGTCCATTTTCGATATTAAATGATGGAGGAACAAGCCTCATTACCGGGGGTCAAGTGGGTCCAAGGCTTGCCAATACGGATTTTGTAAGCATCCAGGGTTATAGTGCTTTTCATCCGGCCGCCAATTTCCGCGATGCTACCAATATTGCCAATCAAAACGGGGTCGTCTTCTTCCCAGGTTCAAGTGGCATTTATTCGGGACAAACCTTGCTGGGTGGGTTGGGTATTTCCGGGGACGGGGTGGACCAGGACGATTTAACCACAACCCAGGCCATTTTGGGATATGACTCCCCCGGAGCGCTCCGGGCGGACAATTACCGTGTTTTTGGCATTCGTCTCCCTTTTCACAAATATAACCGCAATCCGGAGGGGGGAATCATTGGCTAGACGCTTGCTCCTTTGCGGATGGATTTTCTCCCTGGGATGCCATCGCCCCTTTCTTGAGGTTAAAACCCATGAAGATCCAACCAGGGTAGGTCATCCGGAGCAAATCAAAAGGCACGCCTTAACCCAGGAGGAAGAATACAATGTAGGCCACCCTATTGGCGGGGGAGCGCCAAGGTTTTTTTCAAAAATCTTTTCCAAAAAGGAGGACCCTTCCCTTGATGAGGGAACTTGGGGCTGGGATTATGCAGGGCGATGGTTTCCCTCGCAGGTGGCATTGGATTGGTGGCACGGACGGAGGTTTCAATCCGGCGAGGGTGCCTATAAAGTGGACCATCTGAAAAGGCAGAGGATCGAAAGCAAATAATCAATTGTACCTTTCGTCCATCCATCCATTCGATTGAAATCTGGTCCATTGGCTGCGGTACAGTAGACCAATCCTGTAAAACCATTGGGAAACGCAAGTCGTAGCGGGTGATTCTCATCAATTTTTCCCAAATATGGGCAAAATGCAGGGCGGGTCTGGATTGGTTTTGGTCACTAAAATACAATACGGCCCCTCCTTTCAGGCAATATCCCATGAATGCCACTCACCCAAACGCAGATGGTCTGCTTGCCGCCGCCAAAACCGGGGATTTGGCCCAACTGGGCCAACTCATGGAGCTTTACCGGGATTACCTCAGGCTTTTGGCGCGCATCGAAATTGGTAAAAAACTCCAAGGAAAAGTTGACGCCTCTGATTTGGTCCAGGAGGTTTTCCTCGATGCCCATAGACAATTCCCCTCGTTTCACGGAGAAGCCGAAGGCCAATTTATCCAATGGCTTCGGCGCATCATGGCGGGAACCTTGGCACGACAATTGCGTCACTATGTAGGGACCAAGGCCCGCGACATTCGCCTGGAGGTTGAAATTGGTAACGACCTGGACCATTCCGCCAACAACTTTGGCATCCTTCCCATTGACCCTCAAGGTTCTCCCAGTCAACAAGTCAACCAGGCAGAACAATCGCTTTTGGTGGCCAAGGCTTTGGCGAAGCTCTCCGAGGATTATCAAAAAGTAATCTTATTGAGGCACTTCGAGGGATTGACCTTCCCTGAGGTTGCCAATCGGATGGAAAAAAGTGTGGACAGTGTGGAAAAATTATGGTTGCGTGGAATCGCCAAGCTGAAAAAAGCGTTTGGGGGTCAGCCGTGAGCGATACCAGGGAAACCCTTCCAAAGAACGATTGTGATGATAGTGCACCGGACGATCCCCGGATTTTAACATTGGCCCGGGAATACCTTGCCGAATGGGAGTTGGGAAAAACACCCCAGAGGAAATCGTATTTTGACCGATGTCCCGACATTACTAATCAATTAGCCGAATTTTTTGACGGAATCGACCTTGCCCATGCGGCGGGAAGGATGGGACAAAATGTCGAAGTTTCCCCGAAAACAGAGATCCCCCGTGAACCGTTGGGGGATTTCAGAATTGTCCGGGAAATCGGCAGGGGGGGTATGGGGGTAGTCTATGAGGCGGTCCAACTCAGCTTGGGCCGTCGTGTTGCCCTCAAAGTCTTACCCTTTGCAGCGGCCTTGAATGCAAAACAGCTCCAGCGGTTTCAAACCGAAGCTCATGCCGCCGCCCAACTTCACCATTCAAATATCGTGCCGGTTCATGCCGTGGGCTGTGATCGTGGTGTGCACTATTATGCCATGCAGATCATCGACGGACGCCCCCTGGATGTAGTGATAAAAGAACTAAGACTTGGATTGCCTTCCAGCCATTTGAGTAACACTACCGATCTTAAATCTACCTCAACCATTCCTCAAAGCGGGCTCCAAACCAGCCGATCCATCCGGTCCATTGACAACCACCGGGCCGTGGCAAAGTTGGGTTTGCAGGTTGCCGAAGCATTGGAATATGCCCACGAGGCAGGGGTTGTCCATCGGGATATTAAACCTGCCAACCTCCTGCTGGATGGTAAGGGTAATGCCTGGATTACCGACTTTGGACTGGCTCAGGTAAGCACCGACTGCGGGCTTACCCAGACGGGCGACATTTTCGGGACCCTTCGGTATATGAGCCCGGAACAGGCGGCGGGGAGGCGCCTTGAAGTTGACCATCGAACCGACATCTACTCCCTGGGTGCCACGCTTTATGAATTGCTTTGCCATGAACCCGCTTTTCCCGGCCAGGATAGGCAAAGCCTTCTCCACAAAATCCTCCACGAGGAACCGGTTGCCCTTCAGGCCATCGATAAATCCATCCCGGAGGAGATCGAAACAATTATCCTGAAGGCGATGGCAAAACTACCTATAGAAAGATATGCCAATGCTTTTAATCTTGCCGAAGACCTTAGGCGCTTTCTCGAAAACCGACCTATCCTTGCCAGGAGGCCTTCCCTGATCGACCATGGTCGAAAATGGATCAGGAGGCATCCTTCGGTGGTTTGGGCCTCGGTCATTGTCCTATGCATCTCGGTAGTAGTCCTTGGCATTTCAACCGCTGTGGTTATGCGCCAACAATCATTGACGCAACGAGCCCTTGAACGGGAAAAAGAACGGGCCCTTGAGGCAAATCAACGATTTGACCTTGCCAGACGATCGGCGGATGAATTGATTGAGGTGGCCGAGGAGGAACTTGCTTCCATTCACCCCATGGAGGGGGTTAGGCGGAGGCTTTTGGAAACGGCGTTGGCCTATTATCAGGAATTCATCGAATTGCGAAGGGACGACCCTGCATCCCAAACCGAACTGGCAATAACCCGGGACCGTGTCCGGAGAATTCTGGAAGATCTGGCGGTGCTTCAGGGAGACCGAAGCCTGTACCTATTGAATGCTCCGGTTGTCCTTGAGCAATTGCATCTTTCCGAAACCCAGGAACTTGCCCTTCGTGAACTTGGCGGGAACCTGGGAAACCGGCGCGAAGAAAGTTTCCGCGAATTTGGAAAGCTTAGCGGGGAAGAACGAAAACAGCGTTTTTTGGAAATGGCCAAGGAAAGGGAAACAAGCCTTCAGGCAATTCTACGCCCCGATCAACTGGGCCGTTTTCGGCAATTGGCTTTGCAATCGCAAGGACCGATGGCCTTTCTTTTGCCCGATGTGATACTTGCCTTGGCGATTTCACCGGAGCAAAAGGAAAAAATCCGGACCCTTTTGGAGGGAGGGCGCACTGGTTTTGGTCCGCCACCCCTTGACGGTCCCGGTTTTGGCCCACGACCGCCAGAGGGTCCCGGTTTTGGTCCACCCCTTCCCCCTTTCAGGGATTTCAAAGGGGAACCCAAGGGGAACCTCGGCCCAAAGGGTGAGCTTGTCCGATCCTCCCGGGACGAGCTTCGAAGGTCCAGTATGGTTCAAATTCTTACATTGTTAAACAAAGAACAATTGGTGAAATGGTCGGAAATGACGGGAAACCTGGTAAATCTTCCCGGGCAGATGCTTTTTCGAGGCGGTTTTTCTGGTCCCCGGGGACCCTATCCCGGACCTGAACGGAGATAAAAAAGGTGAAAATGATCGGATTTTGTTTGGTGGCATGGGGCCTGGTTACAGCGGGTTTAGCGGCGCAACCCGTTCAGGACTTCCCCAGGGCAGGTCCGGGCGGTTCCCCTGGGGGACCTGGTTTTCCAGGTGGTTTTGGACCTCCGGGAATGGGTAAGGAACGAAAAATCCTCAAAACCTACGACAAAAACAAAAACAGGATTTTAGATATTGAAGAGCGTAAAACCGCCCGGGCAGGATTGGCCCTTGAAAACTACCGGGGGGGCTTTGGCCCCAGGCGGGGTGGACCAGGTGGAATGGGCCCACCAACGACAGGCACTCCCGGTCCAAAAGTCACCGTTGAAAGCGTAAAGCGTTTTCCCGGCAAAGACCTTTACGATTTGACCACACTCCGCACCCTTTTCCTCGATTTTGAATTACCCGATTGGGAAAAAGAACTCGAGGAGTTTCATGGAACCGATGTCGATGTGCCCGCAAAAATGACTCTTGAAGGCACCACCCACAAGGGTCGGGTAGGGGTCCATTTTCGGGGGATGTCTTCTTATATGGGTGTTCCCTCCGGTTCCAAACGATCCTTAAGTATTTCCATCGACCTTGAGGATTCCAGCCAACGGGTTATGGGGGTGAAATCTCTCAATTTGCTCAATTGCCATGAAGACGCCTCCATGATGAGTACCATTCTTTATTCCCAAATTGCCAACAAATACCTTCCCGCTCCAAGGGCAAACTTTGTCAAAGTGGTAATCAATGGCGAGAGCTGGGGGTTGTATGTGAATGTGGAACAATTCAACAAGGAATTTGTGGATTCCCGTTACAAGCACAAAGGGGGCGAGGCAAAACCGGCCCGCTGGAAAGTTCGAGGTAGTCCTGGTGGCGGGGGTGGGCTTGATTACCTTGGGGAGAATCCGTAGGATTACAAACGCCGCTATGAACTCAAATCAGGGAAGGACGATACGGCATGGAAAGATTTGATCCACCTTTGCAAAATCCTGAACCAAACTCCGGTGGACAAGTTGGAGGGGGCGATCAAGCCGATTTTGGATGTGGATCAGCTCCTTTGGTTTTTGGCGTTGGATGTTGCCCTTATCAACACCGATGGGTATTGGATCCGGGCTTCTGACTTTTCCATTTACAAAGATAAAGGGGGGGTCTTTCATTTTGTGCCCCACGATATGAACGAAGCATTTCGTCAACCCATGGGTCCGGGAATGGGGGGACCTCCGGGAGGAAGAATGGGAATGGATTTCCCCAAACCGGGCGAGATTCTATCTCAAGGGATTCAACAGGAACTCAGGTTGAACACGGCCCAAATTTCTGCCTTGGCGCGGTTGCAAAAAGAAACAGATGAACGCATGAATCAACTTCTGGATGGTAAACAACGGCAAATGTTCACCCAAATGCGTACCATGGGCCCTGGTATGCCAGGGGGATTTGGTGGACCGGGGGGAATCAGGGCGATGAATATCAAAGGTGTGGAACTGGACCCCTTAATTGGCCTTGACGATCCCCGTAAGCCTTTGCGAAGTAAAATTCTAGCCGTTCCTTCCTTTCGACAAAAATACCTTCAAAACATCCATATCCTTGCCAAAGAGGATATTTCATGGGAAAGACTCGGATCCCAAATCGAATTTTTGCGAAACCTTATTGAAAAGGAAGTCAAGGATGACACACGGAAACTGGAAAGGTATGATGAGTTCCTGGAGGCAACCGCACCCGACCTTCGCACCCCTCCACCGGAAGGCTCCAGAAACAGGCCGGGTGGTCAAATGCGTCGGGGGCCTGGTGCGATTCCTTTAAGGGAGTTTGCCGAAAAGCGCTCCCGGTATTTATTGGAAAATGCCGAAGTCAAATCAAGTATCCAAGGGTTTGCAAAATGATTCGGGAAAGCACCACGGATTCACCACCCCCAGTTCAATCGATCCAAAATCAAGCGGCCACTTTGTCACCTTCCCTTCGGCAAGCCTTAACTCCAGGAAAACCCAAAGGGGCTCGGGAACTAAAATTCCTGTTGACTCTGGAGGAGGCCCAGTTGTTTGAGGACCGACTGAAGGAATCCCTGGCACCTGATCCCCATAGCATTGGGGGCGGATACCAGGTGCGAAGTCTTTATTTTGACACACCCCAGTTGGATGTTTTTCACAGATGCGGAAACCATGCCTTCCGAAAATACCGGATCAGGCAATATGGCTCGATGAATACTCTTTTTCTCGAGCGCAAATCCAAACGGGCGCAACGCATTTTGAAACATCGGATGGAAATACATAAAAGCAACCTTTCCGAAGAATTAATGGGATCCGGGTGGTTTTCGACCGAAGTCAGCCTCCAAAACCTGGCACCGGTTTGCATCATCAGTTATGAACGAAGAGCCTATATCGGAGAGAATGGCGACATTCGGGTTACCCTGGACCGCGACCTTTGCGGGCAAGCTGCAAAGGGTTTTGACATGGACCTTGGACCCCAAGGCAAACCGGTTCATGGCGGTAAATGCGTTCTGGAGTTTAAGTTCCTCGACGAGATCCCCGGCCAATTGAGGGCTTTGATGCGCGATTTCAAACTTCGTCCCGGGGGCCACTCCAAATACCGGGGATGCATGAGTGTCCTTGGGATTGCAGTGCATCCCGGTTCCAAAACCGCCTAGGAAATGGGCGGGAGGGTTTGATGTTTCAGTGGTTGAGTGAAGGCATTGGCGGCACGGATCCCCTTCCCGATTTTGAAATCCTTGCCGCCAGGCTTTTTATGGCTTTGGGTTTGGGTATCACGGTGGCGGTCATTCACCGCTTTACGGTGGGATCCCGTCATGATTCCCGCACCTTGGGAACAACCCTGGTCCTCCTTGCCGTTTTGATTACCTTGGTAACCCTTGTTATTGGAAATAGCGTTGCCAGGGCTTTTGGATTGGTGGGGGCCCTGTCCATTGTCCGCTTTCGCACGGTTGTTGAGGATACCAGAGACACGGCGTTTGTAATATTTGCCGTAGCTGCGGGGATGGCCTGCGGAGCGGGCTATGGGCACCTGATGGCTTTTGGAGTTCCCGTGGTAATCCTTGCCGCACTTATCATGGGGGTTATTAACCGGGCCACCTCTCCGGGTGATTTCCTGCCAGGATCCTTGAGCGTAAGGATGACGGTCGTCCAGGATCCCTGTGCGATTCTTAGGCCTTTGCTTGAGAAATACTGTGTCGAGGCAAGGATGGTTGGCATAGCCACGGCCAAGCAGGGAACCTCGCTTGATTTGTCCTATCGTGTCAGGCTTTCTCCGGGCAACCTGGTCGCCCTGGTTTCAACGGCCAATAGCCTCCCGGAAATCATTCAGGCCGAATTCAAGCAAGAATAGCGAACGGGGATAAATGAAGGAGCGGCATTGTTCCCGTCCCCTTTGGGTCGTTCCCTGAAGAATTTTGGTTTCCTAAATCTGTAAAAAAGACTCCATGGGTGGGGTAGGCCACCCTCTTCCCAACCCATTGGAGTAATCAGAACCGATGGTTTCAGCCACCAAACCCACGACTCGCCTTCGCCAACTCCTCCT
This sequence comes from Planctomycetia bacterium, assembly GCA_005808665.1. GTDB lineage: Bacteria > Planctomycetota > Planctomycetia > Gemmatales > Gemmataceae > SYLG01. Next base: position 3,019 of record SYLG01000038.1, on the reverse strand, counting down.
TCGCCCAAAAGCCATTTTAAGCCTTGGTGCCCAAGACTGTTTTTCCGCCTTGATTATGGAACAAGCTGGGCTTGAGATGCTGTTTCTGGGCGGGTTTGGTGCTGCGGCAAGTCTTTTAGGCCTGCCCGATGTTGGCCTTCTGGAAATGAACCAAATGGCTGACCAGGTACGGCGTATTTCCCAACGGGTTTCCGTTCCGGTCGTTGCGGATGCCGACACAGGTTATGGGGACCTGCATAATGTGGCCCATACGGTCCGGACTTTTGAATCCTCGGGTGCGGCGGGTTTGCTCCTTGAGGATCAAACCCATCCCAAAAGGTGCGGACATTTTCCTGGAAAAAGTTTGATCTCTTGCGACGATATGGTGATGAAATGGAAGGCGGCGGTGGATGCCCGCAAGGATCCTGATTTTGTCCTGATTGCCCGGACCGACGCAAGGGCTGTGGAGGGTTTCGAAAAGGCGGCCGAACGGATGAATGCCTACCTCGAAGCGGGAGCTGATGTGGGTTTTATCGAAGCACCCCAATCGGAAAGTGAACTGCGACAAATTCCCAACCTTTTCAATAAACCCATGCTCGTCAATATGCTTTCCGGCGGTTTGACCCCAATCCTGCCCGCCCAGGAATTGGAAAGGCTCGGATACCGCATTGTGGTATGTCCCGTTGAATCGCTTATGGTTACAGCCCAGGCAATTCGTGAGCTTGCCAGGGACCTATTGGAAACAGGGCGGGTGGACCATTTGGCGGCAAAAACAGGATCATTCCATGATTTAAAATCCCTTCTTGGTCTGGAAGGGATCATGGGGCTAAAGGATCGGCTCAAGGCCAGGGAGCCGTGAAAAAAGAAGCCATCATCCAACCCCAAACCAGCGATTTGGAGCTGGTGGTATTTCAACGGTTGCCCCATCCTGAACTTTTCCAGGTGTTGCAATCCCGCGAAGTTCTTTCACGGGGCAAGGAAAACCTGGTATTTCGGATTACCCCTTCTGGCCATGCGATTTCATGGTCCTTCGGTCGGTTGGAGTTTCACCAGGTTCTGGCCAGCGTTAGTAATGGGCTACCCCGGGGAGGCCGCCAATTGACTCTTCGTCCGGAATCGGGCCATGGAGGCCATTTCGTCATGGCTCCAGGCTGGCGCTTTGAGGCAATTGTTTCGGTCGAACAACTGAGCACCTCGCAATATGCCCAATTTCATGACGATCTTGAATCCGATGCCAGGGGGCGGGGATTGTCGCTACGATTCTGGCCCGACCATACCGGTTCAGATCCCTGGTTACCTGGTTTGGCTTTCCTTGTGGTGGAATCACGACCAGGTTGCCTGGTGATGACCGCCTTCCACACCCACCCTATGCAATGCCGCATAGTTCGTATTCAATCCATGATAGAGCAACCGCAATCCGCCGCTCCCTGGGGCTTCCAACCAAAGATATAATGGAAGGAACAGCAGGCCCATTCCCCCTTTTGGCAGGCAACTAAGCTACCCAAATTCCCCCGGTATAGGATTTGCCATAAGCAATGATGCTTGAAATAAAAACAAACTTTTGTCCAACCAAGCCATAAAGGTTGGCAGCGGAACCAGGGTAATTAGCCCCACCTGTGGCTGGACCAATAACCACTTCAAAAGTACCGTCGTTGGTTGGGTCAATCACTCCTACGGTTATTCCTCCCGTATAGCTTGGGGAATAGGCGTTGAATGAGGCTAAGGGGTTGGCATTGGCGTCGAAGATCTTGACACTAGGTCCACCGGAAGCTCCGGGACCCGTGATTACCTCGGCGATTCCATCCCCATTCAGGTCACCGGCCGCCACATTGACCCCGCCCATAAAGGATGGGGAATAAGCAAAGAAATTCAGGCTTCCCCGAACGCCATTGGCACTAAAACTGCGGACATTGGATCCACCATTGGTCGCAGCCCCGGTGATGATCTCCGCCATCCCATCCCCATTGAGGTCACCCGTGGCAACGGTAACTCCACCCGTAAAAGTGGTGGCATAGGCATAGAAACCGGGGTTGACCTTTACCCCAAACGCATTGAAGGATTGAACATGGGGCCCTCCGGTAGCTCCTGCCCCGGTTACGATTTCGGCTACCCCATCGCCGTTCAGATCCCCCGAACTAATGTAAATGCCACCTCGAAAGGTGCTCGAATAGGCAAAGAAACTCGAGACCTGATTCAAACTTAATCCGTCGATGACGACAATTCGGGGACCGCCCCCAGGTCCTGCTGCAAAGACGAAATCGGCAAATCCGTCCCCGGTAACATCACCCACAGCGGAGCGGATCCCACCCGTCCATGCACCCATGGGTCTGAGGCGGGCCCGTGGCTGGTTGTCGGAATAGTAGATCACCACTTCGGATTCACCGACTCTTGGGGAAACCACCAAGGGATTCTCATATCCCTGATTGTTTGGGGGGCCCTCTTCCTCAAATCCTATGATGTTAGCAACAGTGGCGGTTTGTGTGACCGAGTGGTTGCCTAAACCTAAAGTAGAGGCCGTTTTATCATGGGGTAATATCTTATAGTTGCTAGCAGAAGCCCCTTCCAGGGTAAATCCTGTTATGCTGACGACGATGTCGTTGCCAATGTTTGGTGAAGCAAAGGTGCCTACCGCCGTTCCACCAAGGGTTACCAAATCGCCTGGGACGATTCCCACAAGGACGGAATTAACGTGGCTTACCGTGGCACTTGTGTTGCCATCATAAATCTTGTTGCTTGCGGTTGTGCCTAGGACCTCAAGGCCTTTGTGAAAAATTCTTGCCTCGATAGTAGGTTGGATTAGGGAATAGTTGACGGCCGAGGTTCCATCCAGAGAAAACCCGGTTATTCTGACAACGATGGGGACACCAACATTGGCGGAAGCAAAGGTCCCTACCGCCGTGCCTCCCAAAGTCACCGAATCTCCCGAAACAACACCAACCAAGGCAGAGGAACTGGTGGTCAAGATCGAGGTGGTCCCACCATCATAAACCTTGTTGGCAGCCGTTGTTCCCGAAACGGTGAGACCTTTGGCTGTGATGTT
>SYLG01000037.1 GCA_005808665.1 Planctomycetia bacterium | reverse complement strand
GTCGGTTCAGGACCACCTCTGAACCACTCTTTGATCGCATATTACCGCCTGTCGCTCAACCAAAAACAGTGTCTCAACAGGAGACCTTTCACAATGGGTAAATCAGGGCGCATCTTTTTTTTGAAGCCGGGAATTACTGCAAAGAACAAAAGGGTTGCCCTGTCTAAACATTCCTGGCAGTCCTTGCGTGGGCCGGACGGTGGCCCATTATCACAATTGGAGGCTGGGGAGTTGGTATTTAATCTGTTGGCACAGCTTTCACCCTCGGATCGCCTGATCCTAACCCTTCTTTATTTGGAGGGTTGCACCATGGCTGAAGCTGCCAATCGGGCGGGTTGGACCCTGGTGGGTGCTAGGGTCAGAGCATTCAGGGCCCGGATACGCCTCAAAAATCTGATTGCGAAAGGTGAGCTATGAAAACCGAACCCCTGAAACGATTCGTGCAGCTTGCCTCCAAGGCGGCGGTGGAAACGGGTACTGGTACTGATGTCGCACAGCGAGTCCTGATTACTCTCCAGTCTCGCCCATTGAGGAGGAAAAGCCTGGAGCCTGAATACCTTGGTTTTTGCATCGGTTCGTGCCTTGCGGCGGGTACGGCTTTGGTTGTGTTCTGGATGGGAATGAGTGAAGATACCCTTATTGCCCTGGCCCTTCCTTTTGTGACGGTGTTGTCATGAATGTTTCCTCAGGGCATCTTATCGCAAAGCCACCCTCCGGAACAAGGAGTTGGACCAGGATCCTGATGTTGGGGATCGTTTTTTTTGGTGGGTCCATTGTAGGTGGGGTGGGCGGTGCCTTGTGGATGCGCAGCCAAATGATCCAATTAATGAAACATCCCCATTTGATTCCAGAAAAGCTATTGGCAAAGTTGCGTTCGGATTTGTCGCTGGATGTTGGCCAGGCTTCCAAAATCGAGGGAATTTTGCAACGACATTACGAATCCCTTGAGTCCTTAAGAGCCGAATCCTATCCCAAACAATTGGATATTTTCAAAGCAATGGACGCCGAGGTTGCCCTGATCCTGAAGCCTGGACAGCGCGAAACCTGGTCCGCCATGCTCAAAAGTACCGAACAACACTACCTTCCGGAAAAACCGATTGCCATGCCCTCCGCCGACCGTGTTTTTTCACGATTTGACTCAAACAAAGACGGATTCCTTACCCAATCCGAAGTGCCACCGGGCGTTTGGCAAAAAATTCAGGAAGCAGACAAGGATGGAGACAATAAGGTTAGCACCAAGGAATACAAGGATCATCTCCCAAAAGGGTTCCTGGATGGATCCACGGGTCACTAAATCAGGGGTTGGTTTTATGTCTTTTCGTATAAAAATATTTAAACGATTTAATCAAGCCCCAAAGTTCCCTGATCATCTTTCCAAAGATATCCAGTCATTCCATTCAATATATTTTTCCTAGTTTCAAATTCTCACCAAGACTCCGTACCCGTTGCAAATTTGTAAAATTCTTTGATTTGCTGTAACCTCCACCCTCGTTATTCCCACTAAAGCATCGACCGGATAGTGGGTTGGAAAAGCAGTATTGGGTTTTTTGGCTCTAAACAGGCCTTACAGCCCTTTCCAAGTAAATCCCAAAAAATGGCAATCCGCTATTTTCTCATCCTTCCTCATTTCCAACCAGGAGTTTTTCCATGAAAAGGTATTTTTCTTTGGCAAAGTGGAACTTGGCCACCTGGTTTAGGGATCATTCAGGAACCAATCCCATCTGCAGGTCGAAAAAGGAGGCAATCCCCTTTAAGCCGGAACTGCTTTGCCTCGAGGAACGGGTTACGCCAACCACCTACACGGTGACCTCCTTTGGAAATTCCGGTGCGGGTACTTTGCGCGATGCGATCACCCAAGCCAACGGGACAAAAGCAGATGATAGCATTGTATTTGCCATTGGTGATTCTGTGCGTACGATTAATCTGACCTCCACACTTCCGAGCATTGTCTCCACCGCCACCGCAGGTCGACTGCGCATTGAAGGGCCGGGTTCTGACAATTTGACTCTCAATGGCAATACTGGCAGTTCCTCCCGTGATTTTCGTATTTTCAACATCGCTTCCAGAGGAGATCTATCCCTGAGAGGTGTCACCCTTTCCGGGGCAAGAACCAGTACCGGCAGCGGCGCAGCCCTTTACAACCGTGACGGGACAGTCGAGGTGAGGAATTGTGTCCTAACCAACAATACTGCAGGTGATTTTGGTGGGGCCATCCGCAATGACACAGGCACCCTTACCGTGTCCAATTCCACCATTTCGAACAATAAGGCGGAAAATGGTGGGGGCATAAGCAACCATTTTGATGGCAAGGTCATCGTACAAAATTCCACCCTGTCAGGGAATACCGCCGTCACCGATGGTGGAGGAATTTTCAATTACGGTGACGGTCCCCTTAGCAGTTATGTGGAGGTAATATCATCCACCCTTGATGCAAATTTTGCGGGCAGACGGGGGGGAGCCCTTTTCAATCGCTTTGGCACCGTCAACATCAGCAGCAGTTCCACGCTTTCAACCAATTCCGCGACCGCCCGTGGCGGCGCCATCAGCACCGACAGTGGTACCACCAGGGTGTTTGGCAATAGCACCCTCAGGGATAACCAGGCGGGGGATTTTGGCGGAGCCATCTTCAACACCGGCAATGGTACTCTTGAAGTCACCCAATCCACCCTCTCCGGGAATTCGGTAACCAATAATAATGGCGTAGGGGGCGGGATCAGCAACACCCTCGAAGGCAGAATCTTTCTCACTAATGCCACCATCTCCGGGAATTTTATAGTCGACAATTTGGGTGATGGGGGCGGCATTCACAACACGGGCACCGGTTTACTATCGATCACCTCAGATTCCAAAATTTCAGACAACAAGGCAAGACTAGGGGGAGGTATCTTTAATGAAAGCACCGGCCCACTCACCATCAATGATTCCACAATCTTTTCTAACACTGCAAATGGAACCGAAAAAGGCGGCGGCGGTATTTATAATTCAGGCACCCTAACCCTCGACCATTGCGAAGTGTCCAATAATAAGGCTGTTGGAAACGAGGGTGGTGGGATTTATAATAGAGGAAAGGTGACTATTAATTATTGCCTTGTTTCAATTAATACTACAATATCCACACAGGAAAATCAATATTGTCGTGGCGGTGGAATTGTCAACTATGGCTACCTTGATGTTAACTTTTCCACAGTTTCCCATAATATTTCTGATGGCGATGCAGGAGGTATCTACATCGTTAAAGCCAGCACACCTCCTAATGTACCAGAATACTATACCAACATCTATAGATCTACTATTTCCAATAACACTGCAAATGATAATGGCGGTGGTATTTACGCCGACGGCGATATAACAGTTTATGAATCTACAATCAAAAATAATATTGCAAATGGAGATAATGTCCACCTCAATTTCATCGATTCCTATTTTAAAGAAATAGGCAATGGCGGAGGAATCTTTATCGATAAATCAGGCACTCTCCTACTTTCCAATTCTACTGTCTCAGGCAATGAAGCCGGTAACAATGGAGGCGGCATTTTCGCCTTTACATTTGGTACAATCCCTGGGCCACAAAATCTGATCAACGCATTCATCCTCCTTGCTAGGCCTACCGCCCCATTTTCAATTATAAATTCCACCGTAGCTGAAAATCGCACTAAAAACAACGGGGGCGGCATCTATACCACAAGCAATTCGGAAATAATTAACTGCACGATAGCCTCTAATCAAGCTAGCAGTGGCAGTGGAATTGATGCTAGTTATGGTGGTGGATTGACTCGTGTGCCTAATTCCTTTCCTTGGATTATTCATCCCTCATTAACCCTGCAAAATACCATTATTGCCAATAATCCCGGTGGGGATTACCACGGGTACCCGCTTGCGTTAGCCGGGAATTTCATGAATAACCTACAAACCGACGGATCATTACCAATCGACACAAGTCCGAATTATGACTTTGGTGCCATTGTTGGAAAACCAAAGCTTGGGCCCCTCCAAGATAATGGAGGCCCCACCTTCACCATGGCAATTTTTAAGGATAGCGCAGCCTATGGGACTGGCGGTTATCTGATCAGCGATGATTCTCCAATTAATGGACTAGATCAGCGGGGCTACACTAGGGTTAATAAACCAATAACACCTTCCAGGGCAGGGTCCGATATTGGCGCCTTCGCTGCTGGGGGCATAGCACCACCAGCCCTTTATGTCAGCTCACCTGAATCCTCATCGAGCAGGATTAACGAGGGCTATTCCGGGGCCCTTGTGACAGGTAATTGGGTAACCCCTTTTCCGGGATTTCGGGGTGAGATCCATCTTGCCAATGGCGACTACAATGGTGATTTCAACGGCGACGGCGTTGCAGACATTGTCGCAGGTGCCGGGGCCGGAGGAGGCCCTGCGATAGCAATCGTTGATTCCCTTACGCGAAAGGTGCTCCGCGCGTTTTACGCTTTCAGCCAGGATTTTGCCGGAGGGGTTAATGTTTCCACTCTGGATTACAACATTGATGGGGTAATGGATATCGTCGCCGCAGCGGGGCCAGGAGGCGGTCCACATGTGAAGATTTTCAATGGGGTCGACCTATCGGTGTTGTGTTCATTTTACGCATATTCGGAGAATTTCCGCGGAGGGGTGAGCATATGTGCGGTGGATTTCAACCGGGATGGGGTTCGTGATTTGGTGACCGGTGCAGGACCGGGTGGTGGTCCGCATGTACGGGTGTTTGATGGATCAACTAGGCAGATTCTATCCCAGTGGTATGCCTATGACCAAGGCTTCGGGGGAGGAGTCTTTGTTAGTGGTGGGGATTTGGACCAAGATGGGACCAGCGAAGTTATCACGGGACCGGGAGCGGGGGGAGGTCCAGAGATAATTGTTTGGAATCCCTTTACAAGGGCGGTTTTTTGTCGGCTTTTGGCTTATGATCAAGAGTTTACAGGAGGAGTTCGGTTGGGGGTTTCGGATGGGAATGGGGATGGAATCCAGGAATTGATCACCGGGCCTGGTCGCGGAGGAATTCCCCAGGTTAAGGGATTTCGCCTCACGCCTCCGGGTAGTGGGTACCTTCATTCTACGCTAGATTTGGTCTTCGAGTTCCTAGCAAGTTCTCGAACCAACTCCCAAGGCATTTTTGTAAGCTAGGAAACGAACCAAAGGATAGACCATGCCCAATTGGCATATGAAAAGTGCCAATTGGAATGAACGGGGGAAAGCTGGTCCTCCCTTTTTTGCGAAAACAACCCTTTTGGGAAGGACCAACCTTTCCGTTTTTTGAACGGACCGTAAACCAACAACCTATAATAGCCTCGGCCCTTTTTAGAAACAAATCCTATCGCCTTACTACGAAAGGCCTGGAAGGGGAGCTTCGCTGGGTGCCAGGGCCAGGTTTTTAACTACCACCTTGCCCAAATCACGAAAGGCACCTGCTGTGGCCGATTCGGGGTGAGAAATCACCATGGGCATACCGTTGTCTCCGGCCTGGACCACCAGGGGATCGATAGGTATGGCTCCCAGGAAGGGAACTCCGGTGGCCTTGGCCAGTTTTTGCCCGCCCCCATGACCAAATATCTCATACCGTTTGCCATCCTCACCGACAAAATAGCTCATGTTTTCGATGATACCAAGGACCGGTACCCGCACTTCGCGAAACATTTCCAGACCCTTGCGGGCGTCAATGAGGCTGACTTCCTGGGGGGTGGTAACCACCACCGCTGCGGTTAAAGGAACCGATTGTGTCAGGGTCAATTGGGCATCCCCGGTGCCGGGCGGCAGGTCAACCACCATGTAATCCAAATCGCCCCATGCCATATCGGAAAGGAATTGGGTAAGGGCCCGGTGAATCATGGGGCCACGCCAGATGACTGCTTTTTCCGGGGGAACAAGAAACCCCATGGACATCAGTTTGATGCCATACCGGTCAAGCGGTAAAGGAGTAGTCGCCTGATCCACTTGGCCCTGGATCCCCATCATTAGCGGAATGCTCGGACCGTAAATGTCCGCATCCAACAGCCCAACCTTGAAACCCATCCCGCAAAGGGAAAGGGCAAGGTTACTGGCTACAGTGGACTTGCCAACCCCTCCCTTGCCGCTGGCTACGGCAACGATGTTTTTCATGTGGGGTAGGGAAAGCTTGGGTAATCCGCCGGGTTGCATAGTTCACTTTCAAAAGAAAAAATCTGTCAAAGCATCATTTTAGGTGAGGGCCAAGGAGTTGCTATCCCGGTTTACCGGGTTGGCAGGACCCACATTGACAAAGCGACCGTAGGTAATCCAAACGAAAGATCCCGGTATCATGACCGTCCGCCCAGGTGATTCGGTAGGCATAGCGCCCGACAGGGTCGAGGCGGGAAACCTCAAGCGGTGCCAATTCGTTTGTCTTAAGGATGCGAAACGGATTGAGTGGTTTTTGGGCCTCCTCTTTACAACCCGCACAGGGGCAGGCGTTCCTTAAGTTTTTGTAAGGAAGAACGGATTCGTGCCCATCGCTCCATTGAATGCGAATGAGGCCTGAATCCTTTTGCAGTTTTGTGGGAAGAATGTCATTCATGCTAAAATCAAAGGTCCTCAATCTTTTAGCCCGGCCGACGGCCATGGGACCAAGTGATTAGTTTAGGGATCCCCCCGCTTCCAGTTCCAATTCCTTGAGGAAATCAGAGTGCGGAAGCCTCCCTGCTGTTAGCCACCGTGTGGCAACCGTCACCACAATTCGGTTAACCGGGCAAAGTCGGTCTACCCCAGCCAAACGAATGAGGTGGCCGTTGTAATGGTCCATTTCGGTGATTCCCTTGGCAAAATCCAATGCCATGGAACAATAAGTCCCTCGTAACGAAGGTGCGAAATGCCGGGCCAAGGGCACCCGAAGCCAATTTTGGCCCAGGATCCAGGCCACGGTATTTGGCATAAAAGGCCCGATTTTGGCCAAAGGAATGTTTCGAAGCCTCATGATCGCAATATTTTCCTCCAGTAAAGCAAAAAACCAGCGGCGGGCAAGCGGATCGGTAAGCAATTGACTGTTGTCAATTCCTGCCGCCGAGGCAATGGGGCTGATGGCTGCATTGTAAACCAGCTTGGTGGATTTATAGGGCCTTACATCAGGGGTAAACCGGGGGGTGATGCCTAGCGATTTGAGGGGGCCAGCAAGGGCTTTTAGCCAATTTTTCCCGCTTGGGACAAACTCCGGATTTCCAACCGCCGGGCCAAAATGCAAGTCACCCCGGCGGGTGATTCGGGTGGAAGGCACATTGGGATCGCATTCGGAAATCCACGAAGCAATTCCCTCGAGGGATTGTGTTCGTGCGGCAAGGGCCTCATCGAATCCGTTTTGAATGGGAACGATAGTCGATTGGAGTGGAATTTTTTCAAGAACCAAAGAAGTATGGTATCCTTTGGTACAAAGTATAATGGGGGTATGGGGATTGGGTTTCCATTCCTGAAATGGTTTTATCGGAATCCGAACGGGGGCAAATCCGGCGATTTGGATCCCGTTTTGGTTCCCATGATCCAGCTTGGTCCCCGAGGATTCGATCAGTTGAACCCGGCAACCAGCCTGATGGAAAGCAATAGCAAGGCAGATGCCGATTCCTCCCGCTCCCACCACATCGGCGGTTGCGGGAAGGTGGGGGGTTAGAAAGGTTACATTGTTCATGTTGGGGCTGGTCCCTGGAAAGCGATTTCATGCCCTTGAGCCTTGAAGATTATGCTGATGAGCTGGCCGGCCGCAAGGACCTGATTTGGCCAAAGCCTCCCAAAGCGGAACCAGCCAACGCCCGTCATGGAATCCGGCACCTTCCGGAGGTCCGCCTGGTTTTGTGGAATATATACGGGACCTTCCTCCATATTTTCCAAGGGGAACTTCTTTTTGAACACCCCAAAGAAATGGTTATGTCTTTTGCCTTGGACAAAACCATTCAAGAGTTCAATATGTGGACCTCCATGTCCCGAAGGCCCGGCCTTCCCTCCGTGCACGCCAAGGTTCTTTATGATCAGGTGATCGCCTTTGACATGGTTGGAATTGGGTCGGCAAGTGGGGAAAGGTTTCCGGAAAGGCCGTCCGAAAAAATTTGGGAGTTCTTCGTCAAAAACAAACTCAAGCCAGATTATCATTATGATGTTTCCAAGTTTGGGCAGTTAGGGGAATATGCCAAAAAAATTGCCTATTTTTTCCATGCAAGCCTCCAGGGAACGGCTCCTCACGAGGGAGCAGTGCAGGCGGTTACGGCCCTTTCGGATTTGGGGATCAGGCAAGGGTTTTTGACGGATGGTCAATGCTTTACCTGGGCCCAGATTCGCCGGGCGGTTTTAGGGGACCATCCGGGGTTGGACCCCGACCTCTTTTTTGACAAAAAACTACGGATTCTTTCGTACGATGTGGGCGCCAAAAAACCAAGCGACCGAATCTTTTCGCGAACGAAAGAAGCTTTGGCAACAGCCGGTCTCCAACCATCCCAGGTCCTTTATGTTTCCAACCGATTGGACAAAGATCTTGGGCCCGCAAAAAAAATGGGTATGAGGACGGCCCTTTATGTTGGGGACAAATCCACTTTGGAAGCTAAACCGGAACAGCTCAAGAACCCCCTTTCGAGCCCCGATTTGCTTTTGACAAGACTGGAACAACTTCCCCTTGCGTTTGAAGGGTAAATCCCAAATTGGATTCCGTGAATCGATACCTGCCCCTCTTTTGGGGTTTTGCCTGGTTTGGACACAAGTTGTTGGTGGTTAGACATGTCCAACCTTAATGATGGCAAAACCCAAGGAATCTGTAGATTATTAGAATCGGCGGACCCGGATTTTTCGCCGTAAGCGGTTGCAAACACTTGGATACCAAAAGAGATTTCGACTATGGCGCCCCCGGCTATTTTGGACATTTCGACGGTGGATTTGACCCACATTTTGGCGGACAAAGCCAAAATCCGCACCATCCTGCCCCAGCGGTTTGAGATGGAACAAATTGATGCCATCGTGGTTTGTAACCGCGAAGTGGGCCTTGTCATCGGCTACAAGGATGTTTCGGCGGACGAGTTTTGGGCCAAAGGGCATATGCCTGGAATGCCTATTTTTCCGGGGGTTTTGATTTGTGAATCGGCGGCTCAAATCTGCTCCTTCCATGCCCTCACCGAAACGGTCATTGGGGGTGATTTTGTAGCCTTTGGCGGAATGGAAAATGTCCGGTTTCGTGCCATGGTCAAACCGGGGGATCGGTTGGTAATGGTGGCCAAAGCCGGCAAGATCAATCGGCGTCAAATGAACTACGCCGTACAGGGATTTGTTGGAAAAACGCTAGTGTTTCATGGCGACATTATTGGTTTGGCCGTGAATCGAACCACTGCGGAAATAACGGCCTAAACGCCACCATTTGAGGTCTTTCTCTTGCGTAAACCCGAGCGGGTCGCCCCAGAACTATTGTTCCAGTTTTGTTTTGATTTGCCTTCCATTCCGCAAAAACTCGACTGGAAAAGCCTTTTTGGCAACGACAGACCGGTGGAACTTGAAATCGGCTGTGGGAAAGGAGCATTTATCGTCCATGCTGCCACCACCCGCCCGGAAGTGAACTTTGCTGGCATTGAAGTGGTACGCAAATATCAACTCTATTGTGCCACTCGTCTTGCCAGGCGCAATTTGAAACATGCCAAAATGGCTTGTACCGATGCCCGGTTTGCGTTGGCTTGGTCGATTCCGACCGAATCGCTCCAGGCAGTTCATGTTTATTTCCCCGATCCCTGGTGGAAGGCCCGACACGCCAAACGGCGCCTTGTCACCCCGGATTTCCTCATTTGGGTCATTCGTGCATTAAAGGTTGGCGGGGCCTTTCATTTGGCTAGCGATGTCCCAGACTACTTTCAAGCAAGCGTCGCCATTCTGAATCATCAACCACTGTTGGTGCGCCAGGATCTTCCCGATGATCGGGGAACCATAACCAATTTCGAACGAAAAGCCCTTGCAAAGGGAGGGGCAATCCACCACGGGATCTGGGTAAAGCCGACCGCAGAATTGCCCCCGCCCCCCCCGGACCCCCAAAGGCTTTTTTCAGTACCCTTACCCAGCCAACATTTCCCGTAAGGGTTGTGACAGGTTCAAGTTTTTTGCCGAATATTCCGATCTTTCAGTTGGTTTGGTTTGCGGTTTGACCCACCGCAGCTCCAATCCCCCACACCCATCGGGAGTTTCTGGATGACCCCCTGGCCCTTTGCGCTTCAAACGGCACCGTTCCCGGCGGTTGTCGATCCCAGGCGCTATTACCCTTCGACAACTCACGAAAATGCCCTCCGGGGATTGGTAAGTGCCTGGCAAGAGGGGGAACCCTGGATTTCGCTTTCCGGGGCTCCTGGAACAGGCAAAACATTTCTGCTCCACCTGCTCATGGAAATGATTCCCCAAAACAGCCGCCTTGCTTATCTCACCCAGCCACTTCGTGATCCGGCCGACTTGATTCGGCAAGTCGCCCATGATTGGCATCTTGATGATGGTTCTGCCTCCACAGGGGTGGCACGGAACCGTGTGATCGAAGCCATCATGGAGGGATTGCGTCAAGGAACTCCCCCCATTGTCCTGATTGAACAGGCCGATTTGATGTCCGAATCCAGTGCTGATGAATTGGTAAGTTGGTCGCACCTGCAAGGCAAGGGTCAAGCGGGGATTCAGGTGGTTTTGTGTGCCCGGGGTGAACTGCCCGGCTTGGCGACCATGTCGGGACTTCACGATGCTTGGGAAATGGTTGGAGGTGGCGGGGCACTCTCCTCGTTAGACCCGGCAGAAGCTTCGGATTTCTTGCGCTTCCAGATTCGGTGGGCAGGAGGCCATCCGGATCGGATTTTGGGACATGAAGCCGAAAACCGCATGATTGAACTGGGAGGCGGCAATCTCCGGCGGCTTTGCCAGGTTGGTCGCCATGCCAGTCGGCTTGCAGCGGGAGCCGGAATGGCTTCCATCGAATTGGAGGCGGTAGAAATGGCTGCTCAAAACCTCTGGGGTTCTTCCATGGCCCAATTTGAACACGAAATGGAATTGGTTCACCATGGATTTGGGAAAATGGGATCCGGTGACAACGAGGGAGAAACGGACTCCTTGGGAGCCCCGGAACCAAACAACCCTTGGGAAGCAATCCCCACAAATGGACGAGCCGGGGATACCAATTATCCACTAAAACGCTCCGCATAAACCATTTAATCCCCGTATAAACAGGCCCATTGCAAGGCCCATTCAACGGTTCGATTTCAGGATCCGTTTTTCCGAGGAGACTGGTTGGAATGTCACGACTTTGGGAGGCCCTGACCCCTGCCAGCGGTAATGAGGCACCATGGTCCAATTTTGTTACAACCGCCCAAACCGGGGACGAGGCCTCCCTTCCCGCAAATATCCCCTGGCCTCCCCATGAGCCAAACACCCCATTGCCCATGAGGCATGAAATCCCGTTGGCTCCCGGAATCCGGGCACCCGGAAGATCGCAGGGTTCCGGATTGAATAATGCCTCTCCTTCGTTAGATGAAACAAATGATAAAGATGGAGTTTTGGAACCTGAGGAAAGCATTTGGAAGGCTACCGAGGAAGGCTCGGCCTATGTGGAAATCGGCCCGGAAAATGAAATACTCGTTTCCAATGGAGTAAGCGTACCCACTTTTCGGGCCCATTTCAACCTGATGGTGGGGGGAACGGATCCCGTGCATACAAATCCCACGCCTTCGCCAACAGCCCCCCCCTTAGCTGCCCAATTGGCCCAACAAGAATCGCCTATACCCACGGCCCATTCCCCCGATTCCAAGGGGTCCATTGCCCCACCTGTGATTCGTGGCATTCTGGAAAGGCTCACCCACCACGCAATGGGCGGCCTAGCCCCTTGGTTATTTTTAAGCCCTGGGACAGCTCCTTCAGGTTTGCCCCCAATGGACCTGAAAGTCGTAATGGAAAGGATCATCGATTCGATTGCAAGGCAGCATGGCCCGGTGGCCTGTTTGGAGATGGATGAGGCAATGGACGGGGGCCTTCACGCCCCTGGACCAGGTTGGCAGGACCTTCTTTGGGGCAGGGTCGAATTGGAAAGCATTCTGGTTGCCGGTAGAAATCCCCTTGTTACCAGAATTCCCCGTGGTGATGATTTCCATCCCGAAGGAACCTGGTTTGCCACCCGAAGTATTCATGGAGTTGCCCAGGAAATCAGAAAACGCTTTGGGTTGGTGGTAGTGGCTTCCCAATCTTCCCAAACAGACGCGATAGCCCGCTTTTGGTTGGCTCAGTGTCAGGGATGGACTTGGGTCACCTCGGTATATGCGTGGGAAACCACCCCAATGGAGGCCGAAGCCCGGTTGCACACCAAGGGACTTCCACCCTGGATTGGATGTGTCCTTGTGGATGGGGTCGGTGCCGCAGCTTGATTTCCATAACGGTCGGAATGATCCAAACCCCTTTGTTAAGGAGTAGGCTTGGACCAGCTTGGTAGGACTTACCCAGGTGAAGCCTTTGGGATCCAAAACGATGGCTTCGCACGAAAGGCTTCCACAGCTTCCAGAACGAACTATGCCTTGAGGCAACCCGGTTTTATCAGGTATTGAGGCAGTATTTTTCGAACACCAATTAAGCCCATATTGGTAACCTTTGTGGACCCGTTGGGATTTCCCTTTTCACCATTGCCATTTTTCCTGAGGCGCAATCGGCTTGCTCCCCCGATGGTATTCCTCAATCTTCCATCCCGCATCCGCTAGCCTCACCCGTGCCGGTTCATTCATTTCGATGTTTTTGGTCGCCCAGTATTATGCCGTGCCGTCCTTGGAAATAATCCGGAACACTTTCACCATTCCGTAATTCTCGAGAGGGACAACCGTTCCGGTTGCCGAAATTGCGCATTCCATTCCTGGCCGATTGCCACTTCGGTCAGGGTTAACCCTCCTATTTTGTTTGAGTCTTGTCAGCCAATGCAACCTATTCCCACCAATCCTCCTGAGATTCTCCAAATTAATTTACCACCCATCGAAAACAACAAATTCCGGCTGAAACCCCCGCTCGGTTGTCGTTTCAACCAGGTCGGCAAAATGTTCGTTTTTGGACTTGCCATCATAGGCTTGGTCATAGATTCGATAATCGCAGGGCAAATGCCTATCACCACCTGTCCAAAGCATGGCCAACAAGTGATACTCTTCACTACGGCGTGATGTTTGCCAGCCCAAATGGGTTGAAAAAAATCCATCTACCGGGCATACGGTTTGTCCAAAACCGTATCATCCAGAATCAATATCCCGAACCCTGTTTTGACCTCCGGTTTCACCACTTGCCAAAGTGATTCGCTGGAAGGTTCAAGTCTATGCAGAAGCCGGGAACAGGCATCATGGATTGGTTCCCCCAAACCAAAAGCATTGGTCCTCTGGGCTTCCATCGCCGTCGCATTCCCTGAAATAACAACCAGCCTGGCTGATTTAGGCAAACCCAATTTCAGCTTACTGCGTAAATCCTAGGCATACAATATTCCTAAAAGGGCAAGGGTGACAGGATTCGCCTTTTTAAAGGCCAAAACCTGATCTATTCTTTCCCAAAAATGCATTGCGTTTCAGGGAGGTTGTAATGAACCTGCGCTACTTTTTCGTCCTAATATGGAATGTATTTTGGCTAAACGGGGCCCCTTCCCAAGCATTTGCCCAAGGGGACTCCCTTGCGCTTCCCAAGGATATAACCATCGAAATGCTTGCGGATCCCAAATGGGCAGCTAGTGCGGCGAACCAATTGGAAAATACCCATCCCCTTCCCCGGTCCGAGGGGGCTCGAATGCTCATTGCCATCCTGAAAGGATCCCAATTGAACGGATCGGACGGTTGGTTTGGTCCAGCCCAATCCCGCTATTCCTGGAATTGGCTCCTCAATAAAAATGGTTTGGACCCAAAAATACAAACCCTTGAAAGAAACCAATTCCAAGGTTCCCTTGACCTATTCGATCAGATCGACCGGGATGGCGATGGCAGAATTAGCCCTACAGACCTCGATTGGTCGGATAAAAACCCCTTTGTTATGCAATCCGGATTGATCAACAGGGTTTTTCGCAGGATCGATTCCAGCGGCAATGGTCGGCTCACCCGGGAAGAATGGGAAATGTTTTTTCAAAATGCCGCCAAAGGAAACGATTCCCTGAGTGCCTATGATTTGCGGGGAGCCTTGATTCCGCGTGGTCCGATGGTTTTTCCCTCCGGGGATGCCCCGACTGTACCCGTATTGGTGAAAGGGCTATTTGCTGGGGAAATTGGTTCCATTTCCGAAGGACCAAAGGTAGGAGCACCCGCCCCGGATTTTGTCTTGAAAAAAACCGGGGGAGACCATTGGGTGACCTTGTCCAAAGTCATTGGGCCAAAACCTGTGGTATTGGTTTTTGGGAATTTTACCTGTGGCCCATTTCGTAGCCTTTACCCCGATGTGGAATCCATTTATAATCGGCACAAAAACAATGCAAACTTTTTCATGATCTATGTCCGGGAAGCTCATCCCACGGACGGTTGGAGGATGGACTCCAACGGGAAAATGGGGGTTTCGTTAAAGCAACCTACTACTCTTGGGGAACGGGTGGAAGCTTGCGCAATGTTTCAAAAAAAACTGAATCCATCGATGCCCGTTTTGGTAGACGGTCTAAGTGATCCGGTGGGAACTGCCTACAGCGGAATGCCCGCCCGGCTTTATGTCATTGATACCGAGGGAAAGGTCGCCTACAAAAGTGGCCGTGGTCCCTTTGGTTTCAAGCCTATGGAAATGGAACAGGCCCTGGTTATGAGCTTCATTGAAGCCGAAAAGGCTAAAAATGCATCCAATCCCCAGGCGGAAACCATCACCCCAAAAACTAACCCCTCCTTTGGACCCATTCCCGTGAAACCAAATAATGCCCCCTTTCCGGAATCCCAAAAGGGCCTGCGGAAATGGCTTCGTTGGAAATCCAAATAGGTCTTTTAAGGTGCCTATGACCGCTTGGGATAGGTGCCATCCTGATCCATTGGTTGCCGGTGGCAGGGTTTTAAGTGCCTTGGCATTTGATGCATTTGGCGGCGGTTTCGTTCGTACCGAAGAGCTTCAATGTCTATGGGGGCAATAACGATTTTGTCTCCCGGACCTGGGTCGGCTTGGGCCAGGATACGGCCGTCAAAATCGACAACCATGCTCCCTCCTGGCCAAGAAAAAGGGGGATAGTTCCCCTGTGCGGCTCCCTGATTGGAGGCTACCACGAAGGCCAGGTTTTCAATAGCCCTTGCGCGATTGATCACGGTCCACCAATCCATCGGGGCCGTCGCTCCCCAGGGATCCATGTAAGCGGAAACCCGGATGAGGACCTCCGCCCCATTCAATGCAAGGGATCGAATGGCTTCCGGGAAAAGCCAATCATAACAGATGGCCACGCCGATTTTGCCAATCGGGGTGTCTGCCACGGGAAATAACGGATCCGGATAATTGGGCAGGTCAGCGGGGCTTGTGTGTACCTCCCAAGGAAGCCACGGATAGACTTTGCGATATTTCGAAACGATGCCCTCCGGGCCAATGAGGCAGGTGGTATTGAAAACATGGCCGGGCCAGGCCGGATCCAACTCCAGGAATGTCCCCGTTTGAATGTATATATCCAATTCCCGCGCTTTGTTTGCATAAGCGTCGAGGTGGCCGTTGGGAAAGGTCACCGCAAGGTACTTGATCAGGTCCCCTTTTTCCAAATAAACCGGAGCCGTATGGGCAAACTCCGGGAAAACAACCAGTTTTACATCACCCAAAGGTCGATAACCCACCACCGCTTGTTCTGCCATCGCCAACATTCGGCCAACGCGACCTGGAATTTCATCCCGGTTTTTGGGATTGGGGAAATCGACCTGAATGGCGGCGGCAAGGTAACGGTTCATAAGGTTCGTATCCTAGAAAGGAACTCGTTCCGGTTGAAATGTTGCGATTCTTGCCGCATTGTCTGATAAAGGGCATTGCCCTATCCCCGGAACGAAAGGTTATAATTCCCTACGGTCCTATTCATTATCACGGGAACTGTTTAACATGTCCGCTCAAATACCTGAAAGTGCGGCGCCTTTGGAGGTAAAGCCCACCGTTCGGGCCAGGTTTGTTTACATTCCGGCATTGAATGGCAGCCTAAAGGTAATGCTTGGTTTGGTGTTTGCTCTGGTTGCCATGCTAACGGCTACCGGGGTTTATTTGGTTGCCATTCGTGTATTCGAGGCCTCTTCGGGCCAAACTTACACAAATGCCATGACACTTTGGACCTACCTAGCTCATATTGGTGGAGGGGTCTTGGCAACAATACCTTTTGTGGTTTTTGGTGCATGGCACTGGATCACCGCAAGTAATCGACCCAACAAAATGGCGGTCCGTTTGGGTATTGTGCTTTTCCTGGTTGGGTTGGCAACCTGTTTCAGCGGCATTGTCCTAATCCAAATCCAAGGATTGCCTCAACTACCCACAGGCACAGTTTCCCGCTGGGTGATTTGGTCCCTTCATGTCATCACTCCCATTGCGGCCGTTTGGATCTACATCTCCCATCGCAAAGCCGGACCGAAGCTCAAATGGCGTTGGGGGGTTGGATTCCTTGGAGGGCTGGGAGTCTCTGTTGGAGCAATGCTTATGGTTCATGCGGCGGATCCCAGAAAATGGGGTTCGGAAGGTCCACGCGAAGGATTGGCTTACTTTTTTCCATCCGACTCCCGAACCGCAAATGGAATGTTTATCCCTGCCAGCACGCTAATGATGGATACTTATTGTCTCGAATGCCATCGGGATGTTTACAATTCCTGGTTTCATTCAGCACACCATTTCAGTTCGTTCAATAATCCTCCTTACCTGGCAAGTGTTCGTGAAACCCGAAAAGTCGCCTTGGAACGGGATGGCGATGTCAAAGCGGCCCGTTGGTGTGCGGGTTGCCACGATCCGGTCCCGTTTTTCTCCGGGGCGTTTGATGATCCCAAATATGACGATGTCAACCATATTACGGCCCATGCGGGAATCACCTGCACCGTTTGCCACGCCATCACCCATGTAAACAGCACAGTGGGCAATGGGGCGTATACGATCGAAGAACCTTTGCATTATCCTTTTGCCAAAAGCGATGCTCCTTCATTTCAATGGATCAATCAGCAACTGGTGAAGGCCCGACCCGATTTTCACAAAAAAACATTCCTCAAACCTTTGCACAAGTCTGCCGATTTTTGTTCGGTCTGCCACAAAGTATCGCTGCCCATTGCCCTCAATCACTATCAAGAATTTACCCGTGGTCAAAATCATCATGACAGCCACCATTTATCCGGGGTTTCCGGTCATGGAAGCAGGGCTTTTTACTATCCGGAATTAGCCAAACCGGAATGCTCCCAATGTCATATGCCTTTGGTGGCAAGTGGCGATTTTGGATCCAAGGACCGGGATGGTACAGGAATACCCAAAGTGCACGACCACTTCTTTCCGGCCGCCAACACAGGGTTACCCGCTTTGTTGAAATTGGAGCCAAAATATCAACAATTTGCCGGGTTATTTGACAAGTCCATCCAGAAAAACAGGGATTTCCTCACTGGAACGGATCCGGAAGGCAAGGACAAAAAAATCAGGGTTGATCTGTTCGCCCTGAAAAGGGGTGGGACCATCGATGCCAAACCGGAAATACTTAGGCCCAACCTTCCCAAGCTGCAACCGGGCCAGACCTACCTTTTTGAGGTGGTCATTCGGACCCTTGGAGTTGGTCACCACTTTTCCCAAGGAACGGTAGATTCCAATGAGATTTGGGTCGACTTTCAAGCAAAGTTTGCTGGAACGGATAAACCCTTTGCCCGCAATGGATCCATGGAGGGAAACAATGCCGGAGAGGTTGACCGCCATGCCCATTTCATCAATGTGCATATGCTTGACCGAAATGGAAATCGAATCAATCGACGCAATCCCCAAGACATTTTTACGCCCCTTTATGATCACCAAATTCCTCCAGGTGCAGGAAATGTGGTGCATTATCAGGTAACCATTCCCAAAGAGGCTTCCGGCCCCGTAGAGTTTGCGGTGCGCATCCGATACCGGAAATTTGACGATGAATACCTCAAATTCGTTTATCAAGGGAATGTACCGGTTCTCCCCATTGTGGATATGGCAACGGACCGGGTCACTCTCCCCATTGAGGGTGACCCCACCCCGGTTGCCGAACAAAAATCTCCCATTGTTCCCGCATGGCAAAGGTGGAACGACTATGGCATAGGTTGTTTGCTTGAGGGGGGTGCCAATGCAAAAAAAGGTGAGCTTCTCCAGGCGGAGGATGCCTTCAAGCATTTAGCGGCAATGCCTGAACAAGTTCCGAAAGCAAATGGTTGGACCAACCTGGCTCGGGTTTATTTCGCCGATGGAAGGCTCGACCTTGCCACCGCAGCCCTCAATCAGGCAAGGGATGCCGAAGCTCCATGGTGGACCCTGGCCTGGTTTAATGGACTGGTTCACGCCGAAAACGCCACCGAAAAAGGCCATTTTGAAAGGGCTATTGAAGACTTTGAAAAAATCCTTGATCCGGATCTTCAACCTGCCGAACGCAAATTCGATTTCACAAGGGATTATGTGGTGCGAACCAAATTAGGCCAAACCCTTTTCCAGAGGGCCCAACTCGAATCCGAGGGATCTCCTGAACAGCGGTTTTGGCTGACCCGTGCTGCCCAACAATTTTACCAGGTATTACAGGACGAATCGGAAGATTTGGAAAGCCATTATGGCCTTGCCCAAGCTATGAGTCGGTTAGCATCAGATACATGGCAGCCGGCCCCGGCCAAGGACCTGCCCGGGGAAACCGTTTTCTCGCTCCTCGCCCAACCACGGCTACCCGAAGATTCCATTGCCTTATTAAGAGGCTATATCTCCCATATGCAAGCTATTCCCGCCAAGCCCAATAATCCCTACCTACCCCATGCCAGGGCGATTTGGCTGGCGGTTTCGAAAAAATGGGCTCATGAAACGGACCCGGTCCGGATTCGGACTATGGAAAACCTGTTGGCTGATGCTCACCGATTGGCGCACA
This sequence comes from Planctomycetia bacterium, assembly GCA_005808665.1. Lineage (GTDB taxonomy): Bacteria > Planctomycetota > Planctomycetia > Gemmatales > Gemmataceae > SYLG01. The sequence continues at coordinate 17,834 of SYLG01000037.1, read as the reverse complement.
AACTGTATAAGCCAGACGACCTGGCCCGTTCGTTTACCACAACCAAATATCGTTCCAAAAACCCCGCGGCCAACGCCGCAACAGAGGCGATCATTCTGTATCCCACCAATCGTCCTTGTGGAAAGGCCTTTTAATCGATGCCCGAGAAACCCGAAACGCCCTCTGCAAATACCAGGGTAAAAATTGCCGCCTCCATTGGATTGGGACTTGTTTTATGTCTCGGAGTCGGTGTTACCTGGTGGTTTTATCCCAAGCCTGTCCTCGTTGGCCCAAAGGTGGAAGTTGGGGAAACCGTCAAACGCAAAGACCTGGTGGTTCCGGCCTCCCCATTCACGGATGTTACCCTGGAATGGGGAGTCAACTTTAAGCATCACACCGGTGCAACCGGAAACAAACTCCTTCCCGAAACCATGGGTTCCGGGGTTGTGGTACTCGATTTTGATATGGATGGTAAACCCGATCTGTTTTTTGTGAATTCCTGTCCCTGGCCCGATCAACCTTCCCAAAACACGCCTTGTGGACTCTTTCGAAACACCGGCAAGGGATTTGAAAATGTCACAAAAACCATGGATTTGGCTAGTCCACTTTATGGATTGGGAGGTTGTACAGGGGATTTTGACAACGACGGTTGGCCAGATTTATTCATCACAGCGGTGGGGGGAAATCGACTCCTCAAGAACAATGGAGGAAAAGGGTTTGCGGATGTTACCACCCAGGCAGGGTTAATCCAGGGCCCCAGCTGGACCACCTTTCCAAAGTCCCAATTTGAAAAGGACATGCAAAACATTTCATTTCCAAGTTCGGCCACCTTCCTGGATTTTGACAATGATGGCAAATTGGACCTCTTCCTTTGTCACTATGTAATCTGGGCGCCAGGATTGGATGTGTCCATAAAAACGACTCTAACTGGAGTGGGGAGAGCCTATGTTTCCCCAACCTCCTTTGAAGGAACGCAATGTACACTTTGGCGCAACCTGGGAGAAGGAAAATTTGAAGATGTCTCCAAAACCGCAGGGATTTTGGTCACAGAAAAGGAAGGGGTAGGTGAAAATGCCCGGGAAAGGGCGGTAGCCAAGTCACTTGGGGTGGTGGTGGCCGATGCGGATAATGATGGTTGGCAGGATATTTTTATTGCAAACGATACGGTTCGCAATTTCCTGTTTCACAATCAACCAGACGGCAAAGGTGGCCGCCGTTACAAGGAGATTGGCCTGGAATCGGGTGTGGCTTATGCCGACGGGAGAGCCCGAGCTGGCATGGGAATCGATTGGGGCGAATACCGGCCCGGCAAGAACGGTTTGGTGGTGGCCAATTTCTCCAATGAACCTCTTACCTTTCTTACAAACACCAAACCTGGTGTGCTAAGGTTTTCTGATTCAGCCTTGGCCGTGGGTCTTAGTGGCCCCAGCAGGGTTCCCATGAAATTTGGTATCCTTTTTGTAGACTATGATCTTGACGGTCGGCTCGATATTTTCCTGAATAACGGCCATCTCGAACCCGACATCGCCAAAGTTAATGCCAGTCAAAGTTTTCCGCAATCCCCTTCGCTTTTTTGGAATTCTGGTGGCAGCCCCCGTTGCTTTGAACCTGTCCCACCATCCAATTCGGGCCAAGATTTTAACAAACTCATGGTAGGGCGTGGATCGGCATTTGCCGATTTGGATGGGGACGGGGACCTTGAATTGATCCTTACAGGCAACAATGAACCGGCCAGGATCCTTCGGAATGATCAAAAAACGGGCCATCATTGGCTTTGCCTGGCCCTTGAGGGAAACGGGGTTAAAACCAACAAAAGTGCCTTGGGTGCCTTGATAAAATGCAAGGTTGGCGAAACAATAATGGAACGATCCATTTCTGGGGCTCGAGGCTATTTAAGTCAACCCGACACTGCAGTTACTTTGGGACTTGGTTCAGGTTTTGCAGATTGGATTGAGATTACCTGGCCTGGGACCAATTCCAAGCCCCAACGGATCGAAAAACCACCCATCGACAAAAAAATCGTGATCAAACAATCATGATTCGGCCCATTTTGGAAGTCTGCGTCTCCTCGACTGAAACCGGGGCAATGGCGGTAGAATGGGGGGCAGACCGATTGGAACTTTGCAACGCCCTTCAACTGGGGGGCCTCACCCCCCAGTTATCCATGCTAAAAACCCTTCGGAAAACCAATGCCCCCATTGGGGTCCTGGTCCGTTGCCGCCCGGGACATTTTGTCTATACCCGCTCGGAAAAGGACCTAATGCTTGACCAGGCAACCAGCTTTCTGGATGCCGGGGCCGATTTCCTTGCTTTGGGGGGCTTAACCGAAACCCACCATCTCGATGAAGATTTTTTGGATCAGGTCGGCCGCCACCTTGAGACAAAAAAACTCGTTTTTCACAGGGCATTTGACTTTGTTATAGATCCATTGGAAGCAACCACTGATTTAGCCGACCGAGGCTTCCTCAGGATTTTAACCAGTGGAGAAAATGCTTTAAGGGCGGATCCCATTGGGCAGTTAAAGGATTTGGTAACCCAGGCCGCCAATCGTATTGGGATTTTGCCCTGTGGCGGAATCCGTGCCCACAATGCGTCGAATATCCTTAAAGAAACCGGCGCCACTGAACTACATGCTTCCTGTTTAAAAAAGACCGAACACCCTCAAAATGGGATGGGGCATTTGGAACTTTTGGACAAAACCGCACTTGTGGCTTTACGAATGGAAATGGATTTCGCTCTCCCCCAAACCAGGAAAAGCACACTCTCCAACCTTTGAATCATCCAAGGCGAAACAATCCCCCTGGAATACATATTGTTGGCAAGATTACACCGCAAATTGGATCTGTTTTTATATCTAATAATATCTAAATATTTGAAAATGAATCAAATCTGCAGGGAGACATTGCCAAACTTTGCCAATGTTCCAGTCCAAGTGGGTCCAGAATTGTTTTTTTTGAATTCAAGCCCTCGGTTTCACCATGGCTTTTCCAATGGAACCAATGGTAAGGGAAAGGGGTTGCCTGCCTTTTGAAAATGGAAATCTGCCAAACCAAGGAATTATTGGTTCAAAAAAGTTTTTTCCCAGAACCCAATTACTTTAGCTTGATTGAAAAAAAGCATGCAATCCAAGGGAAGCAAAGCATCGTAAGTTATTTTTTTATAATGTGTTAGGCGATTTGGGACCAAGTCAGAAGAAGTTTGGATTCATAGGTATTCTAGTAAAAAAATCTGTTTGGAACGATTTTAGAGGGTTGACAAATGGGGGGAGGTGGGCGAACAATGGAAATTGAAAACTTGTCGGGAACGAAGGCATTTCCAAAGGTCAACCAACCGCAATTGTTTAAACTAGGGATGGAACCTCATGTTGGTCCTTACAAGGAAAATAAACGAATCACTCCTCATCGGCGATGAGGTTGTCATTACGGTGGTTGATGTCCGGGGCGACAAAGTTCGGTTGGGAATTGAAGCTCCCAAGGAGGTCTCGATCGCCCGCAGCGAAATTGCCCAAAAAGCCCTTCCGGCCCGGGACAATTCCGAACCGGAAATGCGTTAGTTTTTGTAAGTCCGTTTTAGTCCTTCAAAATGCCTAATCGCCCTCGAAGGCGGCCATTTTCAAATACTTTTTTTCGACCTTCCGGTGCCAAAACAGAACCGACCTTTTCCTTTACACGGGAGAATAATCCTTCCGTTTTCTCCTTGGCACGATCAACGATTGGCTCGGATTTCTCCTTAGCCCGGTTTACCAGGTTTTCAGCCTTTTCCTTGACGCGGGTAACCGCAGCGGGGGGATCCACTTTCTCTTTTGCCCGGTTTACCAGGTTTTCAGCCTTTTCCTTGACGCAGGTAACCGCAGCGGGGGGATCCACTTTCTCTTTTGCCCGGTTTACCAGGTTTTCAGCCTTTTCCTTGACGCGGGTAACTGCAGCAGGGGCATCCACTTTCTCTTTCGCCCGGGTTACCAGGTTTTCAGCCTTTTCCTTGACGCGGGTAACCGCAGCGGGGGCATCCACTTTCTCTTTTGCCCGGTTTACCAGATTTTCAGCCTTTTCCTTGACGCGGGTAACCGCAGCAGGGGGATCAAATTTTTTCCTGGACCCGATGGTTACAACCGGTTGATCTTGAAGCAGGGTTTTGATTTCGGTTTCCACGGCAGTTGCCCAAAGGGAATATCCCTTGGGAGAAAGGTGGAGCTGGTCAGGCATTAAGTCCCTTGGAATCGAACCATCCGCGTCAAAAAAGTTCTTGTTTATGTCTAAAAACTTTACTTTTTTGCCATCATTTAGCTTGGCAATCGCCTCGTTAACCTGATTGATTTTTTCCGTTTGGATTTTTTGCAAATCCAAATCCCTACCGGTAGCCCGTGGAAAAATGGCTAAAAGAAGAACCTTTGTGCTTGGCGATTGTTTTTGAATCTCGCCCACAATAGCTTTGACCCCATCGGAAATTTCGGAAGAGGTGTTATCCTTGCCGTTACTATTGTTGGTTCCGATCATCAGCATGACAACTTTGGGGTTAATACCTTGCAATTCGCCGTTTTGGAGGCGCCAAAGGATGTGTTGGGTCCGATCGCCGCCGATCCCGAAATTTGCTGCCTTAAGCGGGACAAACTTTTCCGCAAACAATTTACTGCCAGGGCTATTTTGCCCGTGCCCCTCGCCACCCCAAGCATCCGTTATGGAGTCCCCTAAAAACAGGACATCCACACCGCCACGCTTGGCGATTTCAACAAACTTCTCATGCCGATTGGTCCAATTGGCATCGCGGGGGACGGGTTTTACCGCACTGTGATCGTTTCCGGGAAAGGCCATCGAGGCAGCGCCAAACGCTGAAAAAACCAAACAACTGAGAAGGGATTTCCATGGATTCATTGGAATTGCTCCTTGGGTTCACTTGGAACGATTGCATGACCTGGGACGGTTGTATGCAATGGGATATTGAAAACACCCATGGAGAACCTAGAACCTGGATCCTTGAAAGACAGGAAAAAGGACTCAGATTACCGGTTTTTCAAAAAAGGAAAAAAGGACCATGGGTTGGGTTGCAATTTTGGGCCCGGCGAACCCTACTTTTTTTTCCTCCCTTACCTGTTTGGGTGGTCAGGGAAAAAGGGACACCAAAGTTCAGGTCCTATCCAAACCTTAACGGAATGATTAGAGTCTCCCCTCACCCTATTTCAGGCCAGGTCGGGCGGGCAGGGGGCAAAAGCAACTCTCCCGTAAGATAGCGATGGCTCCGCCTCAGTTTTTCCGCCGCCCATTGTTGTTCCGCCACCTGATCAAACAAAAACCGCAACATTTCTTCCCTTTCCATCCCTGCAAGGAAATCTCCTGAAATGGGTTTGCCAATGCAGATTGCCATAGCTGCCTCGTTTGGGGAACATAACGGAAAGCTAAATTTCAATTTTCCTTTTTTGGGCCATGCTGCATGAGCCCCTGCAATTCCAAGAGTCAGGACTTTTGGTTTTTTTTTGCGAATCAGGGTGGTAATACCAGGTTCGAATCGCTGCATTTGGCCCCCCATCGTTCGTTCGCCCTCAGGGAAAACCAGGACAGCCCTACCCCTGTCGAGCATCCTAATTACCGATTTGATTCCATCAATTCCCGTCCCCTCATTATCCACCGGGACGGCACCCAATCTGCGTATAATCCATGCCAATGCTTTTTTTTCAAACAATGGTTGCTTGGCCATGAATCCCATATGTCTTCGGACAGCTACCCCAACCCCGAGCGGATCGAGGTAACTTTGGTGGTTGGCTAAAATCAAAACTGGTCCCGTAGCGGGGACATTGGAGGTACCCCGCACACGCAAACTCCAAAGTGCCCGGTACAACGGAAAACAGATCAAATAAGCCAGTTCATACAAAAACCAACCAGACCGTGCTTCTTCTCCCTTGCCGCTTGGATTGTTCGTGGTTTTTTCAATCATGAACATGGGCCCTGCGAAGATTAACATGATTTTCGAGGGTATCTACAACCTGAACAATGGAATGTCCGGTGGAATCGATAAGGATTGCATCCTGGGCGGCAACCATTGGGCCGATTTCCCGCGTGGCATCGCGCCGATCGCGTTCCGTGATTTGATGAGCCAACTCGTCAAGGTTGACTGCAACCCCTTGCATTTCCAGCTCCCGAAATCGCCTCAAGGCCCGTTCATTCACATCGGCAATCAAAAAAAACTTGCAAAAGGCAAATGGAAAAACGGCAGTTCCCTGATCCCTCCCTTCGGTGACAAGGGACCGACCTTTTCCATATGCCTTTTGGATCCCAACCAACCGCCTGCGTACCTGTCCATGCTCCGCTACCGTGGAAACCAAAGCGGTTACCCCGGATGACCGGATTTCCCTGGTAACCTCTTCTCCACGAAGCCATGCCCTTCCCGGCTCAAAAACCATTTCCAAACCATCAATCCATTGATCCAAGCCAGCCGCCTGGCCGATTCCACCCAAACGGAGTAACTCCAACGCCACGGTTCGGTACATGGCGCCGGTGTCCAAAAACTCAAAGCCAAGACGCCCGGCAAGCATCTTGGCTACCGTACTTTTCCCGGCCCCGGCAGGGCCGTCAATTGTCACAATCATGATCGTTTTTAGCGAGGGTAAATGAAAATGGTGAATACCTCGTCTTTACCCAGGGTGCGTTGAGTAACGGGTTGGATCAAGCCAAAACCATCGGCCTTGACATCATATTTGAAATCGCCAACGGGCTGACCCGGAATGGGCAAAACTTGCCCTGGAGCAATCCGGTAAATCAAACCACCCAAGGAAACCGAGGCATAGTAGGCACTAGTATTACTAAGCCGAATCGTCCCGGTTTGGGGAGGGGAAACCGTCCCTGGACTAATGGAAAAGGAGGTGCGGGATTCTCCCTTGACCGGTTTTAGGGAGGATTCAATCCTGGTAAGTTGACCCCGAACCAGGGCAAGGTCCGCTTCGAGCTTCCGAAGCCGAACCTCGCTATCCTGAGCCTTCAGGGATTGCAACGAAATCTGGATGTCGGCGAGTTGTTTTTGGACGGATTCCAGCATTGGTGCCAAGGATGTCGTCTGTATCAATGGAGTGGCCGGGGGATTTGCTCCAGGGGATGCTACCCCTTCTTTGGAATCGGCCGCACCAAGGCCAGAAATGGACATGGCCCCAAGCAACAAACCCGAAAGCATACGATGGTATTGGTAATGAATCATGAGAAAACTCCCTTAAGGCTACCTTCTCATGATAGCCCAAAGTGAGAAATATCTCGCCGTTGTTTGCCGGAAAAAAGAACAAAAAGCGAAAACAAACCGGTTGGGATTATGCCGATTATGCCGATTTGGCAAAAAAACCGCACCCATGGTGCGGTTTTACGGTTTCAAAGCCTCCACCAGCATTGTGGCATTGGTTATTCTTCCATGCCTACGGCGGCATCTTCGGTAACTTCAATATTATCGTGCACCATTCCCGGCAGGTGAAATTGCATGAAATAGGCATCTTCGCCGTTGTCCCCGTAGAATCCACGCAGGACCTTGGTTGCCAAAAAGTTTTGGCTGCGAAAAAACATCTGGGCGGCCAGATTGCCTTCCCGCACTGCGGAGGTTACCCGGGTGCGACGATGATGGGAAAGTTTGGCGACGAGTTTATTCACCATCTGACGGCCAACTCCGATTCGACGGAATTCCTGGCTCACACCAAAGTTGAGAAGGTGGAGCCTGGATCGGTGGAGCTCATAAATCATAAACCCAATAACCCGTTCTTCGTGTTCGGAAATCATGCCAATGCAGTTTCTCTGCCTTAGAGCCTGGAGAAAATCTTCCTCCGTCCATGGGTGATCAAAGCACCCTGACTCAATGGCTACGACCTCTGGCATATCCCGCCGGATCATCCAGCGGATGTGCAGTTTGATTTGTTCTTTGCTTCTGGATTCCATTCCGGCTCCCCCAACCGTGAAGGCGATTTGCCTTCGCACCTGCCTTCCCTGGCGGGTGCTCCAATGGGTTTTGGATTCTGACAGGACAGATCCCCCCTAAAAAATATCGGCTTAAAAGGCTTTTCGCTTGAGCGATCTTGACGAAAATACCGATTATACCGACCCCAACTACGGGCCCCCGGATACCGGCTCCCCACAACCCTTATTCGGGCTTTGCCTCCACTTTCCCCGCATTACCTCCACGGGGTATTTCAGCTCGTTTTTTGCCATTTTTTTGGCTATGGCATCGCTTAAATCTATGTCCATGGCGTTGCAAAACGCCAAAAGGGCTCCGGCAACATCAGCCACTTCATCCTGGGTAGCAGTTAGAAATTCCCCCTTGGCCATTGTGGTGGACTCTGGACCCTCCACCCAAAGAAACAATTCCACCAGCTCTGCCGCTTCTGCGGCAATGGCCATGGAAAGATTCTTTGCCGTGTGAAATCGATTCCAATCCCGGTCTGATACAAATTTGCTCCATCTGGCCCGAAGCTCCCCAACCGTCGTTTCCTGATCCGGCATCATTCCCCCTTTTGGATCCAAACACGAGGGTGGAGGATAACAATTTCGTCAAAGGGGTCAAGCCCAAAGGCCACCCTCAAACCCGCAATCAAATGCTAACTTTTTTGGGGCCGTAACGGCCTATTCCACCAAGGGTTTGGCGGAAGTCCCCGATTTGGGACATTTCCCAAGGACCCGCCAAACGCAATACACAGGGACACCAGTGAGGACGATAAGCAACCCTGGCCATGTATATTCCGGACGAACAATGAGAAGGTCACCCATTACCAGGAAGCAAAGGACCATGTACAAAGCAGGCAATATGGGATAGCCCGGCACCCGGAAAGGCCGCTCCGCCTTGGGACGGCGAACCCGAAGCACAAATAGCCCAAGTACCGTCATAAAGTAAAACAAAAGCGCAACAAATATGACATAATCAAGTAACTCGGAGTAGGTTCCCGAAAAAATCAACAGAATGGCCCAAATTCCTTGGCAAATGAGCCCGGCTTGAGGCACACCGCTTTTATTAAGCTCCCCAACCCGTTTGAAAAAAAGTCCATCCTGGGCCATGGCGTAGTAAAGCCTGGCTCCAAGGAGGATCATCCCGTTCAAACAACCAAAAGTTGAAACCATAATGGCGATTGCCATCAGGGGAACCCCCAGTTTTGGGGATGCAGCTTGCAGCACTGCTGTTCCCACCCGGTCATCCTTGGCCTGGGAAATCCCTAGCAATTGAGTGGAATTGGGATAATTGGCAGCCAGGGTCAAGTCCTCGCTTGGGATCGATTTCAACATGCCGGCAAGCGCTTCATCCCCCTGAACCGGCAGAACCATCAAATAAGTAAGGTTTGCAAGGAGGTAAAGCGTGGTAACCAACAAAGTGCCAAAAATCAAACTGCGAGGTACCGTTCGGGCCGGGTTTTTGACTTCTGCGGACGAAAAAGTGACATTGTTCCAGGCATCTGTCGAAAAGAGAGATCCCACCATTGCCCCACCGGCAACCATGAGCATAACCAAAAACTCTGGGGCTCCGGTGAGAGCCTGGATGGATAAAAACCGGCTTCCCTTCCCGGGAGGGTTGGATTGGGAAAAAAAGTCCCAGGCGCCATTCCAATTGTTCCAGGCCACCTCAGGTTTGTTGGCCAAAAAAACACCCACCAAAATCATTGCCAAAAGGGCACCAATCTTGGCGACGGTGAATAAATTCTGGATCGTCTTGCCCTCTTTGACGCCCCGACAATTCACCAAGGTCAAAAGGATAACAATCCCAACCGCCACTAGCTGGCCCGCAGTAATCATAAACTCGGAGCGTTCAAAGATGATCAAGGGTTCCCTTAACCAGGGCAGGGGTAAACCAACCTTCCAATCAAGCCCGGTAATGGTGAAAAGGGCCGCATCCGGGCCCGTTCCCAACCTGGGCCATAGGACCCCTAAAAACTTGGCAAAAGCAACCGCCACGGCAGCAATCGACCCGCATTGGATCACCAGAAATGCCGACCACCCATAAAGGAAACCCCAAAGCGAGCCATACGCTTCCTTGAGGTAGACATATTGTCCACCGGCATGGGGCATCATGGAGGCCAATTCGGCATAGCTTAAGGCACCTAAAAGGGTCATTATCCCGGTAACAATCCACAAACCCAAAAGCCAGCCCGCAGACCCAACATCCCTTGCCATATCCGAAGCGACAATAAAGATTCCCGAACCAATCATTGTCCCGGAAACCAGCATGGTGGCATCAAAAAGGCCAATGCGCCTTTGAAAACCGTTGGATTCGGGTGAAGACATTGGCGCCTAACTCCGGGTTTGACTGGCTTGGATTTGGAGGCGACTATGGCGAATGCCGTAGGCAAAATAGACAACCAAACCAAGGCCCAACCAAATGACAAGCCGGAGCCAGTTTTCCCAGCCCAAAGAAAACATCAATAAGAGGCAAAGAATGATGCCCGCAATCGGGCAAAAAAGACCCAGGGGAGCCTTGAATGATCGGGGAGCATCCGGGTTTTTGACCCTAAGGACCAGCACCGCCGCACAAACCACCACAAAGGCAAACAGGGTGCCAATGTTGGTTAACTCCGCCAGGATATCCAACGGAAGTAAGCTCCCTCCAAGGGCTACCAAAAATCCGGTTAAAAGTGTTGCTTTCCAAGGGGTTTGAAAAGTCGGATGAATGGCGGCAAAAAACTTGGTGGGCAATAGGCCATCGCGAGCCATCGCCAGGAAAATCCGGGGTTGACCACACATCATCACCAAAAGCACCGAGGTGATTCCCGTGAGGGCTCCTACCGAAACCAGCATCCGGGCCCAAGGCATACCCACCTTGGCAAATACCCCTGCGACTGGAGCTTCCTTTTCAATTTCCGCAAACGGCACCATACCCGTAATCACAGCAGCCACGGCAATGTAGAGGACCGTACAAATAATCAAAGAACCAATGATACCAATCGGCAGGTCCCGTTTTGGGTTTTTGGCCTCTTCCGCATTGGTCGATACGGCATCAAAACCAAGATAGGCAAAGAAAATTAGGGCAGCCCCGGCCATCACCCCGGCAGGAAGGCCCGTCGCCTGATTGAAATCGCCCCAGACCAAATGGCCAAAGAATCCCACTCCTCCATACCCGTAAGGAGCAAAATTGTTGGTCCAGTTGGCGGGGTTGATATGGGGAATGCCGGCAAAAATGACGAAGAAAACCACCGCCAATTTGATGATAACCATAATGGCATTGAAAACGGCACTTTCGCGAATGCCCCGGACAAGGATCAGGGTAACAATGCAAGAAATAGCCAAGGCAGGCAGGTCAATGAAGGAACCCGTCCCATAAAACTCCCCTTTGGCAATGTCAAAAGGGGCATTGGTCCATAATTTTGGAATGTCTATTTTAAATTGCAGCAATATATCCTGAAAATATTTCGACCAGCCGTGGGCGACGGTGCAACTGGCCACCGCATATTCCAGTACCAAATCCCAGCCGATGATCCATGCCATCAACTCTCCCAAGGTCAGATAGGCATAGGTGTACGCTGAGCCGGCCACCGGGGCCATGGAGGCAAACTCCGCATAACAGAGGGCTGAAAAGATACAGGCCAACCCGGCCACGACAAAAGAGAGGATCAAAGCCGGTCCGGCCACATCCCGGGCGGCTTTCCCGATGAGAACAAAGATTCCTGTACCAATGATGGCTCCGATTCCCATGGCGGTCAGGCCAACCGGCCCCAATACCCGTTTTAGCCCCTGCCCTTTCTCCATTTCTCCAAGGACTTTATCGAGGGGTTTGCGTGCAAAAATGTTTGCCATGTTACTTGGTTTCCGGATCTTGGATTCAGAAAGGGGAATGCAACGCCTGAACGATGAGGATATTCCTAAGCTTTTGTACCCAAAGCAACGGCACCCACCAACGCCAATTGTGTGAAAATCCCAAGGACAAGTGCCAAAGTTAATGGTGAATTCGGCGTTTCGGTGAGATCGGCACTCTCCGTAGTCGTCCCTGAAAAACCGATCATGGCTCATGAATTTGAGGTCACAAGTGTATTTTGGCTGGAGATTGATTTCAGGGATTAATGACCCCAAAACGCACCTAGGCAAGGCCAAGTCTCCTTGGTGGTTCGCTTGAAAAAGTAATCAAACAAAATCACCCCTTGGTTCGGTTAACTTCAGAATGGGCTTGGGATGGAATCCGCCTGGAAATGGAACCTTCCTTTTGTGAAGTCAATGCTTGACCTTACCCGGTTTGGCCCCTCCCGACCCCGACCCGACCCGGACTGGACCCGGACTGGACCCGGTATCGACCCGACCGCACCGCCTATCCAATAGCATCCTGCCCGGACCCGACCAAACTCTTTCCCGGACCCGACCCCTATCCGACCGTACCGGGTAGCCCAAAGGATCCTTCTGGGACCCGGCCCCTGCCCGGACCCGACCCAGTCTGGACCCGGACCTGACCCGGACCCTTCCCGTTCCTTATCCGGCCAAGGTAGAAAATTCAGCTGAGGCCTTATTTCAGATGTTCAAAAGGTAAGGATTTGGGAAGAAGACTTGGGTGGGTTGATCGTTCCACCGGGGTTGACCAAGGCAGGTTGCTGTTTAACCCAAAGGTCTGCAGGTGGGACCATGGAAACCCGGTTTTTCCCGGGTAAAAGGCAAAGCAAACTGGAATATGGGGACTACAAATCCCCTTTTTGGGTGTTTGGTTCAAGCTATGGCCTCCTGTTTTCCTTTTGAATCCAACCGTTCCAACCGACGCAGATGGTTCGGAACCTTGAGGCCCAGCCTGTTCAGTAACCCCTTTTGTTCCGGGGATGGCTGAACCACACCGCGAGCCAGCAGTTCCCGCATCGAGCCATCCGGGCTGATCGCCTTGATGGACACATCCTCGGATTTAATCCGGGCCAGCTCTTTGATCAGGGTTCTTGGTGGATCTCCCAGTCCGGCCCTTTTCATCCACGCCGCCAAGGTTTTCCCCATGGCATAGGCCATAAAGCAGGCAAGGATATGTGCCTTCACACGGTCCTCTTTCTGGGGCCAAACCGGCCTCAGGTCCAATTGTTCCTTGTTGATCCGGAATGCTGCTTCCACCTCGGTCAATTGGATGTCCTGTTTCCAAAGTTCCTTCGATGGTGGTACGAGCGTTGAAATGGGGACCGATTTGCTTAATGGGAACGAACCGAAATTGTCAGCTGTAAAATCATTGGTATTTTTTTTGGCGAAAAAGTTGGCGGTCTCTTTGGGCTTAGGTTTTTTCGCCATTTCACCTGGTTTCGCCAAAATTCTGGCATAAATGCACCTTTTCCAACGCTAAATCAGATCCCAATTCCCCCGATGGTACTGGGGTTACCATCGGGGAAAAAGAAATTCTTTTGCCAAATCGAAGAATTTTTGGACACATTGCGGTTTGGTTACGCTTTCTAGGGTGACAGCCAAAAACACCCCAAGGATCTTGCCATGCGAACCAAAGGTAAAGCACCCGTTTTGGAAAGTATTCGACTGAAGGCGGTCGCCCTGTTCAAAGAAGGAATGAGCAGGCAGGCTATCGCCAGGGAAATAAAGGTTTCCACGAGGTCAATATATCGTTGGATTTCTGGTTATCAAATTAGAGGGATAAGTGGCGTAATGTCAAAGATTCCATTGACTAGTTCGTCATACCTTAACAAGAAAGAAATAGCAATTTTGAAAAATGTTGTTTTAAGGTGTCCAAAGGAATTTGGATATTGTTCTGTTTATTGGTCTGCATTAAACCTGTCAGATTTTATTATCAGAAAGTTTGGAGTTCATTTTCACAAAAAATACATATATAGATTCGCAAAAACAAATGGTATCAATCTTAATAAACGAAATGTCTCAATTAGAAATTTGTTTTAACATATTCTTTTTATATTGTTTTTAAAAAAAACGGAAAGACCATGTGGTACAACAAGTTCGATCGTGCCTTTCCCGGAAAATTGACATTAAGAGGTTACCAACCGGGTGTGCTTGGACATATTGACAGAATTGACATTAAGAGGTTACCAACCGGGTGTGCTTGGAAATATTTACAGAATTGACATTAAGAGGTTACCAAACTCCTTGAACACCATCTCCCACTGGTGATATACTCTCCTCTGTAATATCGTGCATGGAGAACATTTATGACTCCCCTTCTGTTTCTTGTTTTTTTGCCTTTCCAACAAGGTTCCCCGGAATTGATTGCCAAAATGCCCCCGAGTGTGCAAAAATCGTTCGGAGCAATCTCGAAAATCATCAAGGAAAAGGGAAAGAACGATCCCTTGGCCTATGAAGCCTATATTGCAAGGGCACAAATTTGGTCCGCCGTCGGAGCCACCGAAGAATCCCTTGCCGATTATTTGATGGCCGGTGAATTGGGCAAAAAGAAACAGTGGACGCCTGGCGAACAATCCCGCTTTTTCCGTCTCCTCCAAGGGTCGTTAAAATCCATTGATTCCTTCCCGAAAGGGCAATTTGTTGCCGATGCTCAAGTCTACTTTTATGAAGGCACCAGGGCTTTTCATCTTGGCCAAAATCCCAAAGCCCTCGAGTTGTTGGACAATGCCCTACTATTGGAACCCCATCACCTCGAAGCTCGCTGCTTCCGAGCCATTCTCCACCATAAAATGGGGCATTTACCCGAGGCAAACAGGGATGCCTCCGTGGTCGCCCAACGATTATCCGATTCCAATCCCATCTCGTTTACCGGACACGAATCCAACCAATTGGCGATCGCCCTTGAAAAGGTTCAGGGGGAATCCCGGAATTGGTTTACCACCAGGATTACCGCCCCCCCGATTGAAAAGGTTCGTTAATTCCTTCCTCCTCATTCCCTGTAGCAAAGGTTCCCTCCCATGCCACCAATACTACCAAAGACCTGTCTGGCAACCCTTTTTTCGGGAATGTTAATCGCCACCGGGTACCCGGCGGATAATGTCGAAAAGGATAAAAAAGACTTCAAATTAAGCCATCCTCACCTCCTTGCCCGCCCACCCTTGAATACCGGGCCTTTAACGGTCAAGGACCTTCCTGATCGGATCAAAAGGCTTTCATGGAACCTCCTTGTCGCCGAAATTGTTTCCGCCAAGGATGGGTTGCAAATTTACAGCGAGGCGTATTCTCTTTTCCAGGAAGGCCTGACCGAACTCAAATTGATAAAAGACTTTCTCGATGCCGATCCCACCCGCGTTCCGGAATTATCCATTCAGGATAAACGGGCCCTTGTGCGATTCGATGTTTTGTTAAACCGCGAATCCGAGATCAGAACCATAGCGGAGCTTTCCCGGAAGGAGGAAATCGCCCGGATTTCCCAGCTTCGTAATGTGGTGGGTGCCCATCGAAGTCTGAATTCGGCTTTGGTTGAAGTAAATACCCAGTTTGTGCTGGGTGATTATAAAGGAGTGACCCAATCCCTTCGCACCGCCCAAACCCTGATTGATAAGTTGAAAAGCGAAGCCAACGCCCGCAAAGAGTATTATTTGCTCTCCGATGAACCCCGGATCGATGATGGGAAAAAGGTGGACGAAAACCAGCTCCTAAATGTTCAGCCGCCACCCTATGCGACGGATGTCCTTACCCATTTCGAATCTACTTTGGCCTATTCCCTGTTCAAAATTGCGAATGCGGATCCAAAAAATCTGGATGTCGCCTTGCTTGCTGAGGTTCTCAAAATCGCCGGTCCCCTTGGCAAAAGCCCGGGTAAAGTAAAAACCATTGGCCTTGCCGCTCAAGGCGGGGCCGCTCTGCTTTTGGCGAAAAACACCACCAAGGGTGACCACTATTCCGCCAAATTGCATCAGGATGCGGCTCCCCTAAGGACAATCGCTCGCATCGCCTTTGGAGAGATTGTTAAAGCGGACCCCAAAGCCGGGTTGACCCCCGAGCTTCTTGACCAAGCCAAGGCCACGATCGAACAGCTGGAAAGTCCCAGATGGTTCCTGGACCAGATAGGCACTGCCTTGGAAGAGGGGAATCACAAAGCCGCAGTCGAAATCGCCACCCAAGGATTGCTTTTGCATCGGGATCCAAGGTTCCTGCAAATTCTCATTTCCGCCAGTCTTCAGGGCACCATCCAAGAGGAACAGATTCAAAAAGAAATCGCCGCAGCCCTTTCGGCCCAATTCATCCAAAAAGACGACCCAATTCTGCTGCTAGGATTAGCCCGGCTCAATCTGGAAAAAGCCTGGAAGGAAAACCCCACCACCCAATTGCAATTGGCCAACGAGGCGACCACCCAATTGCGGGAAATCCTCAAACCGGACAGGGCGATCCAAAACGATCCTGTATTCGAAATCCTTGTGAAAGCCTACTACGGATTGGCCCAGGCAACCAAAGTCTGGGCCAATCGTTCGGGAACCACCCTCCCCGATCCGGTGCGCCAACAGTTGGGCAAAGACCTCCTTTTGGTTGCCAATGCCGCCACCCAATTGGAAAAACTATACGACAACAAAACTTTTGTTTCCCGAAAAACGGAAATCGCCCAAGGGGTGATTGCTGCCAGGCAAACCCAAGGTTTTCTTTCGGTTTTGGTGTTACCGGACTATTCCGATGCGGCTGCCAAGGCTTTTGCCAGTGCCGGGGACTGGAAAACCAGAGCGTCTTTCAATCCTTCGTGGATAAAAGCCACTGCCCTTCAGGACTTTATCGCCATGCGTCCCGATGCCATTAACTTTCAGCTTTTGTTGGAAGAAAGGTCGATTCGCCAAGGTTTGGCCCAATTCCTGGATGGGGCCCTTGGAATTGCCACGGGTGCCGACAGTTCTTCCCCGTTGGTGATTCATCGTGCCTTTGACCAATTTACCAACCGGAAATCCAACAGCACCGATGCCACTTCGGTTCTCACTTTGGATTCCAAAAAAGAAATGACCGAGTTGCTTCGGGCAACCAGCATTTTGACCCTTCTGGAAAAAGGTGACCAATTGGAATTGGCCAGGAAGGTGGCCTTGCCCTTACTTTCCGAGCCACCTCAAACAAGCGTTCAAGCGGTCAATGCGGGCCTCGTGAACCAGTTCCAGATGGCCCAATCTCCTGTCCTCAAATTTGCCCTTGCCCGATTTGCCGAGGAATGGGCCGCTTCGGTCGGATCCATCGCTTCCAGGGAAAATGAGGCCCTTCGCCATTGGGCCAAAGGGGCAAACGCGGAAACCCACAAAGAATGGATTGCCTCGCCCATACTTCAGGACCGATACCCCTCGCTCTTTGCCGGGTCCAAACAGATGATGGACCGGTTGGATTCCCCCAATACGGCCTTGGCAATAGCACAATTGGCAAGAATTCAATCCCGGTATCTTGATGCCAAAAAGGTTTTGGAAAAAGCTTCCAAAACCTTTCCAGGGAATACCACCGTCCTGAAACGGTTGGTCGAAATTGAGGGGGAATTGGTGGAGCTTGGCTTGATCGACCCGGACAAAGCCAGGCAAATCCTCGTTCGTCTGCAATCTGGCCCCTCCACGGCAGGGATGGAAGTTTTACGGGGGCAACTATTGGAAACCCTTGGGCAAGCCGACAAAGCAGCGATCGCCTACCAGGCTGCCCTTGGTCAAAAAGTGGATCCCAAATGGACTCCGTTCGCCGAAGTTCGTTTGGCGGTTTTGGTCAGTCAGGCGGCATTGGCCCAGAAGTAATTGGTGTTGGAGAAACGATCAGGAAGGAAACCATCATGACAAGTTTGAGAAGCATTCGCTATGGGATCACCACCGCCCTCCTTTTGGGAATGGGCTTCACCCTTCAGGCAGGGCCTGAACTTTTGGTGCGGGCAAAGGGGCGGGATGGCAAAGAATCCAATCTCTTTGAAAAAATCTATGAATCTCGTCAAAATCCTAATGTGCATTCTTGGCTTGTCATTGATTCCTGGTTTTTATGTTGGCCGCAAATGGGGAAATAAAGCTGGAACATTTGTATTTGCATTGGTTGCAATGGCTGGGGGTGGATTATGGTGGC
>SYLG01000036.1 GCA_005808665.1 Planctomycetia bacterium | reverse complement strand
CTCCTCCCTGGCACATCTGAGTAAAGTCTCGAGATCGTGTACCGTTTCCAAAAGTATGTCGGGTGACTGCATGCCAGCTGGTATCGCTGGAAAGACCCATTCGTGTCAACTAAAATCTCAAAATCCCGTGAACGCATACCGAAAATACACGAAGAAAAATCGACCTTCCCTTATGGATTGTCTTCCTTTTTGCTCATTGGTCAATAGGTGTTTCTGGAAATTTCAAGATTTTCGTTGGCACGGAGGGAACATCTAAACCGGATTATTCAGGCTAATTAGCCACAATTTTCCCATGGAATCCTTTTTTGAGACCTTCAAAATGGGTCTTTACCTTGATTCCCGATGGATCAGGCAACATTTGAAAACCGAAATGTTCGGGTTCATCGAAAGATATTACAACCCATGTGGGTTCCATTTGTCACTTGTTTATGAGTTCCTCATGGAAAAAGGCCCGCATCCCCAAAGCACAAAGGAAAATAGATAACCAAGTAGACCCTTTCAAAAATCCAGGCTGGTTTAGAACCCTTGCCGCTTGTCACCCTCGCAAGGTGACAAGCGGCAAGCGGCCAAAAATCAGTGACAAGAATAGAGTTGAACTCGGAACCACCCAACCATTAGGGTTTGGTTCAGGAATCCCGGAATTCTTACCCAATCCAGTTTCCCTTAACTCGGTGTCTACGAAATGGGGGCCACCTTAAATACCCTTTAACGGAACAGTTCCCTAAAACCGTAGAACAGGTACTGCCAATTAGGCCAATTTGGCTTTTACCAACCAATGCCAACCCAACTCTTCTTCCCATTCGGCAAGGTCCTGTTCCGAGACACCCTGCCAAACTTTGTCACGCACATATTCGTGTCTGATGTAGTGCTCGATGTCCCAGGTAAAAATGTGGGATTTTTTGGCCTCTGTGATTTGGAATCCCTCCAGGAATCGGTCAAGCCCTTTGCGCGTATAGGTGTAGGTCACCGGGCAGCCCGTTTGAGCCTCGGAATTTTTGGCAACCAGCGGGTCAAGCGTCCCAATCTCCCAAGGCCCTTCCGTGTGCATTAGCCATAGTGTCTTGTAGCTGATTTTGGCATATACCATTAGCCTAAGTTCGGACTCAGGCCCCATGAGCCTATGAATTTGGGAAATGACTCGTTCCGGGTTGGGGGTATGGTGGATTACGCCAAAGGAATAGACAAGGTCATAAGGCCCCTCGGGGACCAATGAGGCCAATTCTTCGGCATTGCCATGAACAAAATGTATTTTATCGGAAAGCCCAAAAGCCCAAGCCCTTTTGCTGGCCAGATCCAGGGAAACATCAGAATAATCAATGGCAACAACACTGGCCCCGGCACGGGCAAAATTCATGGTATCGGTACCAAGGCCACATCCGATCTCCAGAACGCGCTTGCCCCGCCATTTCGAAAAATCGGCGAACCCTGGAATGTGGGGTTCCACAAAGTATTTCCTGGCTTCGACTTCGTCGAAATACTCCCTGGAACCGACCTCTTTTTTGGAATGGCGCAAATTACAAGGGCGGCGATTCCAATAGTCCCTGACTTGGTCCAACGATACCGAGGCAAACTCGCTCATGGCGTGGCCCTTTTCCTGGTGATTTTAGTCCTGATGATTTTGGCCTGCCTGGGGCCTTGGGCGCTAGACGAGTGTTCGGGACCTGACATCTGCCTCCAACTGGCCGATGAGCGCATCAATACCAATCATGCCAAGGTCCCCCTTGATGCGATGGCGGACGGCGGCGGCGTTTGCCTGAACTTCTTTATCGCCCACGACCAGCATGACGGGGACTTTATCCAAAGTGGCCTGGCGGATTTTTGCCCCCACCTTTTCAGAGTTATATTCCCCGGTAACCCTCAACCCGTGTTCGCGAAGTCTGGATTCCACCGAACGGGCGTAATCATTGAATTTTTCGCTGACTGGAAGGATGCGAACCTGTTCCGGGGTCAACCAAAAGGGGAAAGCCCCGGCAAAGTGCTCAATGAGGATGCCCATAAACCGTTCCATGGAGCCAAAGGGGGCCCTGTGGATCATGACAGGCCGGTGAGCCTTGTTGTCCGCACCGATGTACTCCAGATCAAACCGTTTGGGAAGGTTATAATCCAGCTGAACCGTACCCAATTGCCATTCACGACCAATGCAGTCCCGGACAACGAAATCGATCTTGGGGCCATAGAAGGCTGCCTCGCCCTCCTCGGCAGAATAGGTCATGTCAAGAGCCTTGACTATGCGTAAAAGCGACTCCTCCGCGCTGTTCCAATCATCATCCGACCCTACATATTTATCGGAACCTTTTGCCCGCAAACCAAGGCGCACCCGATAGTCGTTCAGCCCGAGGGTTTTCAGGACGAAAAGGACCAACTCGATGTTTTTTTGGAGTTCGCCTTCCACTTGTTCCGGGGTAATGAAAAGGTGGGCATCGTCCTGGGTGAAGCCACGCACCCGGGTCATTCCGGACAATTCGCCTGTCTGTTCATACCGGTAAACCGTTCCAAACTCGGCAAGTCGCAGGGGAAGGTCGCGGTAGCTTCGTCGTTCGGCCTTATAAATCTGAATGTGATGGGGACAATTCATTGGTTTCAGGAGGTAACCTTCCTGATTTTCCAGCCAACCCAAAAGCAATTTGGTACGGTCGTCCCGGCCTTCCGCCTTTTCAAACCCGGGAATGCCAATCTGGAATTTCGCTAACAATTCCTGGGAAAAGGCATCCACGATCGCAAGCTTTTCGGCCTGTGTTTTCGCGGCGGCATAGCCTGGAATGGAAAGGCTCGCCTGTTCGAGAAACTTTTCCATTTCGGTTTCTTTTTCAGGAGAGAGTTCCCCGGCGGAAAGTCGGTGTTGAAGGAGGTCAATGGCCTGGGCCGCGGGATGTTGGTACAGGGGCGGAAACTGGGAGTCCCGGTAATAGGGAAAATGGCCGCTCGTTCGGTAGAGTTCCAGTTTGCCAATATGGGGGGTGTAAACGGGGGAATAACCCCGCTTCAGAAGTTCGTCCCGGATGAAATTCTCAAGGATGCTCCGCACCAGGGCACCCCGGGGCATCCACAGAATGAGGCCGGGGCCAACCTGCTGGCTGATGGTGAACAGGGCGAGTTGTTTGCCCAAAAGCCGATGATCCCTTTTTTTGGCTTCTTCCATCCGTTTTAGGTGATCATCGAGCTCTTTTTGCGAGAAAAAAGCGGTGGCATAAAGCCGCTGTAGTTGCTTCCGGCTGGAATCGTTTTTCCAGTAGGCCCCTGCAATCGAAAGAATTTTAAAAGCACCGACCCGGCCGGCGTGCGGAAGGTGAGGCCCCCGGCAAAGGTCAACGAACTCCCCTTGGCGATAAAAGCTCAAGAGTGGATATTTGAAGAGTTCCCCATCTATGTGCTCAACCTTGTAGTCCTGGCCCATTCCCTGAACCAGTTCGCGTCCCTTGGGAACAGTTCGCTCAAAGCGTTCAAAGGGCTCTGCCAAGGCGATGATTTTTTTCATTTCCTCCTCAATCCGTGGGAAATCTTCCTCGCGAATGGGGGTTGGGGAGTCGATGTCGTAATAAAATCCGTTTTCAATGGGAGGACCAAATGCCAATTGGGTATTGGGAAAAAGGCGGACTACTGCCCTGGCCATAATATGGGCGGAGGAATGGCGAAGGACCTCGAGCGAATCATCGCCCTGTTCGGTGAGGATCTGAAGGGTTTGGGGCTCGACAGAATCGGGTAAGGGTGCAGATAAATCGACGACAATCCCGTTGACACGGGCGGCAATGGCGGCTTGGGCCAGGCGTTTGCCAATGGATTCGGCGATATCCCTGGAGGAAGAACCCGATGGCACGGATTTCTGGGAACCATCAGGCAAAATCATAACGGGCACGGGGCACATCCTTTCATCCGGAACCAAGCCCGGGAGGATGGCCTCGCACGGGCCGAGAACCTTTTTGTTTGGAATGAGTGGGGAAGGACAAAAAGTCCTTGTTACTCACCTACATAGGGGAGCAGGCCTAGAAAACGCGCCCGCTTTACAGAATCGGCAACCGCCCGCTGGAAAGCGGCACAATTGCCAGATCGTTTGCGCGAGAACATTTTGCCTTGGCTGGTACACATTTTCTTAAGAGTGAAGACATCCTTGTAATCAACGAAAGTGGGGCGAGGACATCCCTCCTTGGTGCAAAAACGACAACGGTTTTTCTTACCCACGAAACTCTTTTTGCGAACCATTGACCACCTGAAACCTTAAGGGATGTTTGCCGAACCTTTAGCCTAAAACGAAATGGCACATCTGTCAACCACCGAAGCCAATTGGCGGCAAAATCTTCATGTCATATCTTTGGCTATCTGTAATGTCATTTCGTTCACTTTTGGTTGGTTTACCTCCAAGAACTAGCTCTTTTTTTGGACTTTTGGCCCTTTTTCCCTATCTTAACCGGGTATCCAAGGTGCTTGGTACCAGATTTTGCCAAGGTTTTTGTTTCGCCGACCTTTTTTCGGCGACAACATGGGAGTGAAGGCGACCTTTATGAGTCACAAGTATGTTTATTATTTCGGCGGCAACTCCGCCGATGGCGATTCCAAGATGAAAACCCTTCTGGGGGGCAAAGGTGCCAACCTTGCGGAGATGGCAAAAATCGGGCTGCCTGTACCTGCTGGATTTACCCTTACTACCGAGATTTGCACCTATTTTTATGAACATGGGCGAACCTACCCTCCTGAACTTCGAGCCCAGGTCAATGAATCCGTCGCCAAAATGGAAAAGGAAATGGGAGCCAAGCTGGGCGATCCCAAAAATCCGCTCCTTGTTTCTTGCCGATCCGGCGCCAGAGACTCCATGCCGGGTATGATGGATACCGTTTTGAATATTGGATTAACCGAAGCCACCCTTAAGGGCCTTATCGCCAAAACGGGAAATGAGCGATTTGCGTGGGATACCTACCGCCGTTTCATCCAAATGTATGGCGATGTTGTTTTGGGTCTCAAACCCCAGTCCAAGACGGAGATTGACCCGTTTGAAAAAATCATGGAGGAACTCAAACACGAGAAAGGCGTCCACGAGGATAACCAGCTGACGGTATCCCACCTTCAGGAGTTAGTTGCCCGTTTCAAGAAGGCGGTCAAGGACCGAACCGGCCAGGATTTTCCTGAAGACGCTCATGAACAAATGTGGGGGGCCATTGGAGCCGTATTCGGATCCTGGATGAATGACCGAGCCATTGTTTACCGGCGCCAATACGGGATTCCCCACGAATGGGGCACAGCGGCCAACATTTGCTCCATGGTGTTTGGCAACATGGGTGACGACTGTTGCACAGGCGTGGCCTTTACCCGGGACCCTGCAAACGGGGAAAATGTTTTTTATGGGGAATACCTGACCAACGCCCAGGGCGAGGATGTGGTGGCGGGGATTCGGACCCCCAAGAAAATTGCGGAACTTCAGGTAGAAATGCCCGATGTTTATGCCCAACTGGACAAGGTGCGGGGTATTCTCGAAACCCATTACAAAGATGTGCAGGACATTGAATTCACGGTCCAGCGGCACAAACTCTGGATGCTTCAGACAAGAAATGGCAAGCGGACCGGTTTCGCCGCCGTCAGGATTGCTGTGGATATGGTGGATGAGGGCCTGATCGATTGGAAAACCGCCATTAGTAAAAACCGTATCCCCCCGGACGATTTGAACCAACTTCTCCAGCCGCTTTTTAACGCCAAGGCTAAAACCCAGGCCATTAAAGAGGGGAATTTGCTCGCCAAGGGTATCAATGCCGGCCCAGGGGCGGCAACGGGTCGCATTAAATTTTTCGCGGAAGATGCGGAGAAATATGCCCAACAATACGGCAAACATGCGGACCACCGCATCATCCTTGTTCGAAGGGAAACCAGCCCCGAAGATATTCGTGGTATGCAAGCTGCGGATGGTATCCTGACCGCTTTCGGAGGTGCTTCCTCCCATGCGGCTCTGGTTTCCAGGCAAATGGGAAAAGTCTGCATCGTGGGCTGTTCCAAGCTCCAGATCGACTATGAAAAAATGACCCTTTCTGTTGGGGAAAAGGTGCTAAACGATGGGGATTGGATTTCCATCGACGGTTTTACCGGGGAAGTGATTGCCGGCAAGCTGGCCACCCAGCCCAGCGAAGTCGTTCAGGTGTTGATCGAAAAGTCCCTGAAACCCGGAAAATCTTCCGTTTTCAAGCAGTTTGAAAAGGTGATGAAATGGGCGGACAAGGTTCGCCACCTAAACATTCGCACCAATGCCGACCAGCCCAATCAGGCAGCTCAAGCGGTTGCTTTTGGTGCGGAAGGAATTGGCCTTTGCCGAACCGAACATATGTTTTTTGAACACCTTCGGGAAATGCGCGAAATGATTCTCGCCAACTCGATCGAGGCACGAAAAGCCGCCTTGGAGAAATTGCTCCCCTTCCAGAGAAACGATTTCGTAGGTCTCTTCGAAACGATGAATGGCCTACCGGTTACCATCCGTACCCTTGATCCCCCACTTCATGAATTCCTTCCCAACGATGCCAAGGGCCAGGAGGAAATGGCCAGGGAAATGGGGGTATCGGTCGAGGAAATCGAACGCCGCGTCAAGGGACTTCATGAGTTTAACCCCATGTTGGGCTTCCGCGGTTGTCGCTTGGGAATCGTATTTCCCGAGATCACCGAAATGCAGGCCCGGGCTATCATTGAGGCAGCTTGCATCGTCAAGAAAAAGGGAATCGAGGTTAACCCCGAAATAATGATTCCCTTGGTCGGTTTCAAAAAGGAGCTTGACCTTCAGGCGGCCTTGGTCAACAGTACTGCGGAAAAAGTTTTCGCCGAACAGGGAATCCGGGTGGACTACCTCGTTGGGACGATGATTGAACTGCCTCGTGCAGCCATGGCGGCCAGCGAAATCGCCCAAACCGCCCAGTTCTTTTCATTCGGCACCAACGATCTTACCCAAACGGGTTTGGGTATGAGCCGGGACGACTATGGCAGCTTTATCACCCAATACACCGAATTGGATGTGGTGAAAAAAGATCCTTTCCAGGTCATCGACTTTGATGGTATCGGCAAACTGATGGAAATCGGTGTGGAAGGTGGTCGCAAGACCAAAAAAGACCTCAAAGTGGGTATCTGTGGCGAGCACGGCGGAGAGCCCGACTCCGTCAAGTTCTGCCACAATATCGGCTTGAACTATGTAAGCTGTAGCCCTTTCCGCGTACCGGTGGCAAGGCTTGCCGCAGCTCAAGCAGTCCTTGAGGAGAAGGCTGCCAAGGAAAAAGCCAAAGCGGCCAAAGTTGCCGCCAAGGCAGCCAAGTAACTAACCCCGAAATGGGATTTGAATCCAATGAGGCGACGGGAATAGATCCCGTCGCCTCATTTTGTTTCAGCTACATCATTTTGGTTTCAGCTACACCCTTTTGTAACCCAAACCCAAAGGGGGTTATAACCCAAGCACCTGTTTCATTTGGTCAGCGACCTCCTTAAGTCGATTTTCATCCCCGCCCCTGACTTCCGAGGTGGCAAATTCGCCTTTGTAGCCAACCTCGACAAGTGCCTTTAGAACCTCGGGCCAGTTTTCGTCACCTTGACCGATCTCACACCATTGTTTGGTTTTGGAAAATCCTTTGAAGTCGAATTTCAAAAGCCTTTTTCCCATATGGCGGATCCAATCCGCAGGGGCGACCCCGAATTTGATCATATTGCTAATGTCGAAATAGGCCCCTACCGTTTCGTCCTGAAACTGATCGACATAGGCGTTCATCTGTTCGGGTTTGGTGATAAAATTGTTCCACACCGTTTCGATCGCAATCTTGACACCGGCCTCTTTGGCGGCCGGGATTGCCTTTTTCACCTCGATGGCACTCCGTTCAAAACATTGCTCATAATTGGCATCCTTGTTGACCACTCCGGGAACAAGGAGGACCGTGCTGCCACCATACGCTTTGCAATCTTTAATGGCACCTAACAGTGCCTCCAAGCCTTTTTTGCGAATTGCCTCATCGGGATGGCTAAGGGTATCACGCCAGTGAACCGAATCCACCACCCCGTGGATGTTGATACCAGTCTTATCGCGGGCCCGGCAAGCCTCAAGGACATTCACCCCGGAAGGGCTATCCATCTCTACACCATGGAATCCCAGTTTCCTGATCCGGTTGAACTTTTCTTCAACGGAATCATTTCCACCGATCATGCCATATTTTACCGCCATTTTGAGTTTAAGTTTCTGGGCTGGGGTTTGTTCCAGGGCTTGGCTACTTTGGGACAAAACGCCCCCCAACCAAACGGCCCCGATTGCTTTGGTAAATCCACGGCGGGAATGGGAATCGGACATGGGTAATCTCTCCTTTGGGTAATCCAATTTACTTGGGGGCCTCACGAAGTCTCAGGTACGCAAAAAAGTCCACAATTTCCTGGTCCGATAGGCCATCCAAGGCTTTTTCGGGCATTAGCGATGAAGGGGATGCTTTCATTTCCTCGATTTGAGGTCGGGGAACAACGATGCGCTCTCCTTTGGCATCAAACAAGGTAACCGCCCCGGTTGTCTCCTCGGCAATCAAACCGGTAAGCAGCCTTCCATCCTTGGTTTCGACAATAAAAGCACGAAATTCAGGTCGAATATTGGCACTAGGATCGACAATGTGCCCGACAAGTGGAGCAAGGGATTGCCTATCCGCCGTGGTAAGATCAGGGCCAATCTTTTGCCCTTGCCCAAACAGTTGGTGACAGGTGGCGCATTTTTGCTCATAGATTGGCTTGCCTTTGGCGGGATCGGCGAACCCTGAACGGCCAATGATTAATTGGATATAGGACATTCGGGCCTGTTTTTCGCCCTCGGTAGCCGGGCTTAATTTGCCCCATTTTTTCTCCAGCCGTTTCAACAGTTCCGGATCCTTGTGGCTAAACATTTTTCGGGCATGGTCAAGGGTAATCGAATCCTTGCCAATTCCCCCGGTATCCTCCGCATCGAGGAGCATTTTTGCTGTGACGGGGCGTGAAGCCAACAGGGTCAAGGCGGCATTGGTCGTGCCTTTGGGTAACTTGGGAAGGCGTTTGATAACGGTTGGTCCAATGGCTGGATTGGAAAAGCCGGCGAGCCCTTCCAAAGCCGCTAACTGAACCTCCGCCTGGTTTGAGTTCTTCACAATATCCAAAAGGGCTTCACCTCCTTCCGTTTTGCCACTTTGGGCCACAAGTTTAATTAGGGCAATGCGTTCCTTCGCCTCGGTTTTCGGGCCCGTAGCCAGTGCCAAGGCATGAAGCCAGCTATCTTCATCGCCAAGCCTTGTTCCGATGGAAATCCATTGAACCGAGACCGTATCGCTTGCCCTCTTGTTTTCGAGCCAAGCCCGAAGAGGCTCGGGCATTTTCTCCAAAAACACTCCCTCAAGGGATTTTTCAAGCCCGGCAAGGGCCGGTTTCCCCCCTTTTTTGAGCAGATTGACAACCACCTTGGGCCCGTTTTTAAGGTCTGAAGCCATAAAACGCCTGGTGAGCCGTTCAATAAGTGCCCCTTGGACCAAAGGAGATTTTACCCAAACCGGATCGTTGATCCAGGAGGCGATTGCCGTTTGCCCTTTCACCGCATGGGTTTCAAGGGCCCACCAAATCAGAAGAGGTAAAAAGGGGTCCTTAACTGCATCATTTCTCATACTCAGGGTTTTGATGATCCCAAGAGCTGCCTTGGCTTGCCAACGCCTTGACGAACAAGCCAACTGAGCCAAAACCCGAGGGTTTTCCTCGGATTGAGACACCTCTTCGAGTGTTTTTTGGGAAGCCAAACCTATTGTTTCCGAATCGCCCAGAAACCGGACGGCCCACATCCGGACGGACCAATCGGAATGGGTAAGGAACTTGACCAGCAATGCCTCGTCAAGTAATCCCGAGGCGTTCAAGGCCCAAAGTTTGCGAACGGGGTTGGGTGTGTTTGGTATTTCCAAAGAGGAAATCAGGCCCTCCGATGTGGAGGCATCTTTTCGTTCATACAAAAGGCGAAGTGCCTCGCGTTGCCACCAAACTTCGGGGTGATCCAACCGGACAATGAGCTCTTCGGAGGAAAGTTTTCCTGTATCAAAAGGCGGCATGGGAGTTACAGTTTGCGACTCGATTTTAAAGATCCGGCCATTGCGTTTGTCCCAGTTGTCGATCGGGTCAAGGTGGGTCGCACGATGATCGTGCCAGTCGGCAACATACACCGCCCCATCGGGACCATCGAACAGGTCCACGGGGCGAAACCAACTGTCCCGAGGATTGAGAAAAACACCTCCATGGGATGCCTTGTAGGTGCTGCCATTGGATTCGAGTTTGTGCCAATTGACAACGCTTGACAGGAGATTTCCCGCAATGTAGGTTTTGTCAAATTGGGGGCCAAGTGCCTGCCCTTGATGAAGAATCCCGCCACAGGTAACATGGCCTCCCTGAAAGCTTTGATAAGGGACATGATCAAAATACCCGTAGGAATGGGGGTTTTGCAAGGGTCCATGTTTGGCAAATCCTTTAATGTAATACGCCCCCTGGTACTGATGCAATAGGGCGAAACCTCCCCAATTGGTGCCCGCCAACACCTCTCCCTCCGGGCTGAAATCAAGCCCCCAAGTGTTGCCTCCCCCCTCCGAAAACAATTCGAATTTTTTGCTCACCGGATGAAAGCGCCAAATGCCCTGTTGAAATGTAAGGCCACGGATTTTGGCCGTTACCGTACTTCCCTGGGCACCATACAACCAACCATCGGGGCCCCAAATGAGTGAGTTTCCATGCGCGTGGGAATCCTCCATCCCAAATCCGTCCACAAGGACTTCGGGATCTCCATCCACAACATCATCACCATTTTTGTCCGGATAAAAAAGTAAATAAGGGGCTTGGAGAACATAAATACCACCTCGGCCAATGGCAAAACCTGTGGCCAGATTGAGACCACCAACAACATCCCTGGATTGGCGAAACCGGCCATCCGGACCCGGATCCTCAAGGATGGTGATTTTGTCGGCTCCCTTTGGACCTTTGGGCGGAGCTTCCGGTTTTTTGTCCCAAATCGTTCGGAGGAATTGGTCCCGACTTACCGGTTTCAATCCCGCCGGGTTTGGGTATTGCAGGTATTGCAGCACCCACAACCTCCCTTTATGGTCGAAACTCATCGACAGAGGCTGACGAACCTGAGGTTCCGACCCAACCAAAACCGCCCGCAACCCCGGAGGGGGAACGGCCCTGGCCTGGCTTTTTTCGGGGGTAAAGTTTTGAGCCAATAGGGCGGGAGCATGGAAGGAAACGATGAGAAGACAAATGCAATGCAAACGAAAAAGGACAGCCATGAGGAAATGGACCTCCCGCCAAACCAATTTCGGCCAGAGGATGACCCAATGGGTTTGTACCCATTATTCTACAAACTCGGCTTGAACCGGTGCGGGCAAGAGGCCGATCTTGTGCCCTTCTTCCAAAAGGCAACGAATGGCCGCCCTACCCCGATCCCCATAATCAAGCGTCCAATCGTTGACATACATACCGACAAATTGGTCTGCAAGTTTTGGATCCATGCCCCGTCCGTATTTGAGGGCATGGACAAGAGCCTCGTCACGATGGTCCAGGCCATAGCGAATGCTTTTTTTAATGTCGGTGCTGATTTGGCGCATAAGGGTTGGTCCAAGATCCTTCCGAACCACATTTCCACCCAGGGGGAGAGGAAACCCTGTCTTTTCTTTCCACCAAACCCCCAAATCGCAAACGGCATGAAGCCCCATTTCTTTATAAGTGAGCTGCCCTTCATGGATTAAAAGTCCCACTTCCTGGCGGCCGGAAATCACTTCGTCCGGGATCTGGTCAAACGCAACCCCTTCATGGGTAAAATCCCTTTCCAGGGCAAGGGAAAGTGTCAAAAACGCTGTGGTTAAGGTACCAGGAACTGCAATTTTTTTACCTTTAAGGTCCGAAAGAGTCATGGGCCTTTTCGACACCAGGAGGGGTCCATAGCCATCCCCCATACTCGAACCGCTTGATAAAAGGGCATATTTATCGAGGAGGTGGGCATAGGCATGGATGCTTACCGCACTGACCTCCAGTTCACCCTGGAGGGCTCGACGGTTGAGCGTCTCGATATCCTCCAACTGGTGGACATAGCGTAGCCCTGGTGTGATCATTTTTTCGTTGGCCAGGGCATGGAACATGAAAGCATCATCAGGATCAGGACTGTGCCCAACGCGAATCACCCTAGGCTCTGTCATAAAAAATCTCCTTTATCAGGTTAACTTACCTTACAAGGCTAACCGCAAAAACCTGCCTTGCCCAACGAATAATGAGTCTCCCCATTTCCGATTTTGGCAAGGGTACAACGGACTTGAATCCATCCCCTGGAATTGGTGGACGAACCGAGGGTTTGGGGTAGGGAATTTGCTTGTATCATAAAATGGTGGGGGTGAAGTTTCATTTGGGGATTGAGGCTTCCTTTACCAACAGACCCTATCTCAAGAACCTGGGAGAATTTGGCGGTGAACATGATTCGGGTAGGGTTAATCCAGATGAGGATGGTGGAGGATTCAAAGGCAAATTGGGCCGAAGCAGAGGCCCGAATGGTTGAAGCAGCCGCGAAAGGGGCCAATCTGGTCGTTCTTCCCGAGCTATTTTTAACCCCTTATTTTTGTCAAAAAGAAGACCCGGCACTATTTGATTTGGCAGAAACCATTCCCGGACCAACCACCCAAAAACTGTCGGGATTGGCCAAAAAACTGGGAATTGTGGTGGTTGGCTCCCTCTTTGAAAAACGGGCACCTGGAATCTATCACAATACCGCAGTCGTGTTGGAAAAAGACGGTTCCCTTTCAGGGATTTATCGCAAGATGCACATTCCCCATGATCCGCTTTTTTATGAAAAATACTACTTTACTCCCGGAGATCTTGGCTTCAAATCCTTTGCTACCTCCGTGGGAAAAATCGGGGTTTTGATTTGCTGGGACCAATGGTTCCCGGAGGCAGCACGGGCCACGGCCCTTTCCGGTGCCCAAATCCTTGTTTATCCCACGGCAATCGGTTGGCATCCTCCGGAAAAGGATGCATATGGCGAAGCCCAACGCGAGGCATGGGAGCTTTCCCAAAGGGCCCATGCCTTGGCGAATGGGGTATTTGTTGCCTCGGTCAACCGGGTCGGTTTTGAGGCAAACGGCCAGGGCGAGGGCAAATCGGGTTTGGAGTTTTGGGGCAATTCGTTTGTAAGCGACCCTTTTGCCCGGGTTTTGGTCCGCGCTTCGACCCATGCAACCGAGGTACAAGTCGTCGAATGCGATCTGGCAAAGATCGAGGATACTCGACGCAACTGGCCTTTTTTACGGGACCGCCGGGTTGATTCTTATGAAAATGTCTCCAAAAGATGGGCGGATTAGGGTTAGGTATTCTTATGGCAACGGTGATCGAGTTTTGTGCGGGAGCGGGTGGCCAGGCCCTTGGTTTGGAACAAGCCGGTTTTGATCATGTTGCGGCAATTGAAATCGACCAGGCGTGCTGTGAAACCCTAAGGAAAAATCGCCCGGGTTGGAATGTTCTTCAGGCAGACATGAAAGACTTCAAGAGTACCGATTTCAAGGGTGTGGACCTTTTTGCGGCAGGCCTCCCTTGTCCCCCATTTTCAATTGCCGGGAAACAATTAGGAAAAGATGATGAAAGGGACCTTTTCCCCACGGCCCTAAGAATTATTGGCGAACTGCAACCAAATGCCATATTGATTGAAAATGTGAAAGGTATACTTTCCCCACGGTTTGAAGATTACCGCCAATCCTACAAGGAAAAAATTGAAAAACTCGGATACCGCTTCGATTGGCGACTTGTAAACTCCTCTGATTTTGGTGTATCCCAGCTTCGCCCCAGGGTCATTTTCTTCGGCCTCAAAAAGTCCATCGCCCCTTCCTTGCCATGGCCCTGCCCGCACCATGAACCACCAATCCCGGTTGGAGAATTGCTTTTTGACCTAATCAAACTTAAGGGTTGGAAAAAGGCATCGCAATGGCGGGCAAATGCCGCTGCCATTGCCCCTACCATTGTGGGGGGGTCAAAAAAACATGGAGGACCCGACCTCGGTCCATCCCGGGCACGAGAAGCCTGGAAAGCTTTGGGGGTGGATGGCCGCAGTTTGGCCAATGACGCCCCGGAACCGGACTTTGAAGGATGTCCCAAACTTACTGTGCGAATGGTGGCAAGGATTCAGGGTTTTCCGGATTCGTGGCATTTTTGTGGTTCCAAGACACTTTCCTATAAACAGGTTGGAAATGCAGTCCCTCCACCTGTTGCCAAGGCATTTGGATTGGAACTCAAGGGAATCCTTGACGAAAGGATCATAACCGAAAGAATGACAGGCTAAACTATGGGTGCCAGAAACCAGATTCGGGCATTTTTTCTTGGGAACATTGGCCGAATAATCAACTCGGATGAATTGAGGGTCGCTTCGGGAAATATTAGCGAGTGGGCCCGTCGGGTTCGTGAGCTTCGGAATGAGGAAGGTTTTCCAATCCTGACCCACAACGACCGTGCGGATCTGAAACCAGGCCAATACCTCCTGGAAAGTGCCAAGCCCAAACCCGCATTTTCCCGGGGAATTTCCAAGGAAACCAGGGCACTCGTTTTGGATCGTAATGGTTTTACATGTCAAATGTGTGGTGCGGTGGCCGGGGAACCTCATCCCGATGACTCCCGGCGAAAAACCCGCCTCCACATTGGCCATATCCTAGATAAGTCCCTTGGAGGAAATGATGAATTGAACAACCTTAAAGCCCTTTGTTCCGTATGCAATGAGGGTGCCTCCAACATCTCCCCCCAGCGACCTTCCCTAAACTACCTCATGATTCAAGTCCGAAGGGCCACCCATGCCGACCAACGGAATATTTTCCGCTGGTTGAATAATAAATTTAAAGGAGTTTGATAATGCTTGCATTCGCTTTGCTGTCCGCACTTTTGACACAACCTCCAGGCCAAATTGCAAAAGGGGCCAAATTGCCGCCTTTGAAGGTCCATGTCATCAAAGAGGATTCGGTCGAGGAAAAAGACCTTACCAAGGAGCGCCCGGACCGAAAGACCGTCTACCTCTTTTTGCCTAGGGACAGGTTTGACCGTCCGGCGGCACGGTTTCTCCGATCGCTTGACCAGGACCTGGTCAAGAAAAAGGAATTTACCGACATCGTGGTGGTGTGGCAGGCAAAGGAGCTGGAACCTGCGCAAAGGCGGCTTCCGGCCATCCAAAAATCGCTGCAATTGGGCCAAACGACCTGGAGTGCGTTTGTTTCCGATAATCCCTATCCCGAAGGATGGGGAATCAATCCGGATGATATTGCCACGGTGGTAATCGCAAAAGGAAACAAGGTGACCTTTTCCAAGGGTTATAAGGTAATGAATGAAAAGGATCTTGATTCGGTTATAAAGGTATTGGAAAAATAAAATCCGGTTTGATTACTTTCGTTTTTTCAGGTGCGGGGCGATATCGGGAAGTCCCAGCACCTTCAGGTGGTGCCGTTCTGCATTGCGCATTTTGACGGCTTTGGTGAAAGATTTGTCGTCGTAACCCACCAAATGCAATATTCCATGGATCGTATAAAGGGCCAATTCCGCTTTCTCGGAATGGCCATGTTCCCTGGCTATTCGCCGAGCAACCTCTACCCCGATGACCAATTCCCCTTCCAAACCTGACTTGCCTCCACCCATGGGAAAAGAAAGCACATCTGTCGGTTCATCATGATCCAAAAACTGCTTGTTCAAGCGGTGAATGGTAGGGTCATCGACAAAGGCAAGACTGACTGAGGCTTTTTTTACACCCTCCTCCCCAAGCACCGATTGGGCCACTTTGCGAAAATAGGCTTTGTCAATGGGAACGATTTCCTGGGGAACGGCAATGGAAATCTGGATCAGGGATTCGGCCATGTTTTTTGCTCGGAG
The DNA here is from genome assembly GCA_005808665.1 of Planctomycetia bacterium. Classification (GTDB taxonomy): domain Bacteria; phylum Planctomycetota; class Planctomycetia; order Gemmatales; family Gemmataceae; genus SYLG01. The sequence goes on along the minus strand of SYLG01000036.1, from coordinate 25,665 downwards.
GCCATGTCTTGGAAGGAATCCTGGGAATGACTGAAGCTTGAGGGTGGGGCCAAGTCATGCTGGGAATGGAATTGATCCACCAGATTGCAATTTGCCTCCCGGCTTTGCGTGATCCCAAGGACTTCCCTTGCCAGCAAATCAAAATCCTCGGCACCATTGCTTTTGGGTTCATAATCAAAAATGGATTGCCCAAATCCTGGGGCTTCGGCGAGTTTGATATTCCGGCGAATTTTGGATTGAAAGAGCTTGGCATCTGCCCAAGGGAGCCTGGTACCTTTCGCTTTGGCCAAATAGGACTCCAACTCCCCGGTAACCTCCTGGGCCAGTTTCGTGTTGGCTTCGAACATGGAAAGGAGGATGCCAAGAACCCTAAGGCTTGGATTCAGCTTTTTGGCAACGATGCCTGTTGTCTCCAAAAGTTTACCCATGCCGTGGAGGGCCAGGAAATGAGGCTGAAGGGGTATGATTACATCCCTTGTGGAGGCCAAAGCGTTTAGGGTGAGGATACCCAAACTAGGGCCGCAATCCATGATTATGAAATCAAAAAGATCCCCTTGGGGGGTCCGGAGGGTCTCCAATTGATCGCGCAAAATGAGTTCGCGGGCAACCACCCCGGCAAGTTCCACCTCGGCAGCCGCCAAATGGATGTCCGATGGGATTAAATAAAGGTTTTCCGCCCGTTTTTGCAAGAGGGAGGGTAAAGGATGACCATTCACCAGGGAATGGTAGAGCGTAGGCAGGTTGACTTGGTTGGCAACACCCAAATGGGTGGTGGTGTGGGCTTGGGGGTCGAGGTCGATTAGGCAAATTTTTTGGCCTAATCGGGATAATCCATCTGCGAGATTAACGGAAGTAGTGGTTTTTCCAACGCCACCCTTCTGATTTAGCACCGCAATACGCTGCATGGGCCACCTCGGTTAGGGAAAAGGCCAAGTTAAGCCGAAAGTATACGGTGAGAAGGCATTGGGTGGAATCCCAAGGAGCCCAACGGATTGAGAATTTGGGTTGGAGTGTATTCCAGCCCCCATTTCCGGATTCCCACCCCCGTCATGGAGGCCAAGGTGGCCGAAAAGAAGGCCGAACTGGTTCTGGAAACAAATCAGCTAACCAAGATTTACCAGAATAGCCAGATCGCCCTAAATGATGTTTCCTTAAAGCTTGAACCGGGAACGGTTTTGGGTTTGCTTGGAGCCAATGGTGCCGGAAAAACGACGCTTTTGCGGTTGGTAATCGGCCTTCACAGACCCACCGCAGGTTGGGCCAAGGTGTTTGGTGAGGTGATGACTCCGAACTCCGCCGATCTGCGTCGCAAAATAGGCTACATTCCCACGAACCCCCAATTTCCCAAAGGAATGACCCCGATTACCTATCTGGATTACATGGCTAGGCTATTCGGGCTATCTCGGGACACACGAAAACCGCGGTTGGCTTCGCTCATCCGGGCGGTTGGTTTATTGGGAGCCTCCGGCGATCCCATTGACACATTCTCCAATGGGATGAGCGCACGGCTTGCCGTGGCGACCAGCCTTATCAATGAGCCTGACCTCCTCTTCTGGGACGAGCCAACCCACGGCCTGGATCCGGAGGCAAGACGCAGTATGCTCGATTTGATGAAGGGTTTGGGCCAGGCCAAAACCATTATCGTTTCCAGCCATAACCTTGGCGACATCGACGAGGTTTGCAATCATGCTGCGGTTCTAAGTCGGGGCCAAATGATTTATTGCGGATCGCTTCAGGACCTCAAAGGCCGGATGCGCCGCAACCATTATGAGGTTGACCTTGAGGGGGACCAACGCTCGATCACAAAGCTGCTTTCCATGCTTCGGGGAACCGGGGAGGTCCGGTCCGTGGAACTACAACACAGAAAGCTTACCCTTTATTTCAACGATGAACTCAATTCTGCAAATGGTATTGCCACCGTCATGATGGCCCTGAACGAATGCAAGGTTACGCTGGTTGGGATCAGAAGCGTGGGCCAACAAACCGAACAGGCTTTTTTGGACCTGGTTGAAAAAGACGAAACCGCCGGATTCGCCCGCATATACAAGCAACCGCCAAAAATGGCGGCCTGATTCCCGGAGGTTTTGGGACTCTTGGAGAAAGGAAACCCCAGGAGCTGGTTGGCACCACTGAGGATAGACACCATGGCTGAATCCCCCGCTGTAAATGTTGTGATTAACCGGTGGCTTCCCTATTGGGCTGTCCTTCAAGCTGATTTTGGTCAAGTTCTTTGTGGTTGGGTATGGCGGGCATGGGTTGGTGTTTGCCTGTTGGCAACCGGGTGTTGGCTTGTATATCGCCTGGGCGCCCACCGGGAGGCCGGGCTTGTTCAGGAGGCATCCACTTTCCTGACGGATCTTGTCCGATGGGTTTTGATGGGATCGGTAGGGTTAGTGGTCATACTTGCGGCCGGGGCAATTTCTTCGGAGAGGGGAACCCTTGCGGACAGTATCCTTTCCCGGGGGATAAGTCGTCGCCAATACTACCTTGGCAAATTCCATTCCCGCTTGGGGGCAGTCCTTTGCGGTTTCTTTCTGGTGAGTTTAATCGCCACGATTTTGGGCCAGTTTTTCCTGAAGGAAGATCTTGACTTGAAGGGATGTATGTTGGCTACCTGGGAAGTTGGAATGCTTTTGGCGGCCCTTGTTTCCATTGGGGTAATGCTAAGTTCCATCCTTAACAATACCTTGGTAGGCATCATGGTTCTTTGGTTTGCCCTTTACGGCGGCGGGGCCATCCTCAGCCTTGTACCGGGATTGGTTCCCCAACTTCATTTGGTTTGGAACCGTCTGCCCTATGTTATCAAGGGGCATTACAGCCTGGTGGCTTTAGGGGAAATCACCCTGTTCAGCCTGGTTGTTTGCACCATTACCAGTCTTTTCGGGATGGCGTATTTTTCCCGCAGGGATGTATAAAATTCAGGATGTCGTCAAAAAAATCCCTACCCCAATAGCCTTACGGCCCAGCGGGTGGCCTCAATGAGGCTGTCCGGGTGGGCAATGCCTTTTCCAGCAATGTCAAACGCCGTGCCGTGGGCCACGCTTGTTCGCACAATGGGAAGCCCGGCGGTAATGTTTACACACCGGCGGCGCCCCACAAGTTTCAATGGAATGTGCCCCTGATCGTGGTAAAGGGCAACAATGCCATCAAACTCGCCATCAAAGGCCCGAATAAACACATTATCCGGGGAAATGGGGCCTATAAGATCGAGACCATTGGACCTGGCCAATTGCACACCGGGGGTCAAAATCCTTTCTTCCTCATCCCCGAACAGGCCACCGTCTCCAGCATGGGGATTTAACCCAGGGAGCGCCAAGCGTGGTTTACCCTTGCCAAGTCGTTCCAAAAGGCGGCTCAAGAGGGCCGCCTGATCGGCAATGAGTTCTGGGGTCAAACGGGAAAAAATACCCCGCATGGGCATATGAAGTGTTGCATGAAGGACAGCAACCTCGTTTGTCGCAAGGACCATGGCATGGTTTTTAACCCCACAGCGTTCTGCCAAGATCTCGGTGTGGCCTGGATGCGTTTCTCCGGCAAGGCGAAGGCTTTCCTTGTGGAGTGGCCCGGTGACAATGGCGTCAACAGCCCCTTCAAGAGCCAGGTCAATGGCAAAATGGAGGCTATCCCTTGCGCAGATACCTCCCCTTGCATCTATTTTGCCCCAATCAAGGGTGCTTAAATCGGTTTTTGTCGCTTCGACGATGTCGATTTGGTTAGCCAAACCTTTCGCCATTTGGGGACAAGCAATGGATTGGGTTATGATCCTGTTGGTGGAAAATGGCATGGCCCGGAGGATGGATTGGGTGCTACCTACCACCACGGGGACGCAAATCTCACAAAGCTTGGCCCACCCCGCAACAATGATTTCCGGGCCGATCCCAGCCGGATCGCCTGGGGTGAAAGCGATAAGCGGTTTTGGATTCATCGTCTGCTACCCGGTGCCTGAACCTGTGATGTGGGCGAGGCAAGTTTCAAAATCAGCCGCTCCAGTTGGGTTCGTTCAGAAAGGCATGAACCCCCTTTGAAGTTTCGGTCTGCCTCAATGAAACAGGTCAAAATTTTGCGAAGCCTTTGTGCACCCATGGATTTGAGCTGACCCATAGCTTCATTACGGACAAAAGGCATGATGCCTGCCGCCTGCATGGCCTGATCCTGGGGGATGCCTCCGGTCAAAAGGCGTGCCAATTTTGCCAATTTGCGGAATTGATAGGAAAAGGCACCAAGGCACTTGTAGGGCTCGTTTTCCTGATCGAGGACTTCATGCAAAAGGCCCATTGCCTTGGGAACCTGTCCATTGGACATAAAGCGGAAAATGCCCCAAATCTGATCGACTCTGGAGCGATTGATCAACGGACGAATGATTTCGACCGTTAGCGGAATATTTTCGGGAATACTTGCGGACAATTTGGACATTTCCTGATTCAAAAGGCCCAATTCTGCACCCACTGACTCCGAAAGGTAACTTGCCGAATCCATAGGCAGGACCCTGCCATATTGGCTTTTCATCCAACGCACACACCAACCGGGTACAATATCCGGCTTGGGTGCCTTGCAGTCGATGAGAGCATCCTTCTTTTTCAATAACTTGGCCAAATTGGTGTTGGCGGCAATTGTCTTGGCAGAAATTATCAAAACCCCAGCGGTTGGTGGTTTTGCAAAAAGTCCCTCCACCATGGCCCGGTGAAGACTAATGAAATCATCCGCATCCTCCAAAAATACCAGCCGTTTTCCGCCAGAAAAGGGAGGGGTGTCCAATTCATCCCGGACATCGGCAAAAGGAGTGTCCGCTTTGCCAAAAACGGAAAAGGCCAAAGCCGGATCCTGATCGCCAAGGATATGGGTTTTGAGTTTTTTCAGGCATTCCCGTTTGAGAAAGGATTCCTCCCCGGCGACGGCATAGATCGCCGTCAAGGTATCAATCCCCGATTGTTCAAGAAAATCAAAGGCGAGCAATGGGGCTCCTTTGACATAAAAAGGTGTGGAAAATCCTGCCGAGGGAGAAAGTTTTTCTATTTTCCGAGCCGGAATTTGGGAACCAACAGGATGGAAACCCCGTTAGGGTGTCATTCCCAAGGGTGTCCTTTGACCGGCAATGGGTGTTGGGTCAGTTCCCTGTATCCTGATTCCCTCTTCAAAGAGGATCGGGGTTGTCAATTCGGTTGCGGATACCTCAACCCGAATTCTGGCATCGGCAGGTTTTAATGCCTTGCCATATACGGTAAAAGTGGGTTGAAGGTTTGTTGCCACGCTGGCTATGGGGGCAAACACCACCCGGTTGCCTTTGCGGTCGGCGGCGGTTTGTCCCCGTGCATCCACCACCTGAACCTCCTCGGGCAAGGTAATAGCAACCACCACTCCACCATATGCCTGATTGGCGAAATTCAAAAGCCTAACGGTATAAGCCGTTTGTTCCCCAACCAAAACGGGATCAGAGACCTTATCCAATTCCACCATGAGGCCTTTGGGAGGCTCAAAGCGGGTGATTTTTTCCGCCTGGAGGCCTTCCGTGATACGATCTGCCACAACTTCGGTTCGGCTTTTCAATTCCCCAGCCCGCAAGGCACGAAGCACCATGGTTACGGTTTGTTTTTGCCCAGGCCCTAATTGGGGGATCAACCACCTGGCCTCTCCACCGAAATTGCTTCCGCCTGCGCTTGCCGAAAGGAGTTCAATATTTGGATCCAGTTTATGGGTAATTTTTACATTGGAGGCCGGACTCGAGCCATTGTTGGCAACTGTTATGAAATAGGTTGCCGGGCGACCCACTGCCCTCCGGTCTGGCCCCCCCTTGGAAAGGTCCAAACTTACCTGCCCTGCAACCATTTTCAGTTGGGCTTCCCGTTTTTGGGTACCACTAGTTGCGGTTGCAATGGATTCCATAGGCCCCGCTTTTTTAGAGACAAGTTGGATCTCAATCCGTTTCATTTCGCCCGATTGGAGTTTTCCCAGTTTCCAAATCAAAGGACTTTCCCCAGTCGTGGATGGCTTGCTGCTCAGAAATTCCGCTCCCTGGGGCAGGGTTTGGGTCAGGGTAACATCTTCCAGCGGTGCGTTTCCGGTGTGGGTCACTTCTGAAACAAGTGTAAAAGTTTCCCCTACCAAAACGGAAGGTGGACCGCTGGATCGCAATTGAAGTGCGGATTCAATTCGCGTTTTGACCGATTGACCATACTCAAACGACACCCGTGAGGTTGTTTCCAGGTCTCCATTGCCGGTGGCAAGGTAAACAACCACAATTTCCCGTTGGGCCCCCGCTTCAATCGTTCCGATTTGCCAAATCAATTCGCCTTCCTGGCTGGTGGGCGTTGGGGTACTTTTGAGGAATTTCCCTTGCAAGGGTAGCGATTGGCGAACACGGACTTGGTGTGCCGGGGCGGCGGTAGGATTGTTGAGTTGTAACCGGTAGGTAACCTCCTCATTAGGGCTGGCAATCCCAGCAACCCGGGTTCGCAAAAGGACCTGGGGAAAGGGGGGGTCTACCGGAAAAAAACTAGGGGCCGGACCACCCGTACCCAAATCGCTTTTTGGCCCCCGGACGGACCCTGGTTCCATTTTTGAGGGTTCAACGGGATTCAATCCGCCTGGTGGAAGGTTTGGCAACCCGGGGATACTCATGGGTGGTTCCGTGGTGGAACCAGGCAGGCCACCGGGAAATCCGGGCACACCCCCGGGCAACCCGGAAGGAGGGTTCGTTGGGTTGTTTCCCGGAGGTGGAAGGCCAGGCGGGCTGGTTGTTCCGCCGGGTACCCCTGGAAAGTCAGGAAGCAGTGGCGGTTCCTGAGTGGTTTGGGCACTGGTTTGGCTTGCGGATAAAATCACCCAAACCAGCAGAATTCCAATTTGGCGCATGGCAGCCACTTTTTTGGTGGGAATTGTTTTTCTTCGGTGATTCTACAAAAAAAAGATCAAATCTCATCCCAAATTGTCGAAGGGAGTTTGGGAATCCGGGATATTTCTGGTGAAACCAAGGGGGCCAATGCCAAAGTTAAATCAAAAACGGACCGCAATCTTTATCAGCTCCCCTGACCCGAATTCCCTTTTCAACAGGTAAGGGCGTGGAAAAATTTGATTTTTTTTGATCCCAACCTTCCCACGGTTAAACACCAATCACATTGTACCCACAATCGACATAAAGAATTTGACCGGTGATGGCGGAAGCCAACGGACTGCAAAGGAAAGCAGTGGCATAGCCCACCTCATCGGCTTCAATTCCACGCTGAAGGGGCGAGCGATCGGCAGCGTGCTTAATCATTTCGTCGATGTCGCCTATGGCCCGTGCGGCGCGGCTGGCATAGGGGCCGGCGGAAACCAGGTTAACACGAATTCCCTTGGGGCCAAGGTTGCTTGCCAACACCTTGGCATCCATTTGGAGGGCCGCTTTGGCGGTGGACATGGCCCCGCCATAGTGGGGAACAACCCTTTCGCCACCCAAATAAGTCAATCCAACCGCCGAGGCTCCTCCTGGCAGGTTTGCCATCATGGGATCAAGGGCTTTTAGAAGGCCAATCATCGAATACGAGGAAACATCCAGCGAAACGCGATAGGCCGAACGGGTAGTATCGGCCAGCTTGTTTTTGATTTCGGGGCTAAATGCAACCGAATGGATGAGGATATCGATCCCATTGTAACCGGCGGATTTGAGATTGTTGACAAGTCCTTCGATGCTAAAATCCCCATGCTTGCTATAGCGCTTGTCTTCACGGGTTTTTGCATCGACATCGGCAAGCGTGTCATAGCTGACATCGCAGGCGAATATTTTGTCCACATGGAGGTTGCCCGCTCCAAAGGGCAAAATCCGACTGTCCATGTCGGCATCCCGTTCCATAATGCTTTCGACAATGCCAACAAGTCGGGGATGACAGGCGAACACAAGGCGCGCCCCGGCTGCCTGAAGGGCTTTGGCAATGTGCCAAGCGAATCCCACATTGTCACCTACCCCGGTCACCAGGGCCACTTTGCCAGAAAGGTCCACACGCATCATAGGTAAGACAGGCTCCCCAAAGGCAACAGCCCAAACGGGTTGTTCATATATCCTATCAGGATAGGAATTTTTTTTGCCAAGTGAAACCCCTATCCGGTTGCCCTCCCATTGGGTATCAGGAATCCAATGAAACTCCTGTTCGCTTTGAACGGTAATATCCCAAAATCAGCCAGGTAGCCCAGGCGCAAATAATTCCCGTGCCCATGACCTTTAGGACCCAGTCCACTCCCCAATGGTCCGCAAGGGGACCGGCAACAAAATTTCCAAGAGGTAAAGCACCACTTAGGGTAGCGGTCCATATTCCCAAAATGCGACCACGAAGGCTCGGGGGAGCTCCGATTTGAATGACGGTTTGGGTTGTTGCCATAAACCCAACCATTCCCAGGCCTACCAGGCAGGCACCCAATAACGCCCAAACTAACTGATGGAAAAACCCCATAATCAAAAGGCCCAGGGCAGCACAAACCATGGAGGCCCCAATCCGGAATTCCCGGCCCTTGGCTGATTTCTCTGCGGCCACCAGGATGCATGCCATCAATCCTCCCAAACCGATTCCCCCCACAACCATCGAATAGGCGGCCGGTCCAAGAAAAAGGATTTGGGCGGCATAACCGGGCGATAAGGCCACAATGGGCCAACCGAAACCGGCCACGAATCCTGCAAGGACTATAACCCCAATGAGTTTTCCGGGAATCCGGGGTTGCCTTTCTTTGCTACTTTCTTCGGGAATAGGGGGGTTCCCAGGGACGCCATTTCCCCAAAGGGCAAACATCAAGCCCAGGTAGCTCATGGCGTTTAAAACAAAACAAGCTTTCACGGAAAGGATCCAGAACATCGCGGCCGCAAGGCTGGGCCCAACCGCCCGGGCAAGGTTAAAGGCGAACGAATTAAGTGCCACGGCGTTGGAAAGATGCTCTCTGCCCACCAAATCGGCCAAATACGATAACCTGGCAGGCAGGTCAATTGCCATAACCAAGCCGCTCACCGAGGCCCAAAGCACCAAAGTAAACGGATCAAGCCATTGCCAATGGGCAGCTAAGGCAAGCAGAAGGGCCAAAATGGCCAACCCCAATTGGGTAACAAGGATTAGCGACCGTTTGGAGACCCGGTCAATCAACCTTCCGGCAAGCGGTCCAAGCACAACGGAAGGCAACAGTTGGGCGGCCTGAACCCAAGCGGGCCATTTCGATTGTTCCATGAAGGAAAAAGCCAACCATCCCAGGGCGGCATACTGCATCCAGGTTCCAAGAAGGGAAAGCCCCTGGCCAAAAAAATAGCTGCGGAAGGGTGGCCTACCCAAGGAACGAAATAATCCGCCCATCCATCCTTCCCAGGGACTTTGGATCATGGGGTCCGGCCCATTTCAATCGGAGATTGGACATTGCGATTTTTGGGTTCGCACAAGAATAAGCAATCGTTTTTCCCTTTGGCACCGCCCTTAGGGAAAACATGGTTTCCCCAAACCAGGAATTTGAAATTCAAAGGAAACCATCCATCGGTTGGCACATGGTGGCCTGAAAAGGAAGCAATCAGATCCCATTGGATCAGTTTATGAATACCCAAGGGTTGTGTTTCCCCTGTCCTTGCAAGGGATAGCCGATTAGCATAAGCAGGAGAAGTAAATGGGAGAAAGATGCCATGATCCGTCGACGCTTTTTAGCCACCCTGCCTGCATTTGCCACGACGGGTTTGATGATTCCTTCTTTAATGGGGAACCAGTCCCCACAGTTGCCACCCACTTCCCAGGCAAGCCTGTTAAGAGATCTTAAATATGGCAAACTGGCCAAGCTCGTCCGGGCCCAAACCGGAAAAGTTGTTTTGGTGGACTTGTGGCGACACGACTGACTGCCTTGCAAAAAAGGGTTCCCGCACCTGGTTCAGTTGCAAAAGGAACTCGGCAAACAAGGATTCATTGCCATTAGCGTCCACCTGCTCACGCCCATCGACAACGAGGAAGGACTGGTAAAGGCCAAGAAAAAGGCAGAATCGTTCCTGGCAAGGCTCGACCCCTCGGACATGATCCATATTTGGCTGGATGAACCTGATGAACTCTGGATGAAAAAATTCGGGGTCAACGGCTACCCGGCGCAGTTTGTTTTCAACCGCACCAACAAGGTTTCGAAAAAGTTTCCCCCCGAGGAGGAAGATGCCAATGCCGTTGAATCCCTGATTCGTCGCCTGGTTTCGGAAAAATAGGACTCCTTTGGCTAGGCATCGAGTAATGCCCGCACGGGATCTCCCTCGCTAAATTTAACGGTTCTACCAATCGGGGTTTGGTTGACTTTTTTGTGGTCAATACCCAAAGCTTCGAAAACAGTGGAATGGAAGTCGGCTACTTTTACCTGTTTTTTTGGTTCCTCCTTGCCCTCAGGGTCGGTTTCGCCGATGACCCTGCCCCCTTGAATGCCACCGCCTGCCAGGGCGATACTGAATCCACCAGGCCAATGGTCGCGTCCCCCGGTGGGATTGATAGAGGGTGTGCGGCCAAACTCCCCCATACAGATCACCAAAGTACTTCCGAGCATATTGCGTTGGCGGAGGTCGCGCAAAAGGGCACTGAAAGCAGGATCCAGGATTTTATTATTTGCGGCACAAAACTGATGGTTGTTGGCGTGAGTGTCCCAACCCCCAAGGTTTACTTCAACACACCGAACCCCTGCCTCAACAAGCCTTCGTGCCGCCAGACAACCTCTCCCAAAGGCGGAATCGCCATAGGAATCGCGGATGGATTGGGGTTCAAGGGAAACATCAAACGCTTTGAGTTGCTCGGAGGTCATCAATTTGAGGGCCCCCCGAATGGTTTCCCGGTGAAGTGTTTCCTCAACCCTTTTGGCTCGACCTTTTGCAAAGGACTGTTCCACGAATTGGAGGCCTTCCATTCGTTTTTTTTCCCGTTCTTTTGTTAAATAGGATTTGGTATCCGGGACAGGTCCTGCCGGATCATCCATCAAAAATGCATCCCATTTGTCGCCTAAATATCCTCCCCTGGCAGGCCATTGCGAGGATAATATACTCACATGCCGGGGTATTTCTGTCCCGCCATTGGGCAATTCATGGCAAACCACTGCACCCAAAGAGGGATGAAATACGGTGGGATCGGGCCGAAAACCGGTTTTGATATTGTAGGTCCCCCGTTCATGGTCCCCCTCCTTGCTCATCATGGAACGGATTAGGGATACCGAACCCATTTCCTCAGCCAATTGCTCCAACCCGGAGGCAAGGTAGAGGCCTTTAACTGCCGTTTGAATTTTGGTCGTTCCCCCGGCAATCCTGGATCCTTCATGAGGATCAAAAGTCTCCAGTTGGCTAGGGCCACCCTGCATCCATAACACAATTACCGAACTGGCTGTGCCCCCAAACGATGTTTTTGGAGGAAGGGCGCCCGGTGCAATCCCCTCGGCGGCACAGGCAAGCCATTGGCCCACTGGGGTCAACCAGCTTGCTCCTGCAAGGGAAGCCGATGTTCTGAAAAAATGCCGCCGTCCTAGTGGTTCCATGAGAACTCCGTAGTGTTCACAAGGGTCCAAAAAAGATCCTGTATCTCCTGGCCTCGGGACAGTTCAGGGTTTTGCAATTTTTCCTCAAAAAAGGCGGATTCCTCCGGGGTGGGACGGCGTGTTAATACCGCAAGAAACACCAATTCCACCGCCTTGGGATCCTCGGAGGCCAACCATTGGATTCGGGTGGTTGCGGTGAATGCTCCCCCCCCAGTCCTTTCGGTGACCAATTTCCCGTTCATCATCACCAACCGTTGGGGAATGGTGCCCCCACGACTGTCGAACTCATCCTCGCCGCTATCGCCATAGCGTTTGATAAAATCATTTTGAGCTCCCAATCGGATAAGCCGGGTAACAAGGTGGGAATCGGCGTTTACCGTTGCGACCGACGATGCCTGGAGGATGCTGCCAGCGACCTGTTCGGGCCTTAGGCGGGTCAATGGAAATTGGGCCCACGCTTTTTCTGCAAGGCCAGAGGAATCAAGCAGGGAAAGGCTCTGTTTCTGGTAAGTTTCGGTGCTGGCAATGATGCGCACCAACCGTGACAAATCAAAGTTATGACTGGAAAAATCGTCGGCCAAAATCTTCAGGGCGGGAGCAATAGGGGCTTCGGTTTCAAGGTTATCGACCGGGGTTACCAAGGGTTGGCCGCATAGAAGTGCCCAGACCCGATTGACTGCGGCCCGGGCAAAATAGGGATTGTCCTTGTGGGTCACCCAGGAGGCCATTTGCTCCCGAAGGGTCCCATCCTTGGGTAACAAATCCCTGGAGAAGGCTACCATGGGTGCTACGGTTCGTTTGACCTCTTTTTTTCGATCTTCAACAACATATTCACCCGGTCCATCATACACCCCTTGAAATCCAATATGGGTTTGACCAAAAAAGGCGGAAAACCCCTCAAAATCCGACTGCTTCCATGGCGCAAAAGGGTGATCATGACATTGGGCACAATCCAGCCTGACACCCAAAAAAGCACGGGTCACCCGCCCGGCAAGGCGGACGGGATCCGGTTGATTCTGTTTGTCGTTTTGCACGGTCACCGTGATAAAATTGGTGGCAGGTTTTTCAGTCCAAAGGCCCTCCGTGGCGATGACCTCCCGCACCATTTGGTCATAGGGGACACCTTTGGTGATCTGTTCCGAGAGCCATGCCACAAACTTGCGCCGTCTGAAAAAAATAAAGGGCCCGTCCTCCGTTCCCACAAACGCCCGTGCCATTCTTTCGGCCAGGTAGTCGGAATACCGTCGATCCTGAAGAATATGGTCGATCCACCAATTCACCCTTTCCCCGGCAGGTTGGGATTCCAATTGCCGGATCTCTTCGAGGGAGGGAATTGTTCCCATCAAACCAAGCGATAGCCTTCTGGCTAGGGCCAATTCATCCGCAGGGAGGGCCGCTTGAATGTTATCAGCTGACCAGGATTTCTGAAAGGAGGCATCCACCTGCTTCACAGTACCCTGAAATTGATCCACCTGGTACGATTCCGGATTACTTGGGGTTGGCGGCAATCCATGCCGGGGCGGTATCAGGTTAAAACCAAGCGTAAGGGTACCGATGGTAACCATGGACAAAAACAAGAGATTGCGCAAAAACATGGACTTGCCCCCAACACTCCATGGTACAGGATAAGGTTGGCTGGCTGATTAAGGCTTAATGAGAATGATGGCTCCATTGGATTGGGCCACCTTGGAGTTTAAACCGGACCCTCGGGGCTTTGCTTACCGAGGGTCTGGCATTTTACCATTGCGAGGCTTTGGTTAAAGGAGGCGGTCCAAGGCCTTGCTGTATTCCCCCTCGCTAAGCATCCCAACAAGTCTACCGGATTCCACCCCATTTTTGAAAAGGAGTACACAGGGGATACCTGAAATGTTGAAGCTCCCGGATAATCCTTGGGCCTCATCCGTATTGAGTTTGGCCACCTTTACCCGGCCCTCGTATTTGGTCGCAAGGGCGTCAATGGTTGGTGCTAGCCTTCGACATGGCCCACACCAGGGAGCCCAAAAATCCACCAACACCGGAATAGTACAGGCATCCACCTCAGTCGCCCAATTGGCTTCCGTCAGATTCAAAACATTGGCAGCAGCCATTAGCTATACCTCCTTCATAAAAAAATCCCAAAAACCCAAAGGCATTCAGGGGAATAAAAACAAAAACCATTACGATAGGGCCTGAGGCAACTCCTCACTTTCCCTTGCAAGGGCCTCAGGATCTGTGAACCTGGGGGCAGAGGGCTTGGCCTCGGCCACCTGGCTTGGGCCATCGTTCGTTGGACGCAAACTTTCAAAACGGGTGAGCAATGGTTTTAGGTCAAGGATATTGCTGGCCGACCCACGGAGATCACCCCCTACGGCCGAATCTATCGCAGCAACCTCTACCCGAATGCCCCCCCGGCGAAGGTAACCGATCAGGTGGGCAAAGTCAGGATCGTTGGTGACCAGAACTAAACTTTCCGGTCGAAACCTTTGAACCAATTCCATGGCTTCCACAACCATTAAAAGGTCAACATCTGCCTTGTAGTGGCCATCGCCGGTGGGAGCCCCGTCTTTGGTTACCACCAGGAACCCGTGGGTTTTGAGCCAATGAACAAACCGAAGCTTTCGTGCCCTTTGGTCCTGAAATTCAGCGACAAACACAGGCGGAAGGCCAACATAAACCACAACCTCCCCCTCGCCACCATTGCTCTCATCCAGGAGAAAATCCTTTACAGAAAGCCAGTCGGGACTACGGTTGCAAGACCTTGCCGCCGCCAAAAGGTTCGATTCATCCACAAGGGCCAATATTTTTTCGCGGGGAGCAGTTTCTTCCTTGGACATGGTTTTCCATTCTGTTTTTGCGGGGCCGGGTTAGAAAAACCGCAAGTCACCCAAAGTATTCTGGCTGATTTTGTTCAAACTTATTTGTTTCGGAATCGTATACCGATGAGACAAATTTTCTTGAAAAATCATTTTAGGAGGAAAGCCTCCTTTTTCGACCAGGAACTTAAAACCAGAGTCGGCAAAATTCCTTCACCATTGGACCGGCCTTTTCCTCAAAAAAAAGGGGGAAAGGCCGATCCAATGTTTTGTTTTTAGGGGTGCAGGGTTAGCGCATTGGGATGGTTGTTACCCGAAAAATGGTGGTTTGGCTGTAGGTTTCGCCCGGAGAAAGGACAACACTTGGAAAATTGGGTTGGTTGATGGAGTCTGGAAAGTGTTGGGGTTCAAGGCAGAATCCACCATGTTTCTTGTATACTGCCCCGCCTTTGCCAATGTTTGTTCCGTCCAAAAAATTGCCCGTATAAAACTGAACACCAGGTTCGGTCGAAAGGACGCGCAGTTGTAAGCCACTATCCGCCCGGACAAGGGCAGCAACCTTAAGGGTCTTGTCACCAACGGGTCGATTCACGACATAATTATGATCGTAGCCGATGGGATCGGCTTTGAGTTCGGCAAACCTTGCCCCAATTTTTTGGGGCGTCGTGAAATCAAGTGGCGTCCCTTTAACCGGTTCGATTTTTCCAAGGGGAATGAGAGTATCATCCACCGGAGTGTAATTGTCTGCCGCCAATCGCATGGTGTGGCCCAGAATGTCGCCGCTATTGTGGCCATTCAGGTTGAAATAACTGTGGTGGGCCAAATTGATTGGGGTTGCCTTGTCGGTGGTGGCCCGAAAGTCCAGTTTCAGGCCGTTGTCCTCTTCCAGGGTATAGGTAATGGAAACATCCAGGTTGCCCGGATAACCCTCCTCGCCGTCGGGACTTTTGTACTGAAATTGAATGGCGGTTTTCCCTTCAACCGGGGTGGATTTCCAAATAACTTTGTCAAATCCCTTAAGCCCACCGTGAAGTGCGTTGGGGCCATTATTTTTTG
Organism: Planctomycetia bacterium; assembly: GCA_005808665.1. Taxonomy (GTDB): domain Bacteria; phylum Planctomycetota; class Planctomycetia; order Gemmatales; family Gemmataceae; genus SYLG01. Next base: position 10,339 of record SYLG01000036.1, on the reverse strand, counting down.
CCAGCTGATAGATTTTGCCTTCCAACTTGAAGGTTGCCTTGGCGATCCGATTACCAACCCTCCCCGCATTGGAACCAAAATAGGGGTGGCCCTTGAGGTAGCCTTCTAATGTGTCAAAACCAAGGGCGATGTCGATTTTGTTTCCCTTGGAATCGGGCACAATCCAATCGGTTACAATGGCACCATAATCCATTATTTTGACAACGACTCCATTTTTGTTTTTCAGGGTATGGCGATTGATCACGGTATCGCCAATTTTGCCAAATGGTTCGGAAGAAACCTGATTCATGGTCAGCCCCATTAGTGCAACAAAGAGAATTGGAAAAGCCATGATAAAGGCTCCTGAACGAGGGCTAGGGATAGGAAATAGCACCACAGAAAGGCTAGGGTATTGGGTAAATAAATCCAGCAAGCCTTTCCCATTCAAAAACAGCCTGCCAGATCCGGGAATGGGCTTTAGAGGGTATCTGTGCCAGGATTGAAATTCGAAAGTCAATAACGATTTTTTTGGGCAAACCCAAGCTGCCTATGCCCCTATATTCCTTTGGTGGGACAATGGACCTCTTCAATGGAGTTCATCCCAAGGGATCCTTTGGCCTCATGGAATAATCGACCACAAGGGTTGGGTAACCTTGAGGATCAGGAGAAACCCAAAGAAATAAATCCACTTTGGATGGGTTTCAACCGAGCGGCCAATGGAAAAATTGCTGCGAATAAGGGGTATTGGAATTCCCTTTTTGGACAAAATCTATGGCCCAAACCGGGTTTGAACCGGTCGCCCCAATCTCAGGGAGTTACTACCTTTTTCGCCATTTTTACCTCGAAAAAACAACTTGCAACAATTGTTATATCAATTTATATCGAAAAATTGTTGCCTTTCCTCACTGCAATCCTCCAATAAAATCTTGATGTTTACCCCGGTTTGTGGTAGGCTTCAGATGGATTATTGTGTATTTGCTTTTTGATTTGTATCGCCCTCCCTCCTTTTGATTGGGGCTGATCACATGGCTGTTATCCTATCCAAGGTGCCTCAAGAACCTCTTCCAGTCGGCCTTCCGGCCGGTTGGACTGTGAGCGGGTCACCGTTTTTCGACGGATTAACCCAATCGTGGAAGGTTCATAGCGACCGGCACGGTGAGGGAATTCTTAAATCCTACAAGGGGTGGAACCTGGCCCCGGATGAAACGGGAGAATTCAAGGATTGGTTTTCCAAAAGACGCATTCATCACCCCGGCTGGCCGAATGAGCTTGCCACCGGGATTACCAAGAGTGTTCCCTGGGTCATCGAGCAACCCAGAACCGGTGACTCCCTTGGTGCCAGGATGGCAAAACTGGGGCGGCCTTCCATTAATGCCACCATTCAATTGGGAATCCAGCTTTCCCGAATCCTTGAAGTGGCCCACCAAAACCAATTGGCCCACGGGGCACTAAGTCCGGGAAATGTCCTGGTTCAGGAAAGCAGCTCGGAACCCTGCCTGCTCCTTGAAATCGGAGTCCTTCCCCATGTCCTTCAAGGCGGAATTGGTCGGCTCCTGGCGGTAGTATCCGACCCGGTGCATTTTCGCTTTATGGCTCCCGAGACTCTGGTTGGCCGAGGTGTAACCAACTTTTCGGATTTTTTTTCCCTGGGAAGTCTGCTTTATTGGTCCCTGACCGGGGAGGTTCCCTACTCCGGGGATACACCCGATGAAATCATTGCAAACCATGCTTTGAAAGCCCCACGCACTCCGCCAGAACTCCGAATGGGGGTTCCTCAGGGCCTGTCCCAATTGGTCATGCGTTTGCTTTCCCTGCAGCCTGGTCACCGACTCAAGTCGATGGCGGAAGTGGGCTCAACCTTGGATCGCCTTTCCAAAGTAGGAGCCAATATCCAGCAAGATGCCGGTTACGAGGTTAATACCCAAAAAAGTCGTCCTGCACCCGGAACCGCCGACCTTTTAAAAGCGGAAATGGAGGAGTTGGACAAGCATCTTTTCCAGCATCCCGGGGACGGGGCTGTCCTTTACAAAAAAGCGGTAGTCCTCCATAAAATGGGTTGCTTATCCAAAGCCGTGGATATTTGTAAATCCGCCATTAGCCACAATCCCCGGTTAGGTCATGCTTGGCAACTTCAGGCCCAATGTCTTTTGGAAATGGACGAATCGAAAAAAGCCCTGGAAATCTGGAACCGTTTAAGTGCTGCCATTCCTGCCAATGCCCTGTTTCACCTGAGGCGTGCCAAAGCACACATTCAGCTTCATGATTTGGATCAGGCCACCACAGCGATTGCGGATGCAGTCAAGGCGGATCCAAACTTTTCCGAGATATCACTTGTTTTGGCGGAACTATTAAAAGTGCAAAAACGCTTTGAACCAGCCCTTGAGGAGTTGGAAAAAACCTTGAAAAATCAGCCAAACCAACCCGATGCACTTTGCCTAAGAAATGAAATCAAATTTCGGCTAAAAGATCAAAAGGGTGCCTTGGCAGACCTCTGTGCGGCGGTTAAGGCACATCCGGATCACAGTCCCTCACGCAGTGCCAAAGCAAGACTTTTGATGGTTCTAAAACGGGCGGAGGATGCCACCGAGGATGTCGATGACCTTGTCAAACGGCAACCGGATTGCCTGGATCATCGGTTGCTTCGCATTCAACAGCGATTGAATACGGGTGATCCGGCCACAGCCCTTGAAGATGCGGAATATATGTCCAAGGAGGCCAAGCCTGGGGATGAAATACTAAGACATCAGGCATGGCTTTTGGCAACAATAGGGGATGGTGACCTTAGGGACCCGAAAACAGCTCTTGAAATTGCCCGGGAGGGTTGCGAAGCAACCGGTTGGGCTGATCCCGATTGGCTGGAATCCGTGGCGGCGGCTTATGCAGCGTCCAACCAGTTCGAGGGAGCCATAGGGTGGCAGACAAAAGCCCTCCAAATCCTTGATGATTGTGCCTTACCCGCCCAAAAAGCAAGGCTTGACCAATTCAAGTCCCATAAGCCGTTTCGGATACGCTGAATTGGCAAGGCCTTTGTTTCCACCCTTGATCATTTTGATTTGGTAATTTGCTTCACTTTTAGCTCTCCCTGAAACGCTTCTATCCAAGCCCGAAATTCTGCCTCCACAATCTCAGGTTTCAACAGGGAGAAAACCGCATGGAATCGGTCATGGAAGGGGATGCCATTGGACAGGTCCGGAACTTCGCAAACCAACCTTTTCGGGCTTTACCGAAATCCGCCATAGCAACAAAATCTTCGGCACCACAAAGGGACGCTGTAAGGGCGATCAAAAGAATGTTGATAAGCGGGTGTTTGACCTTGCGACGGCGGGGGTCCGGAATGCGTGAAAGGTAATCCATTTTTTTAATCGACAACTTTTTTCGACGAACCATCCTGGGCTCTCCGAAACAGCCTCCATGCAACACGGGATTGACCCTCGGTCAACCACCCAGCTTGCAGCTGCCTCACTATCCCATAATCCCTAACATGATGCAATTGCCCTGTCTCCCCCCCCCCCTTAATTTGCCCATAATTATCAATTTGAAAAAAATATTATTTGAATTCTTCCTTACCAGGAAAGGGCTTACGACGCATACTCCAGGAAACAGGTTGAATAGCTTTACCAATCTACCTGTTGTGGTAGAATACTTGTCCAGGGGAATGAAACCTGAACAAGTTAATGTACCTTTTTGGCACAATTGGAAACGGTTTTTGAAAGAATCAAAATGAAAAAAATATGGTTTGGTTGGTCCCGGCCCCGTTCGATTACCAAAAACGCTCCAAAAAAGTCTCGTCAAATACTGCATTTGGAAAAGCTGGAAGCACGCGAAGTACCTGCGATTCTCTCGGGACAATTGGTTAGCTTTGCCACCTTTCTTGACAGTGATGGTGATACGGTTTCCGTAAAGGTAACTGGGAATATTATCGACCCGGCGACCCAGGGGATCTTTGTGGAGCTGGAGGGAAAGAGCTCGGACAATGCGGACGCCTATTCTATCACCCTATCCGGTTTAACCCGGGATAATGGTCTGGAGGTCGTGGTGACCCCCAATGTTCAAAAACCTCAACCCAGCCCTACGGGTAGCTTTGGAAATCCTTTCGCCACCCTATATTCTCCAGGTTATACCAATATCGCTTCAATCGAAACAACAGCTAATTCTATTAAAACATTTGAAGATTATTCCAAAGCTATCCAAAACCCTCCTATGTCTGAATTGGGAAGCATTTACCTGAGTGCTGCCATTGTCAATAAAATTGACTTGGGTGGCATTTCCAAGGTGGAGGGGCAAGGAGGCCTTGACATTGAGGTCCCAAGACTGGGTTCGGTCTCCATAAAGAATGATATTACGCTCGATTGTGGTTTGGTCCCCTTTGTGGATCGGATCAACACTCAAAACAACCAACAAGCTACCGACTCCACCATGTATAACCCTGCATCTGGGTTAATTTCCCTTGGGGGAATTAGTGCGGCAAATGTAGGATCCATAATAATCAATGGGGTTATAAGTCCGGACACAAAAAATCCTTTTGATACCGCCACAACAAATGATTTCAGAAGTGTGATCGAAATCCAGGGAACCATTGGCAAAATCATTGGACTCCGAAGCAACCTGCGTGCAAGCGTCCGTGCCGAAAGGATTCAAACGGTCCGGGTTGCCTCCCTCGCCGGGGAAATCACAACCCGGGATAAAACCAGCGATTTGGCCATCAATTTACCCAACGCCTTCAATGGATTCATCAACTCTGCAGGGCACCTCCACCTTGGATTTCCTTTGGCCGACGGCAGCAAAATCACTGGACAAATCCAAGCTTTGGGTGTTTCTGGTAATGCGGCAGGAAGTTACACGGACCCACTCAATTTCCCCGAAACTTTCATTGGATCCATTCAGGTTACTGGCGACAAAACAGACCAGGTGGGATGGTACGCTACCCATCCCGAGGCGGTGGGAAATTTCCCCGACATCAATGTGGATGGTATCGCCAGTTTTGGCCTGACCGCCAATCATGGAAACATTGGCAACCTGCAATCGGATGGTTATGATTCCTTATTTGTGGCCCTTTCGAGGGAGGGATCCATAGGGAACATGGATGCCGGGCAGGGCGGGTTCGAGGGACAGGTTAGGGCCAAACTGAATGTGGGATATTTGGAAGCGACAAAATTCATTGCTGGCACAATTGTCGCCGGGGGTAATATTGGGGCAATCACCAGCCAAACGGCACATCTGGAATCCTTGGCTATTCAGGCGGGGGGAGACATTGGGTTGATTTCGACATTCCTTGGAATTGAACAAACTTCCATAGTGGCAGGAGGCGACATCGCCGGATTCCGGGTTCGGGCTGCAGGTATTCGATTGGCAACCATCCGGGCTGAAAATATTGGTTCCTTGGAAATTGTGGATGGGGGATTGGAGGCCTCCTCACTTGTAGCCACTGGAAATATCGGTTCTATCAGCACCTTTGGGAATGCGCTTAATTTTGGTATCAGTGATGTGAGTATTGTGGCGGGTGGCAACATTGGATTGATCCAATCCCAGACCCATACAGGGGATGCGATAAGAGACCTAAAGCTGGAAGCCCAAGGAAAAATCGAAGGGGTACTCGGCATTTCATTCGGACAATTAGGACAATTAGGATCCGCTTCTGGAATTTTCAGGTCCCATTTTGCTGCGGCAGAAATTGGCCAGGTTTATGGCCGATCTGTCGGAGGAAGAGGCATCGAGGAATCTCAAATTGTTACTTTCAACAACCGCGATGGCAACAACGAACCAAACCGGACAACAGGCGGAATCGGCCTGGTAACTGGTTCGGGTTGGCTCGATGGGTTGTTTAATGTGATTGTTGTCGCACATTCAGACATCGAGGGGATTACAGGTTCGTCCATTATGGACGGTAGTGGGATCAATGGCGGTTCCTTTGATGCCAATTATGGCAATATCGGCCCGGTCAAAGGAACGGGTGGTGCCACGGGCGGCTCCGGAATTACCAATACAAGGATTCAGGCATTGACGGTTGATAACCCTGCTTTTGGTTCGATTGCCTCCCTTACCGCCTCTGCCAATGCCAACGGGCTGGACGCCCTGGTGGATTCGACACTTCATGGGGCAAAAATCGGTCCGATTAATGTAACTGTTCATGGCGGAACAACCGGGAACGGTATTGTTCGAGGTGACATCAAAGCATTTGGTTCGAAAATTGAAAGTATCCGGGTCGATATTCGATCCACAAACGGAATTGGAATCCTAGACGGCAAAATTTCAGCTTCCTCGGATATGGGCCCACTAACAGTGACTACCCTGAATAACACCGGGATCAGTCGAGGTGAATTTTCTGCAAGGGGAGCTTTCCAGGATATTTCGGTCCATGTGCAAAAGGGTGGAACCGGGATTGACGGTGCCAAATTTGAAGCACTTGGGAGAATTTCTTTTTGGAATGACCCCAAGGACCCCAGGGGTAATTTCGGGAATATTTCGGTTACCTCGGAGGGAAAAACACCTGAATCAAACGGAATTGCAAACGCAACCTTTACAGCCATTGGAGAAATTGGAAAAATCACCGCAAAAACCATGGGTGGGACGGCAATCCTGAATTCGGTTTTCACAGCGGATTCTGATGGGGATTACGACCCGAACTCCTCCAATCCCGGTGAAAATTACGGTAATATTGCCGCCATCTACGCTGAATCGGCTGGCCGACAGCTCGCTTTATCCTCGGCCATTGTAGGAAGTACCTTTACCTCTGCAAATATGGGTGATATCGAAGCAAGGGTATCCTCGGTTGAGGGTGGTGCTGCCATTGATCAGTCCGGGTTCATCGCCAAAACAGCAGTTTATGACGGGAAGGGAAATTTCAACAATACCGGAAAAATAGGCAATATCCTTGTTGATAATCGGGCCGACCAAAACCTTCCCGGGGTTGGTGCGGGCGTTTCAAAATCATATTTCCATGGTGGTCCGGCAGGGGGAATTGGCAATATAACCATTTCCACCCGCAGCGGGTCAGGAATCACCGAATCACAATTTGATACGGCTTTGTTGGCCTTGGACCTCGACCAGGGTGAGTTCTCGGCTAAAATCGGCGACATTACGGTTAATTCCGGGCGGAACGGCAACTTCACTCTTTTGCCAGTCGGAATCAATTTGTCCCAATTTACTTCTCCGGCCGGGATCGGAAATATAACCGTCAACTCCATCGGGGCCGGAATCACAGGATCGGTTTTCACAGCAGACTTTGATTGGACCTTGAATAATCGGGTTCGGGGAGACATTGGAAACATTTCCGTCCGAGTTCCAGGACGGAATGCTTCGGGTATTTCCGGGTCCGTCTTTTTTGCCTCAAATATCGGTGATATTCAAGTGGTTTTGGCGGATGAGGCGGCCCAGGGCCTGAATACCGTGGTCCTTAGCAATTTCACAGCTTGGTCGGGGTCGATTGGAAATATCACGATAATCCATTCCCAAACAGGGACACTTTACAATATCGGGCTTTCCTATGCGATCCTTACCTCGGCATTTACGGCAGCCACGGCCATTGAATCAATCACCATTGAGGGTCGAACCCTTGGCGCCGTTTTTGTCGTTTCCGGAAACCCCGTTCAGGTTAGGACCAAGGTTGTCAAATTCACTCCAAGTATTGAGGGTATCGGGCCTGTTCTTTTCAGCCCATTCGGGATCAATTGTGGTTTGAGGCTTGATTCAGCGAATGGTATTGAAACCATTACCATTCAGAATGCCCCAGCAGGCGGTACGGTCAATCTTGAGATTGACGGACCCATTGTTGGCAATATCCTCGTGGAATCCCAGGATTCACTGGCCCCAGCTGATCTTGCCATAAGTGGGTCCTGTATCACCTTCGGTTCCCTAACGGTAGACGGAGGACTAAGCCTTACCGCCAAAAATGCCACCTCCATTGGCTACCTCACCACCCAAAACGACGCTTCCTTGAATCTCCCCCTTTTGGAGGTTGGAAATGCCATTCAGGTAGGTGGTATGCTTACGCTACCAAAGGGGTTGCCCGCCCTTACCACTCTTGGTGTCCTTTCCGCTGGAACCATTTTTCCCTTGGTGAATCCGGTTCAAATCGGCTTGGTTAATGCCCCGGGGTCCTCCATGGGCCCGATTAACATTGGTCGTAGAAATACAGGAAAAACCAATTACGAGGTCAATTTTGGAAACTACACCGGAATCACCAATGTTGTGGTTGGCAGCGGAAGTGTGAAATTGGTCCCAACCAAGGGGGTCTTCCTGAATGGGTTCCACTTTGTGAGAACAGCTCCAATTCCCGCAAAAAAGGTTCCAGCGAAGTCACCCATCACATCCCTCCCAACCCTGGCTAATACCACGACACCCGCCCCTGCAAAAAATGTAGTACCCGCCATTGCCGCTACCATGGCATCCGTTATGGATCCCATTCATGGAACCAGTTTTGCGATTGAAACCCAGGCGAGGGCATTTGGCTACGGCCTTGTTACCACAGGTGCAAACCTTGGCGCAAAGGTTGGCATTCAATTGGCCAATATACCCGAGGCAGAAACCTTGGACTTGCAGGTTTTGACAGGGTTGACCTATTGGAATGGAATTGGCCAACCCAAATTTACACCGGTTAAGGGTGGAGTGGAAGTCAACCTTCAGGTCGCTGGTCAGGATTTACGGATTGGAGAGAAAACCGATACGATAGGTGGGTTGAATCCAGCCCAGATCCGTCGGACAATTTCTGTGGCTGTTTCCGACGGTCAAAACTTTACCAATACGATGGATGTTGCCATGGGAACTGGTGGCCAATTTTCCCGGTTCGCCAAATCCGGAGCACCAAACGGTGTGTATGCATTCACGGGATCATTTTCGGTTCAAGGTGACTCCTCCCTAGGCTTAACCAAGCCCATTCGGGAGTCCTTGCCCGTTGCCTTTGTATTTTCCGTAGGACAATCAGGTCACCAAGTTCGCGCCAAAGCCTTATCCCTTTTGGAAAACCCTTCCACCCGACCTGTTTCGGTTGTTGCGGTGAATTCCGAATGGGTTCCACCACCTAAAAGCAATCCTCAGAGAACCGATCAAGGCTTCATCCGGTTTTATGTCCATTTTTCCGATCCTGTGACCGTGGTCAGGAATTCTCCCCTACTTCCAGTGATCGTTAATGGGAAACAAACGCTGGTGGCGATTGAACCTGGAACCAATTTGGTCAATGTGAAAACCCTCTCGTTCAAATTCGTTCCAACCAAGCCAGAGCTTGACGCTGCGAGATTTGAATTTGGGAAAACCCTGCAAATAGGAACAGGCGGGTCCCTTATTTCTGCGGCAGGATCCATCGTCCCAATCCTTAGCCTGCCTGCCTGGACCAAGCAACCTGCCGGGTTATTAGCCAAGACCATGGTTATTTCCTCCGATATTGTTCGAAATACCACTTTTATCCGTGGTGTTACGCACATTATTGAGGGAGAAATCCATGTTCGATCAGGGGTAACCCTGACCATTGAGGACGGGGTTACCATTCTAATCCGAAACGGTTTGCGGGCAATTCGAAATATTAGCACCAGTGCCTTGGTTTTTGATAGCGGCTCGCGAATGGTTGCGGGAACCGTTACTTTTGGGGCGACAGACCATACCAACATTCCTGTCGCCCAGGCAAACAATGGTGGGGTTTTCTTTTGTGGGTCGACAAGGCCTGGGACCAAGGACAATATCTCTTCGACCAAACAAGGTCTAGCCTCGTCCTTCACGGCAACCAGAATTGTCGCAGCGCACCTGGGCCGTCAGGACCCCCTTGGGGGCGATGGTGATGGTAATGGCTTGGATGATGTGGACGCCTTGTCAGTGATTGGCGTTGGGGAATTGGAATGGAAAATCAAGGGCGTGGAAAGCCGATTCTCAGGTGATGATGGTTTCGATGTAACCAATTCCTCGATTACCCTTGATGAACTTGTCATTGCCAATCCGGTTGAGGATGGACTCAATATAACCAGTAGTTTGGTGCAGATCCGCCGAAATTGTTCCCTAACCATGTCTCTTGATAAATCGGTTGATCGGGAATTATTCGACCTTGAAGTGACCAATGGACCATCCCGCATCATTTTGGCAAAAGACGCCTCTGTCGATTTAAAAGGTTTTTGGGGAAACATTTTTGACGAGGTGGGGCTTGCTTCACCGGATATGCCACAACCTCTAAAAAGAGGTGCGGAAAGTCATTGGTATAAATTTAATGGAAAACTTTTGATTGGACCAGCGACCATCTATGGTAACGAGCGTTGAAATGGGGACCAGTTTGCTCATTGAAAAGGGGACCACCTTGGAACAAGAATATACCTCAATTGGGCAATGTGATTGATTTTATTTTCGTGGCTGTCTTTGTTTTTGGTTTTCTAATCGTTAACTT
>SYLG01000035.1 GCA_005808665.1 Planctomycetia bacterium | reverse complement strand
GCCAAATCGATGTGCGGGGTCTGGTCCCCTCGGAGGCGGCATGAAATTCGAAACCTTCCGGGCAGGGATTCACCCGCAACGGTTCCAATACCAGAGCTTTGAGCCATGTTCCATTAACCAACCCTGTGTTTGGGAAGATTCCCAAATCAATTTGCTGCTGGAAAACGCCAATCGGGCCTTGGGGGAATTGAACGCGTTTTCCCTGATCGTCCCCGATATTGATTTGTTCATTCAAATGCATGTCGCCAAGGAGGCCCAGACTTCCAGCCGCATTGAGGGAACGCAAACGGAAATCGCCGAAGTGCTGATGTCCAAGCAGCAGATCGGACCGGAACAGAAGGATGATTGGCAGGAGGTTCACAACTACATTGATGCCATGAACGGGGCCATTTTGGCCTTGAAAACCTTGCCTCTGTCCAACAGGCTATTGAAACAAACCCATGCCCTTTTGATGCGGGGCGTGCCCCGAGAAAACAAATACCCCGGGGAATTTCGGACCAGCCAGAACTGGATTGGCGGTTCGAATCTGACCGATGCCGCGTTTATTCCACCCCATCCCGATAGTGTGGTGGACCTGATGAGTGACTTGGAAAAATTCTGGCACAATCAGACCATCACTGTGCCACACCTGATTCGGATTGCCCTGAGTCATTACCAGTTTGAAACCATTCACCCCTTTCTGGATGGAAATGGGCGTATTGGGCGACTTATGATTCCGCTGTATCTGGTAAGCCATGGATTATTGGCCAAACCATCGCTGTATTTATCCGACTTTTTTGAACGAAACCGGGGCAGCTATTACGATGCGCTCACCCGGGTTCGAGCCAGCAACGACCTGATTCACTGGGTCCGGTTCTTTTTGGCCGGAGTGGCGGAGACGGCCACCAAAGGGCGCGATGTCTTCCAGAAAATTTTGCGCCTGCGCACCGAAGTGGAAACTTTGGTTCAAGGACTGGGAAAACGAGGGCCCCTTGCGCTTCAGGCGCTTCAGTATTTATACAGCAAGCCAATAATAACAACAAGCGAGCTCTCTATAGCTCTTGGTATTGCAACACCGACCGCAAACCGTTTAATCCGTGAACTGATGCGCATTGGGGTTCTTTTTGAAATCACCGGATATCAGAGAGGACGCGTTTTTTCCTTCGAACCTTACTTAAAGCTGTTCCTTAGTTAAAGGAAACGCCTTTTCTTTAACTAAGACTTCGGCTTGGTTAAAGTTCCCGACCATGGAAACCAGGACACGAAGACCGTACCACCCGGGTTTTGAACCCTCCCCACGAGGAATCTGATGGGCCTCCACAAGGAAATCCACTTCGAAACCGAGATTTGCAACTACCTTGCTACCCATGGCTGGCTCTATGCCGAAGGGGAGGCAGCCCAATACGACCGGGCTTTGGCCCTTTTTCCCAAGGATGTCCTGGCCTGGGTCAGGGAGTCCCAACCCAAGGCCTGGGAAACGCTCTGCAAAAACCATGGCAGCCAAGCCGGGGAAACCCTGCTTGCCCGCCTTCGCGAACAGATCAACCAACGGGGAACGCTTGATATCCTCCGGCAGGGGATCGACCTTTTGGGTCTGAAAAGCTCCCTGAAAATCGCCGAGTTCAAACCGGCCCTGGCCATCAACCAGGACATTCTCAAACGCTACGCCTCCAATCGCCTGCGCATCGTCCGTCAGGTGCGCTATTCGCTGCACAATGAGAATTGCCTGGATCTGGTTTTGTTTCTCAATGGGGTGCCCATCGCCACGGCGGAGCTCAAAACCGATTTCACCCAGAGCATAGGCGATGCGATCGACCAGTACCGTTTTGACCGGGTCCCCAACCCGAAGGGGAAACCGGCCGAACCGCTCCTCTCCTTTCCCCGGGGGGCGCTGGTCCATTTTGCGATCAGTAACCTCGAAGTGCATATGGTGACCAGGCTGGCCGGACCCGCGACCCGGTTTTTGCCTTTTAACCAGGGGGACCATGGGGCGGCAGGAAACCCGGTCAATCCCAAAGGGGGGCACCGGAGTGCCTATCTTTGGGAACAGGTGTGGGAACGGGAGAGTTGGCTGGAGATCCTGGGCCGCTACTGCATCGCCAAGCGGGACAAAAAGAAGAATTTGGAGAGCTTTATTTTCCCCCGCTACCACCAACTGGGCGTGACGAGAAAACTCCAGCAAGCGGTGCTTGCCGATGGGCCGGGGACCAAGTATCTGATCCAGCACTCGGCCGGATCGGGCAAGACCAATTCGATCGCCTGGACGGCCCATTTTTTGGCCGAGCTGCATGATGATCAGAACAAAAAAGTATTCGACACGGTGCTTGTGGTTTCCGACCGGACAGTCATCGATTCCCAGCTCAAGGAAGCCCTCTTTGATTTTCAGCGGACGACCGGAGTGGTGGCCTCGATCCAGGGCGAGGGAGGAAGCAAGAGCAAGGAATTGACCGAGGCGTTGGATGGGTCGAAAAAGGTGGTGGTTTGCACCATCCAGACTTTTCCCCACGCTTTGGAGATGGTGAGGCAATTGGCCGCGACCCAAAACAAACGCTTTGCCGTGATCGCCGATGAGGCCCATAGCTCCCAGACGGGAGAAGCTGCATCCAAGCTCAAAGCTCTGCTTGGTCCTGAAGAGCTAGCCGAGCTTGAGGATGGGGGCGAAATCGGCACAGAGGACCTGCTTTTGGCCCAGATGGCATCGAGGGTCCGGGATGGGGGGATCACTTTTGTGGCGTTTACCGCGACTCCCAAAAACAAAACCATGGAGCTGTTTGGCACCCGGCCGGATCCGAAACGCAAACCGGCCGCGGACAATGTACCCCATCCGTTTCATGTCTACTCAATGCGCCAGGCGATTGAGGAGGGGTTCATCCTCGATGTGCTTCAGAATTACACCTCGTACAAGCTCGCCTTCCAATTGGCTCATGAGGGGAGGGAGCTGGACGAAAAGGAGGTGGAAAAGAGTGCTGCGCTCAAGCGGGTCATGGGATGGGTGAAGTTGCACCCTTACAACATTGCCCAAAAGGTCCAGGTGGTGGTGGAGCATTTCCGGGAATTTGTGGCGCCTTTATTGTAGTGGACCCCAAAAACTGGACAGACAGCTAAGCTTTTCTTTTCTATTAAAAGGAGGGTTTTGTCATGGTCATCAGGAAGCGGCAATACGACGCATCGTTCAAGGCCAGG